>JANLSG010000138.1:0-10353 GCA_031362295.1 Chloroflexota bacterium
GGCGGCGGTCGGGGCGCTGAGGGCCACGAGCGCGGCAACGATGAGCGCGATCCCGAGCGGCGCGCGGCGGGTGGCCCTCCGGGGATGCGTGTGGTGCTGCATTCGCTCCTGCTCGCTCGCGCAATGGGGGCCTGCCGGGCAGCCTCTGGCCCAGCACGGGGACTGTCGCCCCGCCCCCTGCTGCACGCTCCCGCCCCATGGTCCCGACCGCTCCGACCATGCGTACCACGAGCCACACGTAACCTCACCACACCCCACGCATTACGATCCGCGGCATGGACGTCGTCGTCGTCGGAGCCGGGGTCATGGGCGCCTGGACAGCGCGCTGGCTGCGGCGCGCCGGGCATGCCGTGACGCTCGTGGACCGGCACGGTCCCGGCAACCGACTCGGGTCCTCCGGCGACGAATCACGCATCACCCGCAGCAGTCACGGCCCGGATCGCCACTACCCGTTCTGGCAGCGGCGGGCGCTCGCCCAGTGGCGGGAGCTGGAGCGCGGGACCGGCCGCCAGCTCTTCGTGCCGGCAGGCGTCGTGTGGCTCGCCAGCGATGGCCAGTCGTTCGAGGCGGAGTCGCTCGCGTCCCTGACGGCGCTCGGGATCCCGTTCGAGCGGTGGTCCCAGGACGAGCTCGCGGCGCGTGTGCCCGTGATGAATCCCGAAGGCGTGCCCTGGGCGCTGTTCGAGCCGGAGGCGGGCGCCCTGCTCGCGCTGCCCGCCGTGACCGCGACCATCGACGCGTTCCTGGCGGAGGGTGGCACGGTCATTACCGGTCGCGTGGAGCCGCCGGATACCTCGCCCGGCGCCTCGTCCGGTGGCGATGCCCTCGAATCCGTCCAACTAGTCGACGGCCGCACGCTCGTTGCCGACGCATTCGTGTTCGCCTGCGGACCGTGGCTGCCGGACCTGTTCCCGGCGCTCCTTGGCGACATGATCGAGCCGCATCGCCAGGACGTGCTCCAGTTCGCCGTGCCGGCCGGCGATGCCCGCTACGGTCCGGGGTCGATGCCCGTGTGGATCGACTTCGAGGGCTCGTTCTACGGCTTTCCGTCGTTCGACGGCGTCGGGCTCAAGGCCTGCCCGGACTGGCTCGGGCCGCTTGAGCGACCGGACGATTCCGCGCGGCTCGTCGCGGACGAGACCATCGAGGCATCCCGCGCGATCTTGCGGCGCCGCTTTCCGGCGGTCGCGGAGCAGCCCGTCGTGAAGACCTGGACGTGCTTTTACGAGGTCACGCCGGACGCGCACTTCGTCATCGACCGGCATCCGGCGCTCACGAACGCGTGGATTGCCGGTGGCGGTACGGGCCACGCGTTCAAGCACGGCCCGGTGGTCGGCCAATACCTCGCGGCGCTGGTGACCGGCGACGCGGCAACCGTCGCCGCCCTGGCGCCATCGGACGACCGATTTGCGATCCGGACGCGCGACCCGCAGCCGAGCTTCCGAACCAGCGGCCGCAAGCCGTCCGAGGTGGCCTAGCGGTACACTCCGGGACCCGCGGTGGCCTTAGCTCAACCGGCAGAGCAGCGGATTGTGGTTCCGCAGGTTATGGGTTCGACCCCCATAGGCCACCCCACGCACTCCCCCACCATGCGTACCATGCGCGCACGGCCGGAAATCAATGCCGTGACCGGGGAGGAGACACGATGCACCGCAGTTCCGTTCGGGCCTCGCTTGGTGCAGGCCTCGGAATCATGATCCTCGTCGCGGCGTGCGGCGGCGGTGGCGCGGCCACCCCGACCCCAGCCACGGCGCCAACCCTCGGCTTGCCGACTTCACCCGTCGTGACCTCGCCGCCGGTCGCGACACAGGGCTCGACCGGCGACCCAGCCCTGGACGCCGCGTCCGAGGTCCAGGCGGGTGCCGAATTCGACGTTGCCTGGGCCGGCCCGAACGCGCTGAACGACTACGTCACCGTCGTCAAGCTGGGCGCCACCGCGTGGACGAACGAGGACTATTTCAATACGAGCGGCGGCACCCCCCAGAAGCTGCTCGCGCCCAACACGCCGGGTGACTACGAGCTGTGGTACGTGGCCGGCGCCTCGAAGGAGATCCTCGCGCGGCGGCCGCTGAAGATCCTCGCCTTCGTTGGAACGCTCGATGCCCCGCCATCGGTGGAGGCGAACAAGGAGTTCGACGTCGCCTGGACCGGCCCGAATGGCCCGGGCGACTACGTGACGATCGTCAAACTGGGCGCCGAGAAGTGGACGAACGAGAAGTACTTCAATACGAGCGGCGGGACCCCACAAAAGCTCGTCGCCCCGATCGAGGCAGGCAGCTACGAGCTCTGGTACGTCACCGGCACCGAGGCCGTCATCCAGATCCGGCGCCCGATCGCGGTGACGGCGACGTCGGCGACGCTCACCGCCCCGGCGGAGGTTGCCAAGGCGGCGCAGTTCCAGGTGACGTGGACCGGTCCAAACGGCCCAGGTGACTACGTGACCATCGTGCCGGTTGGCTCCGAGCCGAGCGCGTACCTGTCCTATTTCAATACGAATGCCGGGAACCCCGGCACGCTGACGGCACCGGACGCCACCGGCGACTTCGAGATCTGGTATGTGTCGACCCAGGGTCCGACGGTGATCAAGAGCATCCCCATCCGGGTCCGCTAGGAAGCATGGCTCGCCCTCGGCGGGCCGCGACGAACGCAAACAGCCGGGCGGGAGATCCCGCCCGGCTGTTCGATTCCGATGGTGGAGAGGGCCGGCTGAGCCGGCCCCGTGATTGGCGAGGTTGGTCAGCCGGCCGTGCTCGTGGCGCTCGGCGCCGCGGTCGCGTCCGGGTTGTCGTTCGGGTCGCCGGGGCCGCCGTGGAACCCGCGGCCGCCGGGGCCGTGATCGCCCTGGGTGCCGGCTCGGACTGCCGCAGCCGTCAGCGACCAGTCGCTGCTCTCCGTGCCTTCGGCAACGAGGAACATGCCCACCTTGATGTCGGCGAGCGCCGCGGTGGCGCCTGCAACGTCGTACGTCGTGGAGCCGTTGACCGTGATCGTGCCGGTGGTGCCGTCACGCTGCTTGACGGTGATGGTGGAGCCGCTCACCGCGGTGACCTCGCCACCGAGGTGGGGCGGGATGATCGCGACCGAGTCAATCGTGAACGAGCCGTCCGTCTCCCTGGTCTGGCGGAAGTTGACCTGGTCGCCGACCTCGAGGTCAGCGAGGGCGATCGTGTCGCCGCTCCTGGAGTACGTCGTCCCGCTGTCGACGGTGATCGTCCGGGTCCAGCCGTCGGCCGTCGCGAGCGAGATGCTCGAGCCGCTGATGGCCGCAATCGAGATTCCGCCGAAGCCATGGCCGAAGCCCGGCCCGCCCCCGCCGCCGTTCAGGGTCTGGACGGTGCCCGGGGTGGTCGTGTCGGTGGTTCCTGCGGCGAGGATGCTCTTCGGCGCGGCGGTCATCCCGAAGGCCAGGATCACGGCCGCGATGATGGCCGCGGCGCCGATCCCGAGCAGGCTGATCCGCGCCCACGGCGCGTGACCCGATCGGGCAGGCGCCACCGCCTGGACCTGCTCGGGTGGCAAGGTGTAGTCGTCCATGTCGTCTCCGTTGCTCCGGCCGCCGGTCGTTCGTGGCGGTCCGTTGTGGAGCAAGTTGGGCCTCCCCAATGACAGGATGCTGAGAACCCGCGACACCTCCCGATGATGTAGCGGCGACGCCCGCGCTATGGCGTAAGGGTCACCGGGTACTCGGTCAGGTTCGTGGGCGAGCCGTCGACGGCCGAGGGTTCCCAGGCCTGGAGCGTGCCGGGTCCACGCGTGGGCACGGCGTAGGGGACGGTCACGGCCCACTCGCCCCAGCAGCCCGTGCCGCAGGTGGCGGTCAGGGGTCCGTCGGCGAGGGAGCGTCCGGCCGCATCGACCAGACGGAAGCGGAAGGTCGCCTCGAAGACGTTCGCGAGACCCGCGAGATGGGCCGGATTCGCGAGCGTCCCGCCCCAGGCGGGCCGGTCGATGAAGATCGCCGGCAGCTGATCCGTGTAGGTCCTTCGATCGACCGGTGCGCTGAGGTCCAGCCCGGCGTCGCTGAAGGTCGTGACGGGCGTCCCATCGATCTCGAAGCGCACGCCGGTGATGTGCGGGAATTGGGTGAGCGTGTACACGACCTGGGCGAGCCGGCCCTTCGCCGACGCCGATCCCCCACCCGATTCGTACTCGCTGGAGAAGTCGATCGTCGCAATCCCGTCATCGACGCGCAGCTCGAGCAGCCGTGTTCCCTCGGGCATGAGCGTGTACATCGCGGGTGTCGCGCCGAGCTCGATGTCGTTCGGGCCTGCGAGGAGCGCGACGATGGTGGCCAGCTCGGCGGCCCCGCCGGGCTCGACGGGCACCTTGCGCTCCACGGGCACGAGCCCACCGTTGCCGGTGAAGCTGCCGAGGGCCAGGTAGATCCGGACGGTCGACGTCGGGCCGCCCGAGGCAAGGGGTGACTGGATCGGACCCGTGGACTCGCTCGCGCCCGTGGTCTGGATCGGCCCCGGCGTCCCGTTCGGGATGGTCGTCGCGCGGGACGAGGGCGCGGGCGAAGGGGACGTGGTGCAAGCCGCTGCCAGCAGCGCGGTCCACAGGATCGTCAGGATGGGGAGCGAGCGGCGCGGTCGGGGGGCCGGCAGCGCGCGGATCACGGGTCGATCCTAGCGCCTGCCCGAATTCGGGCTACGCTGCCCTCCCGATGAGCAGACCAGGGATCGCGGCGCTCCTCTCGGCCCTCGTTCCCGGTCTTGGCCAGGCCCGCCTGGGCGCGAGCAGGCGCGGTGCGCTGATCGCCCTCCCGTTCCTCGGCCTCCTCGTTGCCGGGGCCGCAGCCCTGCTTCTCGACCCCAAGGCTGCCCTCGACACGCTCCTGAGTTCGGGCGTCCTGGTTGTCGTCCTCGTCGTCGTGATCGTGCTGTCTGTCTACCACCTGGCCGCGATCGTGGACGCATTCCGGCTCGGCAACCGCCTCGCCGCAACGCAGGATCCGCCGGTCGCGCGCCGTCGCGTGCTTGGCACGCCGCTCCTGCTCGTCGCCCTGGCGGGCGTCATCGGGTTCTATGGCGTCATCGAGTACCTGGGCGTCCGCGCCTACCAGGCGTCGGAGGCGATCTTCGTCAAGCCGGACACCGGGTTCCAGATCCCCGAGGCGAGCTTCTCGGCGCGCCCCAGCCCCACCAGCGGCGTCGTCCCGACGGGACCAGTCACCGCCCCACCGCCGCCGAGCCCCACGCCCGTCCCCGTTCCGGCGTGGGAGGCAGACGGGCGGCTGAACCTCCTGCTCATCGGCAGCGACGCCGGGCCCGGCCGCTGGATGGCGCGCACGGACACGATGATCATGCTCAGCATCGACGTTGGCTCCGGGCGCGCGGCCCTGTTCGGCGTCCCGCGCAACATCGTCAACGTGCCACTCCCGCCGGAGAGCGCCGCGGCCTTCAAGGGCGGCGTGTTCCCCCAGTTCCTGAACGCGCTGTACGTCTACGCGATGCAGAATCCGAGCAAGTTCCCGGGTGGTGACGCGCGCGGCTTCCGCGCCGTCACCGGCGCGGTCCAGGAGCTCGTGGGCGTGCCGCTGGATGGGGCGATCGTCATCAACCTCAACGGCTTCGTGGACCTGGTGGATGCCGTCGGCGGGCTGTGGGTGGACATTCCCTACAACCTCCGCGACGACAAGTACCCGCTGCCGGACGGCACCGGCTACATCACGATCAACATCCTCGCCGGGTGCCGCAAGCTCAGCGGCGAGGTGGCGCTGGAGTACGCGCGGTCGCGCCACATGGATTCCGACTATGGCCGCATGCAGCGGCAACAGCGCGTGCTCGTCGCGGTGGCGCGGCAGCTGGACCCGATTGCCCTCCTGCCGCGCGTCCCGGAGCTGCTCGACATCGCCCAGGAGAACCTGTTCACGACGATCCCGATGGACCAGATCGCGAATCTCGCCGTCGTTGCCGCGCGCGTTGACACCCACGACATCCAGACGATCCAGTTCTCGCCGCCCACGTACCCGGAGTACCTGAACGCGAAGGCGGTCCAGAAGATCCGCGACCGCGTCGCGACGGTGTTCGACGAACCGGCGGCGTCGCCCTCGCCGACCCCGGCCGCCACTCCGAAACCCTGCCCGCGGAAGTAGCATCCGCCGCCATGACCAAGCCCGACCCAAGCCGACCAGGAATCGCCGCGCTGCTGTCCGCCCTGCTCCCGGGCCTCGGGCAGGTTCGGCTCGGGGCACGACGCCGCGGGGCCCTGATCGCCCTGCCCTTCGTCGGCATCCTGGTCATCGCCGCGGCTGCGGTCATCCTCGACCGGTACGGCGCGATTGACACGATCCTCAGCCCGGGCGTCCTCGTCGGCGTCCTCGTCCTCGTGGTCGCGATGGGGGCGTACCACCTCGGCGCGATCCTCGACGCGTTCCGCCTGGGCAGGCGCATGGCTGCCCGTCAGCAGCCGGCACCACCCCGCCGCCGCGGCCTCGGCACGCCACTCCTGATCGTCGCGCTCGGCGCGGTCGTGGCGCTGTACGGCGTGATCGAGCTGGTGGGCGTGCGGGCCTACCAGGCGACCGCGGCGATCTTCGCCAGGCCGAGCAGCGGCTTCGAGATCCCGGCGGCCAGCTTTGCCCCGAGGCCGACGCCCACTCCCGGCGTCGTCCCGACCGGCCCGGTGACCGAGCCACCGCCCCCCACCGCCACTCCGGAGCCGGTGCCGCAGTGGGCCGCGGACGGGCGGCTGAATCTGCTGCTCATCGGCAGCGACGCAGGTCCCGGCCGCTGGATGGCACGCATGGACAGCATCAACGTCCTGAGCGTGGAGGTGGCCACGGGTCGCGTGGCGCTCTTCTCCCTGTGGCGATACACGGGCAACGTCCCGCTCCCGCCGGAGAGCGCGGGCGCGTTCAAGGACGGACGCTTCCCCGGCTGGCTCAATGCCCTGTACGTCTACGCGATGGAGCATCCGAAGCAGTTCCCCGGCGGCGAGGCAGCCGGCTTCCGCGCCACTGCTGGCGCCATCCAGGAGCTCGTGGGTGTCCCGATCGACGGCGCCATCGCCGTGAACCTCAACGGCTTCGTGGACGTCATCGACGCGATCGGTGGCTTGTGGATCGACATCCCGTTCGCCGTCCATGACGACAAGTACGCGCTGCCGGACGGCCGTGGGTACAAGGTGGTCGACTTCCGGGCCGGCTGCCAGAAGCTGAGCGGCGAGCGCGCACTCGAATACGCGAGGACGCGCCACCAAGACTCCGACTACGGCCGGAACCGCCGCCAGCAGCGGGTGATCGTGTCGCTTGCCCGCCAACTGGATCCCATCGGCATGCTCCCGCGCGTGCCGGAGCTGCTGGACATTGCCCGCGACAACCTGTGGACGACGATCGCGCCGGAGGACATCGGGGACCTGGCGGCCCTTGCCGCGCGTGTCGACAAGACGGACGTCCAGACGTACCTGTTCTGGCCGCCGCAGACCCCGCAGCGCCTGGACACCGCGGGGATCGAGCACGTCCGCGAGGTCGTCCGGACGATCTTCGACGGGCCCGCTCCCTCGGCGTCGCCGACCCCCGAGCCGACCAGCACGCCGAAACCCTGCCCGCGCCCGTAGCATCCACCCGAATGACCGAGCTCGATTTCGACGACTTCGACGTCCTGACCTTCGACTGCTACGGCACGCTGATCGACTGGGAGGCCGGGCTGCTGGCCGCGTTCCGGGCACCGCTCGCGGCCCACGGCGTCAGCGAATCCGATGAGGACGTGCTCGCAGCGTTCGCGCGCCATGAAGCGGCGCTCGAGGCGGGGCCGTACCGCCCCTATCGCGATGTGCTCGGCACGGTGCTTACCGAGATGCTCGGGCACTTCGGTACGGTCGCGACGCCCGAGGAGGTCGCGGCGTTCGGTGGCTCGGTGGCGGACTGGCCCGCGTTCCCGGATTCCGTCGCGGCGCTCGCGCGGCTCCATTCGCGGTTCAAGCTCGGCGTGATCACGAACTGCGACGACGACCTGTTCGCCGCGTCCGAGTCAAAGCTCGGGCTCCAGTTCGACTGGGTGGTCACCGCCCAGCAGGCGAAGCGGTACAAGCCCAATCCGCGGGGCTTCGAGCTGATGTTCGAGCGTGTCGGGCTCCCGCCGTCGCGCATCCTGCACGTCGCCCAGAGCCTGTTCCACGACCACGTCACCGCGAAGCGGCTCGGCCTGAAGACCGTCTGGGTGGACCGGCGCGGCGATCGCCCCGGCGCCGGCGCGACGCCGCCGGCCGAGGCGGTGCCGAACCTTACGGTGCCGGACATGTCGACGCTCGCGACCCTCGCGGTGCCGGAGTGAGCGACGGCTCCGACGGGAGCGAGCCAACGCCGGCGCCGGCTCCCGACGGCGACGATCCACTGCGCGAACGGCTCATCTCGTCGGAGGTCTTCCGGCGTGGCCGCATCCTCGAGTTCCGGGTCGACACGATCGAGGCCGCCGACGGCCATCGCTCCACCCGCGAGATCGCCGCGCATCCCGGCGGCGTGTGCATGGTCGCGATCGACGATCGGGACCGCGTGCTGCTCGTTCGTCAGTGGCGCCACGCGGCGGACGGACCGCTGCTGGAGATCCCGGCGGGCACGCTGGATCTGGAGCCGGACGGCTCCGTGGAGGGTCACGCGATGGCGGCCGCTCGTGAGCTCGAGGAGGAGACCGGCTCGCGCGCCGGCACGTGGCGCTACCTCGGCGGCTTCTATACCGCGCCGGGCTTCACCAGCGAGCTGATGCACCTGTACCTCGCGACGGACCTCACCTCCGCGGCCGATGGCGCGCTCCAGCCCGACGAGGACGAGCGTCTCGAGCTCCATCCAACGCCATTCGCGGACGCGGTCGCGATGTGCGAGCGGGGCGAGATCCGCGACGCGAAGTCGATCGTGGGCCTGCTGTGGGTCGCGCGCCTCCAAGGAGCGGCCGCGGGCTGACCGGCACCGTGGGGACTCGGGTCGACCGTGGGGCCTTGGGTCGCCGGGCGGCTCCCTGCCTCGACTCCACCATCGATCGGTGCGGCGTTGATCGCGTGATGATCATTTCCGGGGCTTTGGGCGCCGCATCAGCGCGTCCGCCGCGCCGGGGTACGGTCGCGGAGGGACGGGCGAGCGTGACCGAGCTCGATTCGCTGCGGCGGTAGGGTCCAACTGCGCCGTCGGCCGGCCCGGTAGGCCGAAAATGCCCCGAAACCCCTGGAAATGCTCGTGCGGCGATCATCGGGACGACGATCACCGGGCCGCGCGGGCGGCTAGGTCTCGGGCGGATCGACCTTGGCGAGGGCCTGGCGGTAGAGGCTGGAGCCGGGCGATAGCGCCACGGCGAGGCGGAGGTGGGTGCGCGCCTCCGGGACGCGGTCGAGCTTGCGCAGGCTGGCCGCCAGGGCGAAATGCGCCCAGTGCGCCGACGGGTCGACGTCGAGCAGCGCCTCGAATGTCTCGCGCGCCAGCTCGAACTGGCCCGAGTGGTGGTAGGAACGACCGAGCGGCTCCAGGATGGAGCCCTTGCCCGGCTCCTCGCGCGCCGCGCGCTGAAGGATGATCGCGGCCTGAGCGTGGTGCCGGCGCTTGATCAGCGCGAGGCCGCGCTGGAGGAGCGCGTAGGCACTCTCGCGGTCGGCGTCATCGAGGGAATCGTCTGAGCGCTCGAGCATCTCGCGAAATCTACACGGATCGCTCCGACCACCACCGCCTCGCGAGGGGGTCAGAAGCCTCGCCAGTCGTCGAGCTTGACCACCCTCAGGCGCGGGCTGTCGGTGCGGCCGGGAATGCGGCCGCGCTTGGCGATCGGCGTGCCGTCGATCTCCTTGATGTCACCGGTGAAGTCGATCGGCGTCGCGCCGCTGATGTACGAGCCGACGGCGTAGGAATCAACGGGCGCGCCGGCGTCCTTGAACACGCCCATCCGATCCGGCGTGAGACCGCCCGAGACGACGATCTTCACGTGGTTGAAGCCGGCCTGGTCCAGCCGCGCGCGGACCTCCTTCACGAGGTCCGGCGTTACCCGGCCGCGCTCCGATGGCGTGTCCAGCCGGATGCCGTACAGGCGATCCCCGAGGGCGTTGGCGACGCGGAGGGCCTCCTCGGCCTCGTCCTTGAACGTATCCACGAGGACGATCCGAGGCACGTCCTTGTCCAGGTCGCGATCGAAGGCAACGGCGGCAGCGACCGTGTCGCCCATGATCAGGACGAGCGAGTGGGGCATCGTGCCCGTGGGGCTGAGCCCGGCGAGTCGGGCCCCGGCGGGCGTCGAGGCGCCGACGCAGCCACCGACGATCGCGGCGTAGTCGAGGACGTCGGTGATGTCCGGGTGAACATGACGAGCGCCGAACGAGATCACCGGCTGCGGCGCGGCGGCGGTGACGCACTCCCGCGCGGCGGTGGCCCAGCCC
>JANLSG010000163.1:0-1761 GCA_031362295.1 Chloroflexota bacterium
CTTCTGCGCGATCTGCGCGCCGATCGCGGCGTGCGGTCCCTCGACCTCGTGGTCGACGGCCTTGCCGATGTCGTGCAGGAGGCCGCCCATCTTGGCGGCCATCACGTCCGCGCCAAGCTCCGAGGCGATCATCGCGGCAAGGAAGCTCGCCTCCATCGAATGCTGCAGCACGTTCTGGCCGTAGCTCGTGCGGAACTTGAGCCGACCAAGGATCTTGAGCACATCCGGCGGGAGGCCCGGCACGCCGCAGTCGTACGCGGCCTGCTCGCCGGCCTGGCGGATGATCAGGTCGACCTCGGCCCGCGCCTTCGCGACGACCTCCTCGATCCGACCCGGGTGGATGCGGCCGTCGGTCATGAGCTTCGTGAGCGCGATTCGGGCGATCTCGCGGCGAACCGGATCGAAGCCCGAGAGCACGACGGTCTCCGGCGTGTCGTCGATGATCAGGTCGATCCCGGTGGCCTGCTCGAGGGCGCGGATGTTGCGCCCCTCGCGGCCGATGATCCGACCCTTCATCTCGTCATTGGGCAGGTGCACCACCGTCACCGTGTGCTCCGCCGTGTGGTCGGCGGCGACCCGCTGCATGGCGGTCACGATGATGTCGCGCGCCTTCTCGGTGGCCTCCTCGCGGGCTCGCCGCTCGATCGACCGGGCGAGCTTGACCGCGTCGTGCTCGGCCTCCTCGCGGATCGCCTCGAGGAGCACGCCCTTGGCGTCCTCGGCGGACATCCCGCTGACCTTCTCGAGGGCGAGCACGCGCTCCTGGTTGAGCTTCTCCAGCTCCTCGCGGCTCTTGTCCATCTCGATCTGCTTCTCGAGGAGCTTGCGATCACGCTGCTCCAACATGTCCGAGCGCTGGTCCAGCTGCTCGTCGCGAGCGTGCAGCCGGCGCTCCATGTTGGTGAGCTCGGCGCGACGCTCGCGGGCGTCGTCCTCCGCCTCGCGACCGAGCCGGATCTTCTCCTCCTTGGCCTCGAGGATCAGGTCCTTCTGCTGGGCGCGAGCGTCGCTGACGATGCGCGCGGCCTTCTCGGTCGCCACCTTGATCGACTGGTTTGCCCACCGGCTGCGCGCGGCGAAGCCGAGGCCGAGGCCTACGGCAAGGCCGACCAACGCCCCAAGGGCGAGGGCCACGAGGTCCATCTTCATCCTCCCATCCGACCTTGGGCGGTCGGACGCGTGTGGTGTTCAGGTAGTCCGAAGGGCCGGTGACGGCCCATCCGAAGTCACCGCGTAGCCTACTACGCCGCGGATTCGTGGCTCGCTTTCGCCGCTTCCGCCGCCTTTGCGCCGCCAGGCAATGCGCAGCCCCCAAGTTTCTGTCACGCGGTCACCGGATGACCACTACTTCGGTTCCCGGGACCGGAACCTGTCATCTGGTCACCCCATGACCACAAGTCCGCGAATCGCTGTTATACGCGCATGGAGTAACTCACTGACACATTCCTCGACGCTTGTGAGGCGCAACTGAACGTGACCGCCATGACAGCAATCCCACGCCCGCGGACGAATGATCACTCCATGACGATCTGGCAAGTTCCACTTTCGCTCGAGACGCCGGAAACGCATCAGCCCGCGTCGAGAGCCTCGCCGTCGGCGAGCTCATCGGCCGTCGCCCCCATGGCGCGGGAAGCCGCCGCGGCGACATCCGGATCGAAGCCGTTGCGCGCGAGCAGTGCGTAGGCGCGCTGCTGGCGGGCCCGCGGGTCGCCAACGCGATCGAGAGCGCGGGCGTTGCGGGCGAGCAGCCGCGCAGCGGCC
>JANLSG010000181.1:0-3259 GCA_031362295.1 Chloroflexota bacterium
ACCAGCGAGACGTTGATTGCCGCGGCACTCGCGGGCGGCGCCATCACCTACGAGCAGTCCCTGCTCTACCGGGCGCTCGCGCTGTTCGATTCGCCCGGCCTGCCGGCGGAATACCGCAGCGCGACCGCCGACATCGGCGCCGGCACGGAGCTGGCCATCGAGATCGACGCGCACGAGGGTGAGCTGTCGGCCGACGTCCTTGCCAAGCTCGCGCCCTACCGGGTCCGTCCCTCGGACCCGACCAGCATCTTCAACACCGGGATCACCCGCCCGGTCGCGGGCGCGCTGCTCGCACTTGGGCCGACCGAGTGGGCGAGCCAGATCGCCGTGCCCGGCGAGGCGCGCGTGTGGGTTCCCGGCGACGCGCAGGCCGACCTCCAGCGACACGCAGCGGACGTCGCGAAGGTCTGGGCCGCGTACGAAGACGTGTTCACGAAACCGGACCCCGACCAGGCAGCGGATCCGAACGCGACGGTCAATCCGGACGCGCTCGTGGACTTCTACTTCGTTGACGTGCGTGCCCTCGATCCGCGAGCCCCAGCGTGCGTGGATCCGTCGATCGAGGGCTGCTCGCTCTATGCGACGGGCGCCGCGGGGATGGCCAGGCCCACCTCGCCACGCAGGGCGAACGCGTCGTCGGCCTATTTCGTGGTCGATGCGGCCAGTGGCGGCGACGAGGCGCTTTTCCAGCTCGCGCACGAGATCGCGCACGGCGGCGAGTTCCACTACGACAGCGGCGAGGCGACCTGGTTCTTCGAGGCGACCGCCAACTGGGTCGCGTACCGCGTCTTCCAGAAGCTCGGCCTCGTCCCGAATTCCGCCTACCAATGGCTGCGCGGCACCAGCCGGGCCACGGGCTTCTTCGACCGCCTGGACCAGCCGCTCGACACGGAGCGCGGGTTCGACGCGTATGGCGCGTGGCTGTACTTCCAGTTCGCCAGGATGCAGCGAGGGGACGCGGTCGTCGCCTCGATGTGGCAAGCCGCAAGGGGCATCGGCGCCCAGGGCACCACGGCGATCGATTCCGTGCTCCCGTTCAAGGACAATTTCGCCGAGTTCGCGCTCCGGAACTGGAACAAGGAGCCGGTCCCGACTCGCTACCGGTCGGCGCCCGACTCGACCTTCCCGAACATCCAGCCCAGGCTCGCCGCCGACGAGACGCTGCACCCCGCGGAGACGCATGCCGTCACCGTCCAGCTGCCGACCCTCGCGGCGACCTACCACTCGTACGTCATCGACCCGAAGACGCGGCGGATCGAGTTCGAGAACCCGCTCGCCGGCAGGCCGGGCTTCCACCTGTGGGCGATCAGGAACGTCAAGGAGACCTGGCAGGAGCCGGAGGACTGGACAAACGTCGAGTCGAAGAAGTTCTGCCGCGATGTAGCCACGGAGGATGTCGGGCAGATCGTCCTGATCGCGAGCAACGACAGCCTCACCCAGCGATTCGATCCAGGCGAGACGCCCACGATCAAGGGCTCCGCCAGCGGTTGTGGGGACTGGCGCGGCACGATGACGGCCACGCACAGCTGGAACACGACGTTTGGCAGCGGGTCGGCGACGTCGACGTTCGACGGCGTCTGGACGGAGGCGGAGGACAAGCTCCTCCAGCCGTGCCAGGCCGAGTACCTCGGCAAGGACGCTTGCGTCGTCTACATCCCCGACGGAACGGTGACCTGGACGTGGCACTCGAAGAAGACCGGACCCAACCCGGAAGAGGCGTGCGAGGAGACGAACGGGGGCGCGGTGCCCATCGGCGGACCCGTCGCTCCAGGCGCGATCTTCCATCAGGACAGCCAGATGCTGGTCCTGGAGCCGGTCGCTCCGGACGGTTTCGCGTACTGGGGTCTCGGTACGTTCAAGACGCCCGATGCCACTTGCTGGGCCTCCGTGGAGTCGAACGCCAAGAACCCGCCCCAGTTCTTCGACGTCTATCAGGGCTCATCGGCGTCGAATTCGGCGGGCGATGGCAACACCTGCTGGGCATCGACATGGGAGATCGATCCGGCAGGCACGACGATCAAGGGAAGTTGTGTCCAGTACGACTACGACTACAACTCCCTGTCCTTCGAGTGGAGCCTCACCAGGATCGGGCCACCACCCGGCTGACTCACCTCGCGGCAGGCACCCCGCCGCGCGACTGGCGCTGGGCGGCGCCGTTGCCGTTCGAGGTCTCGTGGTCCATCGGCACGGCGACCGCCTGCGTTCGGCCCGCGGCCTCGGCGAACGTCACGTCCGACAGCGGCACGAGCGGTTCGCCTCGGAGCACACGCGCGAGGTACTCGCCGGTTGCGGAGCGCTTCACCTTGGCGATCGCCTCAGGCGTCCCCTGCGCGACGATCTCGCCGCCGCGCGCGCCGCCCTCCGGCCCCAGGTCGATGATCCAGTCGGCCGTCTTGATCACGTCCAGGTTGTGCTCGATGACGATCACCGTGTTGCCCGTCTCCACGAGCCGGTGCAGGACCTGGAGCAGCTTCTCCACGTCCGCGAAGTGCAGGCCGGTCGTGGGCTCGTCGAGGACGTAGACCGTCTTGCCGGTTGCGCGCCGCGACAGCTCCGTCGAGAGCTTGACACGCTGTGCCTCGCCGCCTGACAGCGTCGTCGCCGGCTGGCCGAGGTGGATGTAGCCGAGCCCCACGTCATTGAGCGTCTGGAGCTTCGCGGCGATGTTCGAGACCGGCCGGAAGAACTCCAGGGCTTCCTCGACTGTCATCTCGAGCACGTCCGCGATGGAGCGGCCCTTGTAGTGGATCTCGAGCGCCTCGCGGTTGTAGCGGGCGCCCTTGCACACCTCGCACGGGACGTACACGTCCGGCAGGAACTGCATCTCGATCTTGATGATCCCGTCGCCCTTGCAGTTCTCGCAGCGGCCGCCCTTCACGTTGAAGCTGAACCGACCGGGGCCGTAGCCGCGGACGCGCGCCTCGGGCACTGCGGCGAACAGCTCGCGGATCGTCGTGAACAGGCCCACGTACGTCGCCGGGTTCGACCGAGGCGTTCGGCCGATCGGGCTCTGGTCGATCTCGATCACCTTGTCGATCGCCGCGACGCCCTCGAGCGCGTCGTGCTCGCCGGGGTCCTCGCGCGCAGCGTTGAGCGCGCGAGCCAGCGCGCGGAACAGGATCTCGGTCACGAGCGTGCTCTTGCCGCTGCCCGACACACCCGTGACGCAGGTCAGCGTGCCCAGCGGGAACGCGACGTCGACGCCCTTCAGGTTGTGGGCTCGCGCGTTGCGGATGGTGAGCGCTTTGCCGTTCCCCGC
>JANLSG010000197.1:0-1625 GCA_031362295.1 Chloroflexota bacterium
CATCGCACTCGTCGGCCGATCGGTGACCGGGAGCGGCGTGGTCGGCCGGACTGTCTTCGACATCACGGCGCTCGAGCTCGTGTCGAGCAATGGCCACGACCTGGGCGACTTCGTTGCGTGGGTCTGCGGCGAGCTCGCGCCCGCGCCCTAGCGCCGACGTTCGCGGCTACACCCCTCTGGCCGCCGCCTCCGCGGCGAGGCGGTCGGCCAGGGCATCCCACGCTTCCGGTGCTTGCTGCTCCCCGGCTCGTGTCCGGGGAGCAGCCGTTTTCGCCTCGATCTCGCGGTCGCCGAGGACGAGCATGTACGGCACCTTCTGCTCCTGGGCGAGCCGGATCTTGTTCTGCATGCGGTTGTTGGAGCCGTCCACCTCGACGCGCAGGCCGCGCGAGCGCAGCACGGAAGCGAGCTCCTCCGCTGCCTCGATATGTCGGTCCGCGATCGGGATGATCGCGGCCTGGACTGGCGCGATCCACAGCGGGAACGCGCCGGCGAAGTGCTCGATCAGGATGCCGATGAACCGCTCGATGCTGCCGTAAATGGCACGGTGGATCGCGATCGGGCGCACGCCGGCACCGGACTCATCGTCGTAGGTCAGGTCAAAGCGCTCGGGGAGCATCGTCAGGTCGATCTGGATCGTCGCCATCTGCCACTCCCGCCCGAGGGCGTCGTCGATGTAGATGTCGATCTTCGGCGCGTAGAACGTGCCGTCCTTCGGCTTCAGCTCGTAGCTGATGTCCGAGGCAGCGAACGCCTCCATCGTCAGTCGCTCCGCGCGCTCCCAGAGCGCAGGGTCACCAATGGCCTTGTCCGGCTTCGTGGCGAAGCTGAACCGCGGCGTCAAACCGAACCAGCCATATGCCTCGCGGACCTCGCCGAGGAGCGCCTGGATCTCCTCCATGAGCTGGTCCGGGCGGACGTAGATGTGGGCGTCGTCCTGGACGAACTGGCGGACGCGCGTCAACCCGCTGAGGGCGCCCGAGAGCTCGTTGCGATGCAGGCGCCCGAATTCCGCGTAGCGCAGCGGCAGATCGCGATATGACCGCTTCCGCGAGCGGTAGATGAACGTGGATTCGGGGCAGTTCATGGGCTTGAGGCTGAACGTCTGGTTCTCCGACTCCACCAGGAACATGTGCTCCTTGTACAGGTCCCAATGGCCGGACTGCTGCCACAGCCGTTCGCTCACGACGATCGGCGTCGCGACCTCCAGGTAGTTGCGCCGGCCCTGGAGCTGCCGCATCGAATCTTCGAGGATGCGCCAGATCAGCTGGCCCTTCGGGTGGAAGAACGGCGCGCCAGGGCTCACGTCGTGGAAGCTGAACAGGTCCAGCTGGACACCGAGCTTGCGGTGGTCCCGCTTGCGAGCCTCGGCGCGGCGCCAGAGGAACGCGTCGAGCGCCTCCTGGTCCGCCCAGACCGTGCCGTAGATCCGCTGGAGCGCCGGCCGCTTCGCATCGCCGCGCCAGTACGCGCCTGCCACGGACAGCAGCTTGAACGGCCCGATCTTCCCCGTTGAGGCGACGTGCGGCCCGCGGCACAGGTCGCTGAACGGGCCATGCTCGTAGAACGAGATCAACGGGCTCCCCTCCCCAGCCGCCTTCGCCTTATCGGCGAGGTCGTCGAGG
>JANLSG010000201.1:0-6561 GCA_031362295.1 Chloroflexota bacterium
CCCAGTCTACGAGGGCCGCCGGGGACCCTAGAGCGTGATCACGCCCATTACGTTCACCAGGATGTGCAGGACCGCGAGGATCGTAACCATCAGGCTCGCGGTCAGCGCGATCCGCTTCACGTCGCGGGACACGTAGTCGTACTCGTGTGACATCCGCACCGAGAGCGGGGCGTTGATGTCGCCAGTCGCGTGGTGCTCGGCACCCGGGCCGCGGGAGCGACGCCGGAGCGATTCCGCGATCGCCGCACGCTCCTGGGCCATCGCCTCGGCTTCCAGCTCGGCGGCGCGGGCCACCTCGGCCTCGGTCAGCGCGGACCCGCTTCGAAGCGGCATGTCGCCGTGGTCGTGACCTGCGTGATCGTCGTGATCGTGCGTGTGCGGGATGGCAACGCCGCCGGTGCTCGTCGCGGCGCGGAGCGGGGCCGCGCCGGGCGCGGCCGGACTCGCGCCGGGACGCGGCACGCGCTTGGCGGCCGGTTTTGCGCTCGACTTGCTGCCGTATCGGGTTCGTTTGGCCATCGGGGCGGAAGGATACACCGGGTTCCGGCGGGCCCGGGTGTGCGGGCGCCAATCGGCGGACGCTAGACTCGGCTTGCCCGTTCAGGAGGACTCGCAATCGATCTCAATGCGCTCGTCTCGGCCAACATCGGCCCGATCGTGGCCGCGCTCGTCGTCGTGGTGCTCGCCCTCGTGCTGGCCGTCGTCGGGCTGATTCGACGCACCGGACGCCTTCGTCGGCGTCTCGAGAGCATTACCCGCGGGAGTGACGACCAGTCGCTCGAGGCGGTCCTCGGCAGTCACCTCGAGCGCGTGCGCCAGGTCGTTCGGGACGTCGAGCAGGTCGGCGCGCGAACCAGCGTCATTGAGCGCGACATCCAGGGCTCGTTCGGACGCGTCGGGCTCGTTCGGTTCAACCCGTTCGAGGACACCGGCGGCAACCAGAGCTTCGCCCTCGCGCTGCTCGATGGCCGCGGAGATGGCTTCGTGGTGAGCAGCCTGCACTCGCGCACCGGCACGCGCCTGTACGCGAAGGCGATCGGTGGCGGCGCGTCGGACACGGCGCTCTCCGACGAGGAGTCCGAGGCGCTTCGACAGGCACTTGCCAAGGCTGCCCCGGGGGCCGCCGGCTGACGATGGACGGGGGAGGGGAGTCCGTGTCAGCAGAGCTGTCACGACCCACCGCAATCCTTCTGCCATGCCCCCAACACGACCGGTCCCGGACCCGATGATCCGGACGCGCAGCCGCCGCCGAATCCGCCCGCTGGAGCAGATCCCGGTGTGGCATGGCTTCGAGCCGGCCGCGGATCCGAGCCTCGACGGGGCGCCGGATGCGGCGCCGAGCGGGGTTGATGCGCTTCTCGATGGCCTGAACGTCGAGCAGCGTCGCGCGGTCACGCATGGCGAGGGGCCGTTGCTCGTGGTCGCGGGGGCGGGCACCGGCAAGACCCAGGTCATCACCCGCCGGATCGCCTGGCTGATCGCCACCCGCCGTGCGCGTCCGTCGGAGATCCTCGCGCTCACCTTCACGGACAAGGCCGCGGAGGAGATGCAGCTCCGGGTGGACCAGCTGGTGCCGTACGGATATGCGGACACGGCGATCTCCACGTTCCACGCGTTCGGCGACCGGCTCATCCGCGAGTTCGCGTTCGAGCTCGGCCTCGCGCCCGACGTTCGTGTCCTGTCGCGACCCGAGGTCGTCGTGTTCATGCGCGAGCGGCTGTTCGATCTCGGCCTGCAGGAGTACCGGCCGCTCGGCGAGCCCACGCGCTTCCTCGGCGCCCTCGCGTCCCTGTTCGCACGATGCCGGGATGAGGACGTTTCGCCCGCTGCGTACGCGACCCATGCGGAGGGGTTGACGGCACGCGCTGTCGCGCTCGCGGCAGAGACCAGCGGCGCCGACGCGGGGGATGCCGACCGCGACGCGGCGGCCGCAGCTTCCGAGTTGGCTCGGCGGCAAGCCGAGCTGGCGAGCGCCTTCGGGCGCTACTCGACGTTGCTGCGTGAGCACGGCGCGATCGACTTTGGTGACCAGGTCTCGCTGGCGCTCCAGCTCCTGCGCGATTCGGCCGCGGCGCGCGAGGCGCTCCAGACCCGCTATCGGTACATCCTGGTGGACGAGTTCCAGGACACGAACCGTGCCCAGTCGGAGCTCGTAGCGCTCCTCGCCGAGCGCCACCGGAACGTCACGGTCGTCGGCGACGACGACCAATCCATCTACCGATTCCGCGGCGCGGCGATCAGCAACATCCTCGAGTTCCGCGAGCGCTACCGCGGCGCGCGGACGGTGGTGCTCCGGCGGAACTACCGCTCGCTCGCGCCGATCCTCGACGCGTCGCATCGGCTGATCAAGTTCAACGATCCGGACCGCCTGGAGGTGAAGGTCGGCATCTCCAAGCGACTGATCCCGGAGCGCACGGATCGCGCCGCCGCGCCCGTCCGCCACCACGCCTTCCCGACGAGCGGCGACGAAGCCGACTGGATCGCCGCGGAGATCCGTCGCCGCGTCGATGCCGGCGGGCGGCCGCGCGATCATGCGGTGCTCGTGCGTGCGAATGCGGACGCGGACGCCGTGCTCCGGTCGCTCAACACCGTCGCGCTGCCGTGGCGGTTCTCGGGCACTTCGGGCCTGTATGCGCGGCCGGAGGTACGCCTCCTGCTCGCACTCCTGCGCGCGGTTGCGGACACCGGTTCCAGCGTCGATGTCTTCGCGCTGGCGGCTTCGGACCGGTACGGGATACCAGCCGGCGACCTCGGCGAGGTGGCGGGCTCCGCGCGGCGGCGGCATCGGAGCCTGTTCGAGGTGCTCGAGGAGCTGGAGGACGAGCCTGGCGTGCTCCGACTCTCGCCGCGGGGTCGCACGGCGCTCGCGCGGTTGACCGCTGACCTGCGCCGGTACCGGGAGCTCGCGCAACGACGGCCCGCCGGCGAGGTGCTGTATGCCTTCCTGCGCGATACCGGCTGGCTGGCGGAGCTCGCCGGCGCGACAAACGTCGCGGCGGAGGAGCAGCTCGCGAACGTGGGCCGCTTCTTCGACATCATCCGCACCCAGTCGGCGCTTCTCGCCGACGACCGCGCCGTGTTCCTCGCCCGCCATCTTCAAACGCTCATCGAGGCCGGCGACGATCCGCCAACTGCCGATCCGGACCCCGATGTCGATGCGGTGCACGTCATGACCGTCCACAAAGCCAAGGGACTCGAGTTCCCGGTCGTGTTCCTGCCAGGACTGGTCGCGGACCGGTTCCCGGCCAGGACCCGTCGCGAGCCACTCGCGCTTCCGCTGGAGCTCGTCGACGAGGTGCTGCCGGAAGGCGACGGGCACCTCCAGGAGGAGCGTCGACTGTTCTACGTTGCGATGACCCGGGCTCGGGACGAGCTGATCCTGAGTCACGCCTCGGAGTCCGCAGGCGGCCGCGCCAGGCGCGTGTCGCCGTTCATCGTCGAAGCCCTGGACCTGCCGTCCGCGGGCTTCAGCGGCGAGGCGTTCCCGTCGTCCACGCACGCAACGGGGCCGCTCGCGCGCATCGCCGCGGCGGAGCCTCGAGCCGACGCTCTTGAGGCGGACCGAACGCCGATCGAGGGTCCGCTCACCCTGAGCCACTCCGCGATCGACGATTACCTCACCTGCCCGCTTCGATACAAGTACGCGCAGGTGGTCCGCGTCCCCACGACGCCCCACCACTCGATGATCTATGGCTCGGCGCTCCACAAGGCAGTGCAGGAGTTCCATCGGTCGCAGTCGCGCGGCAAGCCGCTCACCGAAGCGGAGCTTCTCGCGGTGTTTGATGCGGCCTGGTCCAACGAGGGCTTCATCTCGCGCGAGCACGAGACGGCACGACTCGAGGCTGGCCGCGCGTCGCTGCGCCGCTTCCGCGAATCGCAGCTCCAACCCGGGACGGTCATCCCGGCGTGGGTGGAGCGCGAGTTCGCATTCGCGCTCGGGGGCGACCGCGTTCGCGGCCGTTTCGACCGCGTGGACATCGTGCCCGTGGCCGCGTCGTCCGCGGAGATCACCGGAGCCGCCGCGCCGGCGGACGTGCCATCGGTGTTCCGCGCCGACGTCATCGAGCCGATGCTGGAGCTGCTGGGTCCGGAGGACGTGACGATCACGGACTACAAGTCCAGCGACGTTCGGGATCCCGCGGTCGCGAAGCAGCGCGCCCGGGATTCCCTGCAGCTCCAGATCTACGCGATGGCGTACGAGGCGATGAGCGGCCGCCTGCCGGACGCGGTGCAGCTCCACTTCCTCGACTCGGGGCTGGTGGGGCGAGCCGAGGTGGAGCCGGCGCGGCTGGAGAAGGCGCGAGCCAAGATCGCGACGGCCGCGACGGGCATCCGCGCCCGCGACTACACCCCGAAGCCGAGCGTGCTTGCCTGCACGTACTGCCCGTTCCGGGACATCTGTCCATCGAGCGCCGCACGCTGAGCCGCGGAAGGTGACCGCCGGTCGGGTGACGGTCAGCGCGATCACGCTCGATTTCGGCAACACCCTCGTCCGGGTGGACCGGCCGAGCCTGCGCGCGGTGATCGAAGAGACGGTGGACGGGCTTGAGCGCCGCGGGATCGTCACGGACCGGGCCGCGTTCCTTGTCGCGTGGGCGGAGGAGCGGGATCGGCAGTTCCGCGAGGAGGTGCCGCTGTTCCGAGAGGCAGAGATCCCGCCGCGCGCCATCCGGGTGCTGGCACGGCTCCGCGGGATGCCGCCGCCGCCGCCGGAGCAACGGTGGGACGACGACGCGGCCGGCACATTCAGCGAGCCGTACGAGGTGGAGGCCGTCGTCGAGGGGTACAGCCACGCATTCCTCGCCCGGATGGTGCCCGTCGCGGATGCGCGAGACACGCTCCAGCGGCTCCACGGACGAGGCTTCGTGCTGGCGATCCTCTCGAACTGGCCTCTCGCGTCGACGATCGATCGGTTCGCGGAAGCCCAAGGCTGGATGGAATTCCTGCGCGCGATCGTCGTATCGCAGCGCGTCGGCATCATCAAGCCGCACCCGGCGATCTTCCGTGCAGCGGAGGAGGCACTCGGATTCAACGCGGGCGCCCCTGGAGGAGCGCGCCAGGCAATCCTGCACGTCGGCGATGACTGGGCCGCGGACGTCGTGGGGGCGAGCGAGGCGGGCTGGCGAACGGCCTATGTCCGGGACCGACAGCACGACACCCCGCTGCCAACCTCGGCGCCCGGTGAGGGCGCGCAACCCGTGACCGCGGACCTCGAGATCGACGAGCTGTCAGAGCTCGATTCCCTCGTCGACCTCGCACGGACCTAGACTCCCGCCCGATGGAGGCACGGGATCGGCGACTGAGCCTGGCGTTGTTCGCGGCCGCTGCGGGGGCGTGGGTCGTGGTCGGCGCGATCGCGTTCCTCGTCGACCCGTTCTCGAGCCCATCCGCGGGCTTCGCCGGGTCGGTCGCGCTCGGCGCGGCCATCGGCGTGAACGTGATGCCACTGTTCTGGCTCGCGGCGTTCGCGCGCCACCGCCGGATCGCCTATCGAGGCGACTGGTTCCGCGCGATCCGGCGGGGCGCCTGGGTCGGCGCGCTCGTTGCGGTCTTCGTCGTGATGCGCCTCAACGGCGTATTCCAGCCGCAGATCGGCCTGTTCCTGATCGCGCTCGCGGTCGTTGCCGAGGTGACCCTCACGGCAGGGAGCGCGAATCGAGGCTGAATCCCGGGGTGCTAGGATGCGCCCCTGGCGCCCCGCTGGACGGTGGATCCGAACCGGCGGCGTCGAACGCGATCGGTAGCCCGCCCACTTCGCGGCCCGGTCCGAAGTATCGACGTGAGCAAGCGTCCGCCGTCCGACTCGCCCAATGGTCGATTCGCCGCCCAATGGGGCTGGGATCGCGATTACGAGGTCGTCAGTGATTTCGACCTGCCGATCTACGTCGGTCCATCGACGTTCTCGAATCTGCCCTGGGTCACGGACCCCGCCGAGCTCGAGGCGCGTCGCGTGGACGTCGCGATCGTGGGCGCGCCCTTCGACGACATGGTTACCCACAGGCCCGGCACGCGCTTCGGGCCGCGCGCGATCCGCGAGGCGCAGTACAGCTCCGGCAACCTGAACTCCCTCCAACTGGACGTCCGGCCGTTCGAGGAGCTGACCGTCGTCGATGCCGGCGACGCGAACGTCGCGCCCGCCTACTGGGAGCGCGGCCACGCGATGATCTATCGCAAGGTCCACGAGGTGGCGGCCACGGGCGCGATCCCGATCGTGCTCGGCGGCGACCACTCCATCACCTGGCCCAGCGCGACGGCGATCTCCGAGGTCCGCCGGCCCGGCAGCATCGGCATCGTCCACTTCGACGCCCACGCGGACACGGCAAATGACTCGTTCGGGCAGTTGGCAAGCCATGGCACGCCGATGCGCCGGCTGATCGAGTCTGGCGCGGTCCTTGGCCGGAACTTCGTGCAGGTCGGGTTGCGCGGCTACTGGCCGCCGGTCGACGTCCTCGAGTGGATGCGCGAGCAGGGCATGCGCTGGCACCTCATGACGGAGATCGAGGAGCGCGGCTCGGAGGCCGTGATCCGCGATGCGATCGCCGAGGCGCTCGAGGGCCCGGA
>JANLSG010000207.1:0-4752 GCA_031362295.1 Chloroflexota bacterium
AGAGCTCGCTGGTGAAGTCCCGGGACGGGGTGCCGACGCCGCGTGACATTTGCAAGGTGCTCGACGACTACGTCATCGGCCAGGCCTACGCCAAGCGCGTGCTGTCGGTCGCCGTGCACAACCACTACAAGCGCCTGAACAACGGCGCCAAGTCGAACGAGGTCGAACTCGCCAAATCGAACATCCTGCTGATCGGACCGACCGGCTGCGGCAAGACGCTGCTCGCCCAGACCCTGGCCCGGATCCTTGACGTTCCCTTCACCATGGCGGACGCCACGACGTTGACCGAGGCGGGCTATGTCGGCGAGGACGTCGAGAACATCATCCTGAAGCTCGTCCAGTCGGCCGATTACAACGTCGAGCGGGCGCAGCGCGGTATCGTTTTCATCGACGAGGTCGACAAGATCGCTCGTAAATCGGACAACCCGTCGATCACGCGGGATGTCTCCGGCGAAGGCGTGCAGCAGGCCTTGCTCAAGATCATGGAGGGGACCATCGCGTCGGTTCCGCCCCAGGGTGGCCGCAAGCACCCGCAGCAGGAGTTCCTGCAGGTCGACACCACCAACATCCTGTTCATCTGCGGCGGCGCGTTTTCGGGGTTGGAGAAGATCATCTCCAACCGCAGTCAGGGCACCTCGATCGGATTCGGCGCCACGGTGCGCGCCCCGGACGAGCGCCGCCAGGGCGAAGTTCTGCGCGAGACAGAACCCCAGGACCTGCTGAAGTTCGGCATGATCCCCGAATTCGTCGGCCGCCTGCCGGTGATCGCCACGCTCGAGGACCTGGACGAAAGCGCGCTGATCGACATCCTCACCAAGCCCAAGAACGCGCTGGTCAAGCAGTACCAGAAGCTGTTCGAGATGGAGGAGATCAAGCTCAAGTTCACCGAGGAAGCCCTGCGCGAGGTGTCGAAGCGGGCGATCGCGCGCAAGACCGGCGCCCGGGGACTGCGCTCGATCCTCGAAGGCATCCTGCTGGATACCATGTTCGACCTGCCCAGTTTCAACGGCGTGGAAGAGGTCGTCATCAACCGGGAAGTCGTCGACCAGCGCTCGCAACCGCTCCTGATCTACGCCGAGCGGGCCGAGGGTATCGGCTCCACCGCATCGCGCGGATCTTGATTTCCCGCATCTGGTGCCCACGTAGCCCTCGTGGCCGCCGCCTGATGGTGCGGCCGTTGTCGCCATCCCGGGTCCAACCGACCCCAATAATCATGAGGGACTAGCGTGGAACTTGCTCGCGGTGCCATCTACTCGGTTCTGCCGTTGCGGGACATCGTGGTCTTCCCGCACATGATCGTGCCCCTGTTCGTCGGCCGCGAGAAGTCGGTGCGCGCGCTGGAAGACGTCATGAAGGACGACAAGCAGATCCTGTTGGTCGCCCAGAAGAACGGGGCGCAGGATGATCCGGGGTTCGGCGACATCCACGCCGTTGGCACGATCTCGACCGTGCTGCAGCTCCTGAAGCTCCCGGATGGCACCGTCAAGGTGCTGGTCGAAGGCGGCCGGCGCGCCCGCGTCGTCCGCTTCGCCGAGAACCCCGAGTTCTTCCAGGCATTCGCCGAGGACATGGCGGATGCGCCGAACGAGCCGAAGGAGATCGAGGCGATCAGCCGCGCGGTGGTCAGCCAGTTCGAGGAGTACGTCAAGCTCAACAAGAAGGTTCCGCCGGAAGTGCTGGTGTCGCTGAACCAGATCGAGGAGCCGAGCAAGCTCGCCGACACGATCTGCGCGCACCTGGCGGTCAAGCTGTCGGAGAAGCAGGAACTTCTCGAGATGGGCAGCATCGCCGAGCGCTTCGAGCGCATTTTCACGCTGATCGAGAACGAGATCGGCGTGCTTCAGGTGGAGAAGCGCATCCGTGGCCGCGTCAAGCGCCAGATGGAGAAGACCCAGCGCGAGTACTATCTGAACGAGCAGCTCAAGGCGATCCAGAAGGAGTTGGGTGACGGCGAGGAGGGCCGCGACGAAGTGCGTGAGCTGGAGGAGCGGATCGCCAAGGTCAAGCTCACCAAGGAAGCGCGCGAGAAGGCCCTGGCCGAGGTCAAGAAACTCAAGAGCATGAGCCCGATGTCGGCCGAGGCGACGGTCGTGCGCAACTATCTCGATTGGATGCTGTCGATCCCGTGGTCGGAACGCAGCCGCCTGAAGCGCGACATCAAGGCCGCGGCCAAGGTCCTCGACGAGGATCATTACGGCCTCGAGAAGGTCAAGGCGCGCATCCTCGAATACCTCGCGGTGCAGCTACGCAACCCGAAGTCCCGGGGCCCGATCCTCTGCCTGGTGGGGCCGCCCGGTGTCGGCAAGACCTCGCTCGGCAAGTCGATCGCGCGGGCGACGGGGCGCACCTTCGTGCGCATGTCGCTGGGCGGCGTTCGTGACGAGGCCGAGATCCGCGGCCATCGGCGCACCTACATCGGCTCGATGCCCGGCAAGATCCTCCAGGGGATGAAGAAGGCCAAGGCATCCAACCCGCTCTTCCTGCTCGACGAGGTCGACAAGATGGGCGCCGATTGGCGGGGCGATCCGGCGTCGGCGCTGCTCGAGGTCCTCGATCCAGAGCAGAACAAGTCGTTCAACGACCACTACCTGGAGGTCGACTACGATCTCTCGGACGTGATGTTCATCACCACGGCGAACACGACGCGGATCCCCGCGCCGTTGCTCGATCGTATGGAGCTCATCCGGCTGTCCGGCTACACCGAGGACGAGAAGGTCCGGATCGCCGAAGGCCACCTGATCGAGAAGCAGCGTAAATCGAACGGCCTGCGCAAGTCGGAATGGTCGATCTCCGAAGGCGCGCTCCGCGACTTGATCCGGTACTACACGCGCGAAGCCGGCGTTCGTAACCTGGAGCGCGAGTTGGGCAACCTGCAACGCAAGGCCGTGCGGGACATTCTCGTCAAGAAGAAGAAGCAGAAGATCGTCGTCAGCCAGCGCAACCTGGGCCGCTATGCCGGCGTGCGCCGTTATCGCTACGGCGAGGCGGAGCTGGAGAACCTGGTGGGCGTGACCACCGGGCTCGCGTGGACCGAGGTCGGCGGCGAACTGCTGTCGGTCGAGGCGGTGGTGCTCCCGGGCAAGGGCAAGATGACGATCACCGGCAAGCTCGGCGACGTCATGCAGGAATCGGTGCAGGCGGCCAAGAGCTACGTGCGCTCGCGGGCCACCACCTTCGGGATTCCGCCGACGGTGTTCGAACGCAAGGACATCCACATCCACGTTCCGGAAGGCGCCACGCCGAAGGACGGCCCATCGGCTGGCATCGCGATGTGCGTCTCGATCGTCTCGGCGTTGACCGGCATCCCGGTCAAGTGCGCGGTGGCCATGACCGGCGAGGTTACGCTGCGCGGACGCGTGCTACCGATCGGTGGCTTGAAGGAGAAGCTGTTGGCGGCGCTTCGCGGCGGCATCAAGACGGTGCTGATTCCGAAGGACAACGAGAAGGATCTCGAGGAGATACCCGACAACGTGAAGAAGGGTCTCGAGATCAAGTCGGTCGCGACCGTCGACGACGTGATCAGGCATGCCCTGGTCACGGCGCCCGTGCCGATCGAGTGGACGTCCGATGACGTGACCGAAGCGGCGCCGAAGCCCGCGCCGCTGGTGGTCGGGGATGTCGTAACGCACTGAAGCGCGGCTCCCCGGGAACGTGGGAGCGTCGTTGACGGCGGGAGAGTCATGGAACTAGAGTTCTCTTCCGCGATGCGGGGCGCATCGAGCGGGTACTGCTTTTTTAGTCCAGCCACCAGGGAGGGGTCCTGACGTGAACAAGAATGATGTGATTGCGAAGGTTGCCGACAACGCTGGAATTTCCAAGGCGCAGGCGACGCGTGCCGTGGACGGTGTCTTCGACGAAATCAAGAAGAGCCTGTCGAAGGGGAAGGAAGTTCGCCTCGTGGGCTTCGGAACTTTTCACGTTACGAAGCGGGCCGCGTCGCAGGGTCGCAATCCCCGCACCGGTGCCAGCATCAAGATCCCCGCTTCCAAGCAGCCGAAGTTTCGCGCCGGCAAAGGGCTCAAGGACGCCGTCAACAAGTAGCTCGCTGATCGCCTCGTATCGGCGCGGGCCGTGCCCGCGTCGGTCTGGGCTTTGGCGTCGGGCGATTAGCTCAGCTGGTAGAGCATCTCGTTTACACCGAGGAGGTCGGCGGTTCGATCCCGTCATCGCCCACCGACCGACTTCGGGGTCTGTGATGGCGAGGACCACTTCATGACCAGCAAGATCAAGCGCTCCGAGGAAGAGTGGCGGGCGCTGCTGACGCCGGAGCAATACCGCGTCTGTCGGGGCAAGGGCACCGAGCGGCCGTTCAGCGGCGAACTGCACGACCGTCACGACGACGGCATCTACCATTGCGTGGCGTGTGGCGAGACGCTGTTCGACTCGGCCGCCAAGTTCGACTCGGGAACCGGCTGGCCGAGCTTTTGGGAGCCCGCCACTCCGGTGGCGGTGGCAACCGCCGAGGATCGCGGTCTGTTCATGCGCCGCACCGAAGTCCTGTGCGCCGCCTGCGAGTCGCACCTGGGCCACGTTTTCGACGACGGTCCGGAACCATCGGGCCTGCGCTACTGCATGAACTCCGCGGCCTTGCGGTTCCGCCGCCGCGGGTAGGGCCCAGGCGCCAGGCCCCTGGCCCACTTCGCTTGACTGCCGAGGAAGGGTAAAGTACAGGGTCCGCAGGTTGGATCGGGGGTGTAGCTCAGTTGGTTAGAGCGCCGGCCTGTCACGCCGGAGGTCGCGGGTTCGAGTCCC
>JANLSG010000222.1:0-5937 GCA_031362295.1 Chloroflexota bacterium
GTCGTCTGCTCCACCGGGATCACCGCGTCGGCGCCGGGCGGGATCGGCGCGCCGGTCGCGATTCGAATCGCGCTCCCGTGCCCGACCGCGTGATCCGCAACCCCACCCGCGGGTACCTCCCCGGAAACCGCGAGCCGGACGGGCGCGCCCTCGGAAGCTCCGGCGACATCCGCCGCGAGGATCGCGTAGCCATCCATCGCCGAGTTGTCCCAGGGCGGCAGCGTGACGGCCGCGACGACCTCGCGAGCCAGCACCCGGCCCAGTGCCGCGTCCAGCGACACGACCTCCTCGTCGTGCGGCACGACCACTGCAGCCAAAACGGCCGTGCGCGCCTCCTCGACCGTGTTGAGCCGCTCGGCCTCGCTCATGCCGGGGGGGGCGTCGTGTCCTGCGGGGTCGCGTCCTGCGGGGTCGCGTCGCGCGCGGTCCCGGCCTCATGGATGAGCCGGCCGATTCCCAGCTTCGTGAGCACCCCCAGCAGCTGCCCGTCCTCCATCACCGGCAATCCATCGACGCCGGACTTGTAGATCCGTTCGAGTGCCTGTCGGAGGGGCTCAGCGGGCGCGAGGAACGAGAGCTTCGGCGGCTTGACCATCACGTCCGCGACGCGGGTCTTCGCCCATTCGGAGCGGCGGATCCGCCGCACTTGGGCGACCCCGACGATGCCCACGATCGAGCCGCCATCGACGACCGGCACCGCCGTCATCGGCGATTGGCCGTCGAGCAGCTGCGCGGCGAACGTGTCGACCGTGAGGCTCGGCGTCACCGTTGCCGTCGCCTCCTCCATCGCGTCGCGGACGATGCGCGTGCCGACGAGGTCGTCGAGCCGAATCCGATCCCGGACCGAGTTCGACGAGAGCACGAAGAACCAGCCCGTCAGCGCGATCATCGCCCCGGTCAGGTCACCCTGGGCGACGGTGAGCACGACGCCGATCCCGATCACGACGAGCCCGGTGAACCGGCCGCTCCTCCAGGCGGCGCGCCAGCCGGACCGCTCGGACCCGGTTCGTCGCCACGCGATGTCGCGCACGATCCGGCCGCCATCCAGCGGATACGCGGGCACGAGGTTGACCAGCCCGAGCACGAGGTTCAGAAACACGAGCACGGTGAGCACGCCCGCGGCGGCCGAGAACTCGTGGCCCACCGCCACGACGCCCGCCAGCGCCGCGAAGAACAGCCCACCGATGACGAGGCTTGCGATCGGGCCGGAGGCGGCGATTGCCGCATCGTCGCCGGGGTCCGGCGAGGACGGATCGAGTGGCGTCGCGCCGCCGAAGAACGAAACGCCGATCGACTTGACGTCGATCCCCCGCCGTCGCGCGACAAGCGCATGCGCGAGGTCGTGGGAGACGGAGCTGAAGAAGAACCCGAGCGCCACGATGCCGCCGAGGACCCACGCCATGGCGTCCTCGAGCTCGGGGTCGACCTGGTTCAGCTGGCCCACCGCGATCGTCGCCACGAGCGAAAGGACGACGGCCCAGCCGAGCTGGACCCGGATCTCGATGCCGAAGATGCGCATGATCGGGATCCCGAGCGGCGTCCCGCTCATGTGACGGCCACGTTGGAGGGAGCGGCACGCCGTTTCGCGAGCCACCAGGTCACGACCGACAGCGCGATCACGACGATGCCGACCGCCATCGAGATCTCCGACCAGAACTGCACCGGGAATAGCTGGACGAGGCGGTCCGTCGCGGGGTCAAAGGTGTAGTTGCCGCTGAAGAACAGCCTGTGGAAGACCTCGAACGCTGCATCGAAGGCGAACACCGCGAAGACCCCGACGACCGCGATCGTGATCGCCAGTCCGCGGGCGCCGCCGGCCACGGACCGCCACGCGGCGGCCCTCGCCTCCTCGCCTTTCGCGCGTCGGAAGCCCACCGCGAGGACGGCGACGCCTGCGAGCACCAGGATCCAGAACCCGGTGAACACGCTCCGCACGTCGCGCATATGACCACGCTCGGCCGGGCTCAGGACCTCCCTGACCTGCGGCGTCAGCATCTGGACGCCAAAGTCGCCACGCCAAAGCACGAGGTCACCGAGCAACGACGCCGTGACGTGGTCCAACCCGGCTGCATCGAACCCCGTCCGCTCCTGGACCCCGGTCCGGTCCTGCTCAAAGCGAACGACCGGCGGCGCGAGGAACGGCGCGATCGAGCCGCCGAGGAGCACCAGCGCCGTGGCCACCGCCATGAGCCAGCCGCCCGCTATTCGGCGAGCGTGTGTGCCTGGTCCCACCAGCCCTCGATCGTCAGGTCGCTTGGGCGCTCCATCTTGAGCTCAACGGCTCCGCGAGCAAGCCTCGCCCCAAAGGTGTCGAGATCGACCTCCAGGATGTCCTTGAGGCCCTCGATGCCGCTCTGGCTCAGAAGTCGATGCTCGGCGGGTCCGAAGCCCGCGAGGTTGAGCATCTGCGCCTCGTCGCGCCACATGAGGACATCGTTCGTGGTCGCGCCCACCTGGTCCGCCAGGTTCTGGCGCCGGGTCACGGTCTCCGTCACCTCGAGCAGCAGCCCGGTCGTGAAGATGCCCTGGCGCTCGAGGCGGCCGTGGTAGATGGGCTCGATCCGGATCAGCTCGTCGATGGGCGGCACGCTCCGATGATAAGGCGCATGGCGGAACCCCGGACGCACCGCGCGCCCGGGGCTCCAGCCGCTGCGGGTCAGTGGGCCTTTGGACCCTGGACCGCGATCACCGGGCAGACGAACTCCTTGACCGGGCTGGACGCGATCGTCAGCAGCCCGTCGGCCTGTGCCTGGAGGATCTGCCAGTCATTCGTGTACTGGACCGGGGTGACGCCCTGGGCCCACGTGATCGGCAGGACCATCCAGCGGCCACCATTGAAATCCCGGTCGCCAGGCTTGGACTCGGCGACGTTGATGAGCCCGTTGCCGAGGGCGTAGATCCTGTCGAAGGTGGAGTCCGGTGCGCCCGTGCCGAACAGGTCCGTCGGCGTGCCGACCGTGCGATACCGGGCGTCGTCGACGTAGAAGGCGAGAGACGGAGGGCCTCCGGCGAGGACGCCGCTCGCGCCGATCGAGGCCAGGAGGGCGATTGCCGACGCACCGGCGGTGATGCGCCGGGCCAGTGTTCGCTCGAACGAGCTCATGGTGGGTTCTCCTCCCGGCATCCGGAGGCCGCCGGTCGGCCGCTCGGCATCCTCGCCGTGCGACATGAACTCTCCCGACCCGCGGCGACCGGCCAATGACACGGCGTCATCGGTGCGTCACGGTTGCCCGCCACCCTCCGGACACCGATGATGCTCTTCATGCCCCGGCCCGATGCCCCCATCCTCGTGGTTGACGACGATCCCAAGATCGTCGCGCTCGTGCGCACCTATCTCGAGCGCGAGCGCTTCGCGGTGATCACCGCAAGCGACGGCCATGCCGCGCTGCGCGCGATCGAGGAATCGTCGCCGCGGCTGGTGGTGCTCGACATGATGTTGCCCGGGCTCGACGGGCTCGCGGTGATCCGTCGGGCGCGGGCCATGGGCGAGACCCCGATCCTCGTTCTCTCCGCCCGCGGCTCGACTGGGGATCGAATCCTGGGGCTCAGCGAGGGCGCGGACGACTACCTCGCGAAGCCCTTCTCGCCGGCGGAGCTCGTGGTCCGGGTCCGGACCATCCTCCGGCGAAGTGAGCGGCCACTCAGCGACACCCTGGGTCCGGACGAACAGTTCGTGTGCGGCGACCTGGTGGTTGACGCCGGCCGCCACGAGGCGCGCATTCACGGCCAGCACATCGCACTGAGCGCGCTGGAGCTACGGCTGCTCGCGACGCTCCTTGACGCGGACGGCCGAACCCTGACGCGCGACCAGCTCCTCGACGGGATCCATGGCACGGGCGAGGGCGAGGTCCTCGACCGGGCGATCGACGTGTACATCAAACGCCTCCGCGAGAAGCTCGGCGACGATGTGAACGCGCCCCGCTACGTCGCCACGGTTCGTGGCGCCGGCTACCGGGCGGCCGGGCGCGTGGAACGGCGCCGTACGCCGGCCGGAGGGTCGTCGCCGGCCGCCGGCCGTCAGGGCTCCATCCTCTGATGCTCAACGGCATCGCGACGCGGATCGCCGTCGCCGCGATCGCGGTCACGGCCGTGACGTTGGGCATCCTGGCCTTTGGGGTCATGCGTGTCGGCGCCGAGGCGTTCGCGGCCTTGATGGTCGCCGCCGGCGATTCGGCGGAGCACGCGGGCGAGATGTTCGAGGCGAGCGTTGTCACCGTGTTTGCGATTGCCGCCGTGATCGCCGCCCTCGCGGCCGTCGCGGTCGGCTCCATCCTCGCCCGTCGGATCGCGAATCCAATCCGGCGTCTGGCCGAGGCGACCCGACGCACCGCCGAGGGCGACCTGCGCGCTACGGCGCCGGTCGAAGGCCCGACGGAGGTTCGCGCCCTCGCGAACGCGTTCAACGTCATGGTCGATCGCCTGGCCGAGCAGGATGCGGTGCGGCGCGAGTTCGTCGTCAATGCCTCGCACGAGTTGAAGACCCCGCTCACGAACCTGCAGGGCTATCTCGAGGCGCTGCGCGACGGCGTCCTCCCGCCGGACCCCGCGACCTTCGACTCGCTGCGCGAGGAGGTGGACCGGCTCACGCGCCTCGCCTCGTCTCTCGACCTCCTCGCAGGCGCCGACGACGAGCGCCCGATGCCGGAGGACCTTGACCTTGGCGCGCTCGTCCGCTCCAGCCTGGAGCTGACCGCGCCGTCCTTCGCCCGCCGTTCGATCGCGGTGACGTCATCCGTCGCGCCGGGCGTGGTCGTCCATGCCCGCTCGGACGAGCTCGCCCAGGTGATTTCCAACTTGCTCCAGAACGCGATTCGCTACACGCCCGCCGGCGGCACCGTGCACGTGGCGGTAGCACGCGACGGTGCGGGCGCGCAGGTTCGCGTCGCGAACAGCGGCAGCGAGATCCCGGCCGAGGACCTGCCCCGTGTGTGGGAGCGGTTTTTCCGAGTGGAGCGGTCGCGCGACCGGGCATCCGGCGGCGCCGGGATCGGCCTCGCCATCGTGAAGCGGCTCATCGAGGAGGCCGGGGGCCGGGTTGGCGCGACGTCGGAGTCTGGCGTCACGACGTTCTGGTTCTCGCTCCCGAGCTGACGAGGGCTACCCCGAGGGTTCAGCCGTGCGCACGTACAGCACGACCTGCCAGATCAGTGATCGGTCGATCTCTCGGCGCTCGAAGCCCGCACCGCGCAGGATGCCATCGACGGCCGGCGTCCCATGCAGGTACCAGCGCGTGGAGTCGCGCGTGATCCAGCCGACGACCGCGAGCCCACGAGCGGCAATCCGGTTCCACCACCTGTCGCGCGGGTAGACGAGCCCCACCATCCGACGGGCCTTGCCCGCGGCGCGTCCGAGAAGCCCGGGCAGGTCCGGGTCGCAGCACACCACACGATCGAGGGTCACGACGTCCGCCGGCTCGATCTCGGACGCCAGCGACTCGAACGTCCCGACGAGCGGCCGGATCCGCTCCGCGTAGCCGCGGCGGGTGGCCTCGGCGCGGGCCACCTCGGCGTATGCCTCCGTGGCGTCGACCGACGTCGCGCTCGCGGCGCCCTTCGTGAGCAGCTCGAGCTGGATCGCCCCGATCCCGCCGCCGATGTCCAGCAGCGTCGCGCCGTCGATGCCCTCGGCGACGATGGCGTCGATCAGGCTGCGCGTGGTCCCATCAGGGCCCTTCTTTCGGTAGCGCTCGAGATCGCTCTTCGCCTCCTTCGACGAGAAGGTGTTCGGGCAACCGCAGGCGCAGGGCATCTCATCCGGCATGCCGTCAGTATGCCGCTCCCGATCCGCGCCAGACGACCTCGCCATCCTCGATCTCAGCGCTCGCCGCGAGGCCGGCGCGCTCGGCGACGCGGGCGGACGCGACGTTGTCCGGGTGCACGTGCGCCGTGATCGTCTCCATGCCATTCGCCGCGAGCCAGCCAACCAGCGCCTGCGCGG
>JANLSG010000169.1:0-8209 GCA_031362295.1 Chloroflexota bacterium
CGGGATCGGCCTGATCCTGGCCTGGCGCGTCGCCGGCTACTACGGCGTCGATCGCTGGCTGCTCCCCCGCCTGGGAGTCCCCTGGCACGCGAGGGTGGTGGAACACCCGGCGATGTCGGGACCGATGACCAGCTGAGGTCATCAGCCGGGAGGCTGGTCCGCAACGACACCGGCCTCCCTCGCTCCCCCGATCGCCCGGGCCTCAGGGTCCGGGCGATCGGCATTTCCCGATAAGCGGAGTCGCAATTCGCCCGTTCAGGCGCCTCATGCGCTCGCCGTCACCGCTTCCGGGCCGATGTGCTGATGGGAGCATCAAATTGCGGGTTGGAGCTCGGTTACCGGCCCCAAAACCGTCCGATCCTCAGGGCATCGTCCGCAATTCGTGCGCAGCTCCTGTCCCGCTGCGCCTACGAACGGCCGCTGTGGGCTGCGTTGCCCAAGAAATGATGGTCCCAGCATCACGGCACCGCTCAAGGAGCAGCGATGAGCGCGAGGCGCGCTCGACGGCGCGCTCGACGATTTGAGCTCCTACCGCCGCGCCTGGAGGAGTGGCAACGCGAGGGCCAGAACGGCGTTCGCCGCGTCCTCCGCTCGGCGATCCAATCGATCGTCCATCGCGGTGCGCGGGACGCCGGCGTTCGGCTCGTCGTCCAGCGTCAACGGGATCGGCGACTGGCCGTGGTGCTCGGCGTCGGAGGCCCAGCGCTCCCGCCACTCGGGTGAGAGCTCGCCGAGGGCCGCCTGATGCGCCTGCGCGAGCCAGACGTGCGCCCACACGCGCGGGACCACGCGATACACGTCGTAGCCGCCGCCGCCCGTCGCGAGCCAGCGCCCGCCGGCGTGGAGGTGCGCCAGCGAGTCGATGAGGTGCGCCGCGCGGCCCATCGCGGTCGTCGTGACGTTCAGGTGCGCGAGCGGGTCCCAGGCGTGCGCATCGGCGCCGTGCTGGGTGACGAAGACATCTGGCCGGAACGCCTCCGCGAGAGCCGGCAAGGCGATCTCGAGCACCTCGACCCAGCCGAGCTCGCCCGTGCCGGGATCCAGCGCGATGTTGACCTTCGAGCCCTCCGCGCCGGGTCCACCGAGCTCGTCGGGGAAGCCAGTGCCCGGGAACAGGGAGTGGCCGCTCTCGTGGATCGAGACCGTCAGGACGTCGGGATCGTTCCAGTGGATCGCCTGCACGCCGTCGCCGTGGTGGACGTCGAGGTCGACGTACATCACCCGCAGGCCGTCGCGACGCGCCCGCGCGATCGCGAGGGCCGGGTCGTCGTAGACGCAGAACCCGGAGGCGCGGGCCGGCATGGCGTGGTGCAGCCCACCGCCCGGGTGGAATGCGTGCAGGACCTCGCCGCGGAGGATCGCCTCCATCGCCCGCAGCGAGCCGCCGGCAACCGCGGCGGACGCCTCATGCATCCCCGCGAACGCCGGGGTGTCCCCTGGCCCAATCCCCGCCCGGTGCTCGGCAAACGGCTGCCGCGAAAAGGCCTTGACCGCCCCGAGATAGCGCGGCTCGTGGATCCACTCGAGCTCGTCGTCCGTTGCCGGCTCGGGAGCGAGACCCGGCACGGCCCCCAGCGACTCCAGCAATGAGATCCCCGTCCCGAACCGGCGCGGCGTCAGCGGGTGCGCCGGCCCGAAGTCGTACGTCGTGGAGCGCGGGCCGTAGACGAGCAGCGGAAGGTCCGTGGACACGTCCGGCACGATAGCCCGTCGGGGCGGCGTACCATCTCCGGCGTGGGAGACCTGCTGCTCGTCCTGATCGTCGTCCTGATCCTCGTGATCATCTGGCGCGGTCCCAAGACGATCCCCGAGATCGGCCGAGTGTTCGGCCGGGGCGTCCGCGAGGCGCGCCTCGAGGCGAACAAGCTCCGTTCGACCGACGAGACCCCGAAGGACGGCACGACTGGCGCCTGAACCCGAGGTCCCAACAGAAGCTCCCCCGACCACCAGGCGCCGCGCCGGCGGCTGCCTGCTCGAGATCGTCGAGACGCTGGTCCTCACCGTCGTGATCTTCCTCGGCATCCAGGCGTTCGTCGCCCAGCCCTTCCGCGTGGAAGGGGCGTCGATGGAGACGAGCATCATGCCGGACCAGTACGTCCTGATCGACAAGCTCACGCCGCGCTGGGCGCCGTACACGCGCGGCGACGTCGTCGTCATCGACCCGCCCGAGCAGTTCGCGGGATCGAGCGGCGTGCCGTTCATCAAGCGGGTCATCGGCCTGCCGGGCGACCGGGTCGAGCTCAAGGATGGCGATGTCCTCGTGAACGGGGTCGTGCTGGACGAGCCGTACGTGTTCACCGAGCGTGGCGTCCGCCAGCCGACCAACCCCAGCGGCGGTGGGGCCTCGGAGTGGCTCGTGCCCCAGGGCCAGCTCCTCGTCATGGGCGACCATCGCGACTCGTCCGCCGACGGCCGAGTCTTCGGCCCGATCGAGATCGCGCACGTGATCGGCCGCGCCTGGCTTCGCTATTGGCCGATCGACACCTTTGGGATCCTGCCCGCGCCGACGTACTAGTCGGGCGTCAGGGCCCGCCCGATAGCTCGTGGTCGACATAGGCGTCCTGGCCGACCCGGACGACGATCACCGTGTGGCACGGACCCGCCGCGACCTGCGTACAGGGCCCTTCGGAGCATGGCGCGAGGAAGCCGGGGTCGACCACCACGGGCTCCACCCCGGACCAGGCTCGGGTCTCCCGGGCGGCGTTAGCTATCGTGCCTCGTCACCTAACGACCCCGAGCGTTCCGAGGGCGTTGCCGATCAGGAACGTCGCCGTGAGGGCTAGAGCGCCACCGACGAGGACACGGATGGCAGCCGGTGCCATCGGGCTACCGCCGATCCGCGCGCCGATCGCACCAGTCACGGGTAGGGCGATGAGCACCACCACGAACGTGAGCGGGATCCGGATGCCGGGCGGCGCGAGCATGGCAAGGACCGGGACGAGTCCCCCGATCGTGAAGGCGATGCCGGAGGCGAGCGCGGCGTGCCACGGGCTAGAAAGATCGGCCTGGTCGATTCCGAACTGCACCTCGAGGTGCGCCGAGAGAGGATCGTGGTCGGTCAGCTCCCGAGCAACGATCTCCGCTGTCGCCGGGCTCAGGCCACGAGCCTCGTACAGATGGGCCAGCTCCGCCTGCTCGTCGAGGGGCATCGTCTCCAGGTCCCGTCGTTGGGCCGCGATCACGGCACGCTCGGTGTCGCTCTGGCTGCTGACGGAGACGTACTCGCCCAGGGCCATTGAGACGGCGCCGCCCACGAGCGCCGCGGCACCGGCCGTTAGGATCGCTCCGGTCGCGTTGGTCGCCGCGGCGACACCGACGACGATCGAGGCGACGGAGACGATCCCGTCGTTCCCGCCGAGGATCCCGGCGCGGAGCCAGTTGAGCCGGCCGCTCAACCCAGGTCGATGCTGGTCGTCGGCGGGGTGGTCCAGAGTGAAGCGCGTCACCGGGGCCAATGGTATGGAATTGATCCAGCCGGCGAAGGTGTTAGGCGCGGTTCGGCTTTGCCGAGATAGCCCGGGTACCAGATCACACGTCGGTCAGGGTGACGTCAGGAGACGAGGCTCGCGAGGCGGAGGCCGGAGAGGAATGTCCGATACGCGATGAGCGGGTCGTCGGTGACCACGCGAACGCCCCGGTCGCCGTAGCGCTCGGCGCCGGGCACCAGTGCGGCGTAGTCAGCCTCGCCCGCGTTTCGGTACTCGGCCTCCAACGTGATCGGTCCTTCGATCAGCAGCGGCCGTAGCTCGCCAGCGGCGGCGCGGCGGACCGCGCGCTCGGCGCCGGCCCGAACGCGATCGCGCGCGACGCTCGGGTGCACGGACGCGGCCGCGCGCCGGCTCACGGCCGACTTCACGATGACGCGCTCGGCCCATGGGAACCATGCCTCAGTCTCGAGCGCGAGCTCGTCGTCGCCGGTCACGAGGCCAACCGGAATGCCCCACGCACCCAGCGCGAGCGCGTTGATGCCGCTCTCGCCGACGGGACGACCCTGGAGCGTGGTGAGGGTCGGGGCGCTGCTGTACGTGTGTGCGATCGTGCCCGTCGGGTGGCCGGCGCGGGTGTGGTAGCCGACGAACAGCGCGACCTCGAAGCCCTTGTCGGGTCCAGCGCCGGCAACCATCGACCACGGCTTCTGGCCTTGGAGCAGGACCGCACGCGGGTCGAGGTCCTCCGCCGTCAGGTTGAACATGCCGCCGTGGCTGTCGTTGACGAGGACCTCCGTCGCGCCGCCCGCGAAGGCGCCTTCGATTGCGGCGTTTGCCTCGCCGACCATCAGCGCGACCGCCGCCGGATAGCCCGCGTCACCACGTTGCGTGGGATCGCTGTGGCTGATCCCGCCGATCCCTTCCATGTCGACGCTGATGTAGACCTTCATGCGGGCGAGGCTCCTCTCGTTTGGCGTGGCGCGGGCGACCTTCCGGTTTGGAGCGCGGCCCAGATCAGGGGCAGTTGCAACGGCAGTCGCGCCCACAGCACGACGCGGGCGAGCCGTGACGAACATGGATCGGCCGTGGCTCGCAACGCCATCGTCGCGTTGCCCGGGAGGATGGCGATCAGCAGGATCGCGCTCACTCGACCGGCCCATCGACAGTTGGCAAGGAGCCCTGCGCCGCAGAAGAGCTCGGCGATTCCGCTCGTGGCGATGATCGTGCCGCGTCCTGGCAGGAAGGTCGGAACCGCGCCCGCGAAGATCCCCGGGCGGACGAGATGGAGCGTGCCGCTGCCGAGGAACAGAGCGGCAAGGCCCTTCGGGGCGATGCGGCGGAGCCCGATCACGCGACCGCCGCCGACTCGACGAGCTGGTCCCGGAGCGCATCGGGATCGGTAACGGGCAGGTTGCAGGCGAAGTTGCGGCAGACGTACGCGGTCGGTCGCTCCCTGATGCGCACACGGTCCTCGAGCAACGGGATCGCCGACGCGACGCCGGGGTCCGGCGTGAGCGCAACCACGCGGTTCGGCTCGTACCCGGCCGAAGCGACCGCAAGCAGCGCGCGCGTCGCGTCGTCCCCAGGCTCGCCGACGATCGCGATCTCGGACACGGGCGCGAGGGCGAGGTCGATGGCCTGGAGCCACATCGCGAACGCGGTCGGGTAGCGGGCGGTGAACGCCGTGACCGTCGCGAGGGCTCGTTCCGCGGCGTTGCGATAGCGCGATTCGCCGGTGAACGCGGCGAGTCGGAGGAGCACCAGGGTCGCTACCGAGCCGCCCGAAGGTGTCGCGTTGTCCTGGCTGTCCTTCGGGCGCGTGACGAGCGGCTCGTGGTCCGTCGCCGTGTCGAAAAAGCCGCCGTCCGGATCGGTGAACCGCTCGAGGATGGCGTCGGCGAGCGAGCGCGCCGTCGTGAACCAGCGCTCGTCGAACGTCGTCTCGTACAGCGCGAGCAGCCCCTCGGCGAGATTCGCGTAGTCCTCCAGGACGCCCTGGCCCGTCGAACGATCGTCCTTCCACGATCGACCGAGGCGTCCGTCCGCGCCGCGCAAACCGCCGAGGATCACCTCCGCCGCGCGCTCTGCGGCTTCCCTGTAGCGAGCAGCCGCCGCACCACCGTCCGGCGTGAACCCGAGCAGCCGCGCCGCGTCCGCCAGCGCACCGATCGCGAGGCCGTTCCACGCGGCGAGCGCCTTGTCGTCGCGCGCCGGCTGCGGGCGCCGGGCACGAAGCACGAGCAGCTTCTCCCGCGACGACGCCAGCCGAGCATCGACCTCGCCGACCTTCAACCCGTAGAGCGTCGCGAGGTCGGCGGACGACCGCACCCGCGACAGGATCGTCACGTCCTCCCAGTTGCCGCCGTCGGTGACGCCGTACGCGGTCGAGAACAGCCCCGCCGCATCCCCGAGCGCCGCCTGGATCTCCGCCGCGCGCCACGTAAACGTCAGGCCCTCGACATGGTCCGTATCTGCGTCCTGGCTCGCGGCGAACGCACCATCGGCCGTCGTGAGCTCCCGGAGCATGTAATCGAGCGTGCCCGTCGCGACCTCGCGGTACTGCTCATCCCCGGTGAGCGCCCACGCGTGCAGGTAGACGCGGGCGAGCTGGGCGTTGTCGTAGAGCATCTGCTCGAAGTGGGGCACCAGCCAGATCTCGTCGGTCGCGTAGCGGTGAAATCCGCCCCCGAGCTGGTCCCGAAGGCCGCCGTCGGCCATCTTGTCGAGCGTCCGGCGCGCGATCGGGAGCGCGCGCGGATCGCGAGCCGTGGCTCGCCGGAGCAGGAACTCGATCGTCATCGGCTGCGGGAACTTGGGCGCCCCGCCCCAGCCGCCATTCGTCGCATCGAAGCTCCGCTCGATCAAACCGACCGCCGCGTCGAGCAGCATGGGCGTGGGTGCGGCGCCGCCGCCTGCCGTCGTTCGGGACGCCGTCGCCATCTGCCCGACCAGCTGCGCCGCCGACTGCTCGAGGTCCGCGCGCTGCTCGCGCCACGCCCGGTCGATGCCCTCCAGAAGCTGGCGGAAGCTCGGCAGGCCGTGCGCCGGTACCGGCGGGAAGTACGTGCCCCCATAGAACGGCCGGCCCTCCGGCGTGAGGAACACGGACATGGGCCAGCCGCCCTGGCCGGTCAGCGACTGGACCGCGCTCATGTAGATCTGGTCGAGGTCCGGGCGCTCCTCGCGATCCACCTTGATCGGCACGAAGCGCGCGTTCAGGTATGTCGCGGTCGCCTCGTCCTCGAACGATTCGCGCGCCATCACGTGACACCAGTGGCACGCCGCATAGCCGATCGACAGGAAGATCGGGCGGTCCAGCAGCTTCGCTCTGGTCAGCGCGTCGGGGCCCCACGGCAACCAGTCGACCGGGTTGTCCGCGTGCTGCAGCAGGTACGGGCTGGTCTCGTTCGCGAGGCGGTTCGGCATCGGTTTGATCGTAGTCCCATACGCTTGCCGGCATGCCGTCGAACGCGGTGCCGGGGTTCCTGCCGTCCCGCTACGGATTTCGCTTCCGGAACCAGTGGCCGCCCGGCGCGGCGCGCACGATCAACCTCGGGTTCTTGAAGATCCCGATCGGCGATACGGGTCGCGGGCTGTGCGGCGGGATGGCGTTCGCGGCGCGGGACCGGTTCGCCCGAGGCGAGGACGCGCCGGCGGACCTCGCGCCACCGAAGCAGGGCGCCGCGCTGTTCAAGGAGATCGTGGATCGGCAGTTTGCGTCGTTCGGGTTGTTCTTCTCCGTGCCAATCCGGTTCTGGTTGTCGTCTGCCGGGAGCCAGAGCGGGCGCGATCGCGAGACGGTTCGCGACGCGTGGCCGGCGGTCAAGCGGGCGATCGACGAGGGTGAGCTTCCGATGGTCGGGCTCGTTCGGCTGGCGGGCTGGAACCCGCTCGCGCTCGGGCTCGGGCACCAGGTCGTCGGCTATCGATACGACGAGACCGCCGCGAAGATCGACATCGGGATCTACGACCCGAACCACCCCGGTCGAGACGATGTCGTTCTCATGGTGGAGCGCCTACCCGACGGTGGGTACCGGCTGGCGCAGTCGACGGGTGAGCCGCTGATCGGGCTCCTCGCGCTGCCATTCGAGTCCGCCCGCTAGCATCCGGCCATGGACTACGGACTGGTGTTGCCCTCGCTCGGCGACGACGCGAACCTCGAGGGCATGATCGCGGCGGTCGAGCTCGCGGAGGCCCACGGCTTTACCGACGTCTGGGCGACCGATCATCTCCTCGTGGATCACTCCGCGAAGGAGGACTACGGGCGGATCTACGAGGCTGTTGTCGCCCTCGCCTGGGCGGCCGGGCGCTCCCGCGAGATTCGCCTTGGGGCCAGCGTGATCGTCGCACCGATGCGCAACGCGATCGTCCTCGCGAAGGAGCTCGCGACGCTCGATGCCCTGTCCAATGGTCGCCTGATCGCGGGGTTCGGCGTCGGCTGGAGCCCGGCCGAGTTCGCCAACGTCGGTGCCGCCGATCGCTTCGCAGAGCGTGGCGCGTACACGGAGGAGACGGTCAACCTGTGCCGGCACCTCTGGTCAGGCTCTACGGAGCCGTTCCACGGGCGGTTCCACCAATTCGACGACTTCGTTTTCGGCCCCCTGCCCGTCAAGGGCGGGAACGTCCCGATCTGGCTCGGCGGCCGGGACGATCGCGCGCTCCGACGCGTGGGCCGCCTCGCGGACGGCTACCACGCGTCGGCAACGAGCCCTGCCACGCTCGCGACGCGCATTCCGATCATCGCCAGCGCCGCGGACTCGGCAGGACGGCCGATGCCCCGC
>JANLSG010000243.1:0-11600 GCA_031362295.1 Chloroflexota bacterium
ACCAGTCGACCGCGTCGTTCGCCGCCATCGGCGGCTACTTGCCCTTGGGGAAGTTCTTGTGGAATGCGGAGGCGGTCGGCTCTGACTGGCCCTGGTACTTGGAGCCGAGGTCTTTGCTGCCGTACGGCCGATCGACCGCACTCGTCATCCGGAAGTAGCTGATCTGGCCAATGCTCATGCCGAAGTACAGCGCGATCGGCAGGTTGGCCACGTTCGACAGCTCGAGGGTCAGGTTGCCCTTCCATCCCGGATCGACGTACCCGGCGGTCGAATGGATCAAGAGGCCCAATCGGCCGAGACTCGATCGGCCTTCAAGTCGGGCAACAAGGTTGTTCGGGAGCTCCGTCCATTCGAGGGTCTGGCCGAGGACGAACTCGCCGGGATGCAGGATGAACGGCTCGTCATCGGCAATGGTCAGGAGCTCGGTGAGGTCCGGCTGCTTCTGGCGGACGTCGATGTACGGGTAGCGGTTGTTCCGGAACACGCGGAAGCTGCGGTCCAGGTGGAGGTCCACCGACGATGGTTGCAGGTCCTGCGGGTCGTACGGGCGGATCACGATTTCGCCCGCCTCGAGGGCGGCGCGGATGTCGCGGTCCGAGAGAACACTCATCGGCGGAATCATCGCACGCGGCTACGCTGTCCGGCATGTCAGACCGCGACGCGCTCCTGCACCGGACCGCGGAGATCGCGGCGGAGTTCATCGATGGGTTGCCGGCTCGGCCGGTCGGGCGGCCCGTGGATCTTACGGCCCTGCGCGCGGCCCTCGACGTCCCGCTGCCGGACGGGCCGAGCGACCCGCAAGCCGTCATCGAAGCGCTGGCGCGCGGCGCGGATCCCGGCGTCATCGCCACCGCCGGGCCGCGTTACTTCGGGTTCGTGATCGGCGGCGGCGTCCCGGCCGCGCTGGCGGCGGACTGGCTCGCGAGCGCCTGGGACCAGAACGCTGCGCTGTACGCCGTCTCGCCGGCCGCGTCGGTCGTGGAAGAGGTCGCGGCTCGGTGGCTCGTGGAGCTCTTCGGGCTGCCGCAGGGATCGAGTGTCGGGTTCGTCACCGGCGCCACGATGGCCACGTTCACGGCGCTCGCCGCTGGCCGGCACCGCGTCCTCGAGCGCGCCGGATGGAACATCGAGGAGGACGGCTACGTGGGTGCGCCGCCGATCGAGGTGGTCGTTGGCGACGAGGCGCACGTGACCGTCTTCGTCTCGCTGCAGATGCTCGGGCTCGGGCGCAATCGCGTCCACAAGGTGGCCTCGGACGGTCAGGGCCGGATGATGCCGACCTCGTTGCGTGAGGTCCTCGCCGGGATCGATGGGCCGACGCTGGTCAGCGCGCAGTCGGGCAACGTGAATACCGGCGGGTTCGACCCGCTCGAGGAGATCGTGCCGATCGTCCGCGAGCGACCGAACGCCTGGCTCCATGTCGATGGCGCGTTCGGGCTCTGGGCGGCGGCGACACCCTCGCTGCGCGACCGCGTGGCGGGTCTCGCGGGGGCAGACTCGTGGACGACCGACGCTCACAAGTGGCTCAACGTGCCGTACGACTCCGGGATCGTGATCTGCCGCGACGTGGCCGCCCACCACGCCTCGATGACCCTGGGCGCCTCGTACTACGTCGAGACACAGGGCGGCGAGCGCGATCCGTACAACTGGGTGCCGGAGTCGTCGCGGCGGGCGCGCGGCTTCCCGATCTACGCGGCGCTGCGGTCACTCGGCCGGCAGGGCCTCGCCGACATGATCGACCACTGCTGCGCGCTCGCGCGGCGGATGGCGGATGGACTCCGGGGCGCGCCCGGCGTCGAGATCCTCAACGACGTGGTGCTCAACCAGGTGCTGGTGCGATTCTCGCCTCCGAGCGGCGGCGACCCGGCCGCGAGCGACGCTTTCACGCGTCGTGTGATCGCCGCCGTCCAGGCCGACGGCACGTGCTGGGCCGGCGGCTCAACGTGGCACGGCATGAGCCTGATGCGGATCTCGGTCTCGAACTGGTCCACGACCGAGGCCGACGCGGACCTGTCCGTCGAGGCGATCCTGCGCTGCGCCCGCGAGGTCGCTTCGTAGCAAATCCACCGATGCGGCGTCACACGGGTGCTCGACCACGGTAGCGCTGCTGGCGGGCCCTTGGAAGGCGGGACCTTTGCTGGTGTCCACGAGTCGAGCAGCCCTGCTGGTCGGAACCGTCATCGTGTCGTCCGCCTTCGCCGCCTGCAGCGCGCAACCTGCCTCGACGCTGCCGGCCCTGGCCTCCACGTCGGCCCCCGCCTCTGCGCCCGCCAATCCAACCGCGGCAGCCAGTCCATCAGCGCCCTCCGGCACGATGTCGCCCCAGTACCCCATCTGGACGATGGTCACGTCGGGCGATCTTCCAGCCGGGATCATCACCCAGATGGCGCGGGACGTCCTCGTCGAAGACGGCCATGGCGGCGGCCATGTCGACCTCCTGCCTGCGCGGTTCTTCGTCGACTACACGACCCACGGCACCTGCCGGTTCCAGGTCAACGTCTATTCGACAGCTGAAGGCGTGAACGGTCCGAGTGCGACGCTGTCGGTCCTCGTGGATGGCAAATCAACATCGAACCGGTGGACCGTCACATTGACCCCAGGTCCCTATGAGATCAGTCCGAGCGCCACGGATGGCTGTACGTACCTCGTCACGGTCAACACCATCACGACGCCCCCAGGCTGACACCGCCCGGATCCTCGAGGTCAGTGCGTGGGCTTGGTGCCCTTCTGCTCCCAGAGCGAGTCGACCTCGCGCTTGAGGTCCTCGAGATCCTCGAAGCTCTGGTACACGCTGGCGAACCGGACGTAGGCGATCTGGTCGAGCATCTTGAGCTTGGCCATCGACAGCTGGCCGACCTTCGACGACGGCACCTCGCTGATCCCCTCGCTCCGGAGCTGCGCCTCGATCTGGTCGGCGGCCGCCTCGGCGGCGCCCTCCGGCACTGGCCGGCGCGTCAGCGCCTTGCGCAGGCCGTTCGCGAGCTTGTTGCGATCGAACTCCTGGCGCGTGCCGTCGCGCTTGACCACGAGGAGGCGCGCCGCCTCGACGCGCTCATAGGTCGTGAATCGGGTGCTGCAGGCGGCGCACTCGCGCCGACGGCGAATGGTCGCGGAGTCATCGAGGTCGCGCGAATCGACCACCCGGGTGTCTCGCTCACCACAGACTGGACAGCGCATGCCGGTGGAGGTCCTCCCTGCACCACTAGCAGTTGTGGTGTCACCGGATCATACCACTAGATGTGGGCCGATTCGGAACAGGTGACAAACTCAAGACGATGATCCTTCGAATAGCTCTGGCCGCATTCGTCGTGGCGGGGTGCTGGCGAGGACCGACGGGCATCTCGCGCGAGCAGGCGATCGATCTCGCTTTGCACGAAGGCTCGGACTTGGAGCAGCCCATCGTCGTGCTCGGGGCTCGGGAGGGTCGCTTGGCCGAACTCCGGAATGACCCCAGCGGCCAAATCGGACCGATTGAGGACCAGGACCGACTCGTCTGGGAGGTGATCCTGCAAGGCCGGATCTCGATCTGCAAGCCGGCAGGTGGATCCTGCGTTGTCGCGATGGGAACGTCGAAGGTCTACCTCGACCACGCCACCGGCATGTACCTGTCGTCCGAGACCTCGGCCAACCCACCACCTTTTCCGAATTAGGCCCGGGAGCGCAGCTCCACGAGCAAGGCCTTGCCGACCTCGAACAGGTCACCGACGACGACCAGGTCGGCGAATTCGGCGATGGGCGCGTCCGGATCACGGTTGATGCCGATGATCGTGCCCGCGGTCTGCATGCCGACCTTGTGCTGGATCGCGCCGGAGATCCCGAGCGCCAAATAGAGCTGCGGCTTCACGATCTTGCCGGTCTGGCCGATCTGCTGGGCGTACGGGATCCAGCCCGAGTCCACGGCGGCCCTGGTTGCCCCGACGGCGCCGCCGAGCGCGGCCGCGATCTCGCGAACGAGCGCGAAGCCTTCCTCGCCACCCACGCCGCGGCCACCGGCCACGATGACGCGCGCCTCCTCGATCGGGAGGGCGGCGGCCGCTTCCTCGATCCGCTCCACGACTTTCACCAGGGGCAAACCGGCGCCCGTGTCGGCCGCGCGCGTCTCCACGGTGCCAGCCGCGCCGGCCGCCTGCGCCGTGACGACGTTCGGGCGAACCGTAACGATCCCCCACTCCCCCTCGACGAAGGTCGAGGTCGTCACCAGCTTGCCGCCGAAGACGCTCATCTCGACCGATGGGCCACCTTCCCACGCGACCGCCGTCGCGTTCACGAGAATCGGGCGCTCCAGGAGCGCGCCGAGTGTCCCCGCGACATCGCGGCCATCCGGGCCCGCGCCCGTCAGCACGGCGCCGGGGGATTCGGAGGCGAGAATCGCCGCTGCCTGCTGGGCCGCGATCTGGGCCCACGTGTTGCCACCGGCGTCTGGGACCGCGACCGCGATGACTCGGGCCACGTAGCCCGCGAGTTCCTTCGCGGCGGCCGACGGATCCGCCGCGACGACGATCCCGGCGGCACTCCAACCCGCCGCGTCAGCGAGGGTGCGCGCGAGCGTCGCGACCTCGGTTGAGCTCTTCGCGAGCGAGCCGTCAGCGTTCGTCTCCGCGACGACCCAGATCGTGCCTTTCGCGCCGGCCATCAGATGAGCCTCCGCGAGGCGAGCAGGTCGGCGATCGCCTTCGCTCCCTCCTCGGGGGTGCCTCGGACCACGGTCGTTGCCCCGCGCGCCGGCGGCTTCGTCGTGCCCGTGACGTTCGTGCGTGAGGCAGCGCCCCCAACCGCGCCGGCGTCCAGCCCGAGATCGGCCAGCGACTTCGTCACGACCTCCTTGGACCGCGCGGCCATGATCCCCTTGAGCGACGGGTAGCGCGGCTCACCGAGCAGCTGCGTCCCCACGATCAACGCCGGCATCGGGGCCTCGAGGACGTCGAACCCGGCCGGGCTGATGCGGCGCACTCGAACGGTGCCCGCGCCCTCATCCGGCTCGATCTTCGCCGCGGACGACATGAGCGGCAGCTTGAGCAACGTCGCGATGCCGGCGCCCACGACACCGCCCACGCCGTCGGACGTATCGAAGCCCGCGAGGACCAGGTCGTACTCGAGGGTGCGGAGCGCGGCAGCGAGGACCTGGACGGTTGACCAGCCATCGGCACCGGCGAGCGCGGGATCGGTGACGAGGACGCCACGATGTGCGCCCATCGCCAGCCCCTTGCGCATCGTCTCGACGCCGCTCGGCGGCGCCATCGACAGCAGCGTCACGTCGGCGCCCATCGAATCCACGAGCTTCAGCGCGGCTTCGAGCGTGTACTCGTCGTTGCCGTTGATCACCGCAGGTGACGCCGCGCGATCAAGCCGCCCGTCAGCCCCGAGCCGCTCCGCAGCCGCGGCCGGATCCGGCACCGGCTTGGTGAGAACGACGATACGCAGCGGCATTCGAACGCTCCTCTGCGCTACTCGGGCTTGCCGAGGAGCGCGCGTGCGATCACGAGGCGCTGGATCTGCTGCGTGCCCTCGTACAGCTGCGTGATCTTTGCGTCGCGCATCATGCGTTCGACCGGGTAGTCATCGGTGTAACCGTAGCCGCCGAGGACTTGCACCGCGTCGGTCGTGACGGCCATCGCCGTATCACCGGCGATCAGCTTCGCGACGGACGCCCAGCGGGTAGCGTCGTGGGCACCCGCCTCGACCTCGGTGCAGGCCTTGTACGTGAGCTGCCGTGCGGCTTCGGTGCGCGCGTCCATGTCGGCGAGCATGGCCTGGATCATCTGGAACTCGCCGATGCGCTGACCGAACTGCTTGCGCTCCCGCGCGTACTGCGCCGCGACTTCGAGGGCGCCCTGCGCGATGCCGACGGCCTGGGCGGCGATTCCCGGGCGGGATCGGTCGAGCGTCGCAAGCGCGAGCTCCCAACCCTGGCCTTCGGCGCCGATCCGATTGGCCTCGGGCACGAGGACGTCATCGAACGTGAGCTCGGCGGTTGGGCTGCCTCGTATGCCGAGCTTGTGCTCCAGTCGCGCGACCTTGAACCCATCCGCGGGCACCTCGACGGCGAACGCGGAGATGCGCTGGTGCCGCTTCGCCTCGGGGTCCGTGACGGCGAAGACCGTGATCAGGCCGGCAACGCTGCCGTTGGTGATGAAGCGCTTCGTGCCCGAGATTCGGTATGCGTCGCCGTCCCGCACGGCCCGGGTACGGAGGGCCGCCGCGTCCGAACCGGCCTCCGGCTCCGTCAGCGCGAAGGCCGCCAAGGTGTTGCCGGAGGCGAGATTCGGGAAGAACCTCGCGTGCTGCTCCTTTGTCCCCGCGAGCAGCAACGGCAGCGACGCCAGGGCCTGCACGCTGAGGATGAGGCTGGACGTCACGCACGCCTGCGCGAGCTGCTCGATGACGAGGCACTGCGTGAGCAGGTCGGCGGCCAGGCCACCGTGCTCCACGGGGTACGGCAGTGCCAGCACGTCCTGACTCGCGAGCAGCTGCCGGATGTCCTCGGGAAACTCGCCGGTCTTGTCGATCGCCGCCGCCCGCGGGGCAATCTGCTCGGACGCAATCGTCCGAATCGTGTCCCGCAGGAGCACCTGCTCCTCGGTCAGCCGGTACGTCGCGGACGCCTGCTCTGCCACGAGCGAATGCTAGTCGCTGCCCGGCCATCGCCGTCGCGGGCTTCGTATTCGTGGAATCCGACGCCGGCTGGCAAACCCTCACAGCGATGCCCGTCGCCGTAATACGAGCTTCGCCGGGGCAAGGGCGTTCACCGGGCCGCGCCGGGTAGCCGAGCCGCATGCCTTCGTATGACGGCGACGGGCATCAAGCTGAGGGATATTGGAATTGCCGCCCGAATTCACGGATACGAACATATGGGGAGGCTCGGCCGATTGCTGCAGGAGCGAACGATCGGTGGAGGAGCAGGCCCGCGTCATGGGCCAGACTCGCGGTGGACACGCGACCCGGCGGCAGCTCGCGCGAATCGGCGAAGAAGCGGATCTCCGGTGTGGCTCCCAGGTCGAGCTCCGGCAGGGCGCGGAGCACGAAGTCCCGCGCCATCTCGACGATCTGTGGCGCGACCTCGCGCTCCGTCACGACCACGTACCTGGGCACGAGCGGCCTTGCTGACCGACGCTTACTGGACGACAGGCAGGGAGCGCGAGCCGGGCTGGGTTGGGGCGAGCGATTCGGCGAGGAGCTCGGCGATGTCGATCGCCTTCACGGAGCCGCCCGTGCCCGATTGGGCCGCCTCGAGGCCGTCCTTCATCATCGTCATGCAGAACGGGCACTCGGTCGCGACAGTCTCTGCGCCCGTGGCGAGGGCCTGCGACGTGCGGGCCTCGTTGATCCGCGTGCCGCGCGTCTCCTCCATCCACATGCGGCCCCCGCCGGCGCCGCAGCAAAACGTGTTCTTGCCCCGGTTGTCCATCTCGCGCAGCTCCAGGCCCGCGATGGATCCGAGAACTTCACGCGGCTCATCGACGATCCCGTTGTAACGGGTCAGGTAGCACGAGTCGTGGAGCGTCACGGAACGGCCGGTCCCGGGGGTGGCGCCGTTGGCGTCCGCATCGATGACGCGCAAGCGCCCGTTCGCGAGGAGCTCGCGCAGGAAGGCCGCGTGGTGGATCACGCGGAAGTTGCCGCCCAGCTGCGGGTACTCGTTGCCGATCGAGTTGAAGCAGTGCGGGCAGGCGGTGACGATCGTCTTCTCGCCCATCCGGTAGCGATTGAGCGTTTCGATGTTGCCGCTCGCGAGCATCTGGTAGACGTAGTCGTTGCCCATGCGCCGGGCGGGATCACCGGTGCACGATTCCTCCTGCCCGAGGACCGCGAAGTTGATCCCGGCCGCGTTCAGGCAGGTTGCGAAGGCACGCGCGACCTTGCGGTTGCGCTCATCGAACGCGGCCGCGCAGCCGACCCAGTACAGGACGTCCAGGCTGCCGAGCTCATCGCGCGCCGCGATATCGGCCACGAGCGGCACCTCGAACGGAAGCCCGCGGGTCCAATCGAGGCGCGAGGTGGGCGGCTGGCCCCACGGGTTGCCGACGCCCTCCATGTTCCGAAACGCGCTATTCAGCTCGGCCGGGAAGCGCGAGTCCTCGAGGACGAGGTTTCGACGGAGCCCGACGATCTTGTCGACGTGCTCGATGAGCACCGGGCACGCCTCGACACAGGCGCCGCAGGTCACGCAATCCCAGACGGCGTCGTACGGGATCGCGTTGTCGACGATCGGAGCGAGCATCGCCGCCTGGTTGATGACGTCCGTCAGGCCGAAGGAGGCCGCCGAGGGCGAGTTCGGGATCAGCGGGAGGCCGTGCTCCGCTTCAACGGACATGTCCCGGATGCCCATGATGAATTGCTTCGGGTTGAGCGGCTTGCCCGTCTGCCAGGCGGGGCAGGCCTGCTGGCAGCGGCCGCATTCCGTGCAGGTGAAGCCATCGAGCAGGTCGTTCCAGCCGAGATCCGCGAGGGTACGCAGCCCGAAGGTCGCGTCCTCCGCCTCCAGGTCCATCGCCGGCAGCTCGCCGCGGGGCTGCAGCTTGCGGAAGTAGATGTTCGGGAAGCTCGTCGCGATATGGAGGTGCTTGCTGCCGGGCAGGTACACGAGGAACGTCGCGACGATGAGCATGTGCAGCCACCACAGGACCGAGAACCCGGTCTCGAGGGCTCCCTGGCTGATCCCCGTGCCCGCGAGCGGCTGCGCGAGGGCGTTCGCGATGAACGCGCCGGGCTGGGCTCCGAACCGGGCGACCTCGAACACCTGGGCGAAGAACTCGGCCGCCACGAGCGTGCCGATCATGCCCAGGATCAAGAGTGCGTCGAGGTTGTAGGTCAGCCGCGCGGGACGCGAGATGAACCTGCGCTCGAACGCCCACAGGATGAACACGATGACCGTCACGGCGACGACGTTCTGCATCGCCAGGACGGCCGCCCAGAGCACGCCGTCGAACGGGCCGCTGAGGATCTGCTGGATCAACCCGCCGGTGACGACGTTCGCCGTCCCGATCGTCAGCAGGACGAAGCCCCAGAAGATCCCGAGGTGCAGGATCGCCGCCCTGGGATCCTTGAACATCTTCGTCTGGATGAACGCGTACTGGATCAGCCCGGACATGCGGGCGGGAATGTTCTCGAGTGGGCTGGGGCCCGTCGCGCGGGCCGCTGCGAACACGCGCAGGTGCCGGGCCATGGCGAGGCAGAAGACCAGAACTGCACCCCAGAACACGACGAAGACGAGCGGATAGAGCGCGACGTGCTCGAAGATCGAGTTCATCGGCGAATCTCGCTCACGTGCCCGCTCACGTGCTCGGTCGCGCGGGGTCGGGGAGGTCGGGACGGACGGCCGTGCCGGCACCACGGGCGCCATGGTCAAACGGGCCGTCGAGCGTCTCGAGGGCGTGGCGGAGCGTCGGCGCGAGGGCCTCGATGCACTCGAGCGCGGCCCGCGGGCTGCCCGGGACGTTGACGACCAGCGTCCGCCCGATTACGCCGACGACGCCGCGTGACAGGTCCGCCATCGGCGTCTTGGCGCGTCCCGCCGCGCGAATCGCCTCGGCCAGGCCGGGCACCTCGTAATCGATCACCGCGCGCGTCGCCTGCGGCGTGACGTCGCGCGGCGTGAGGCCGGTGCCACCGGTCGACACGACGAGGGCATGGTCGCGGGCGCCGGTGGTGAGCGCGGCCTCGATCGCCGGGCGCTCGTCGGCGACGGTGGCGCGATCGACCTCGAAACCTCGACCGCGAAGCCAGTCTGCGAGCGCGGCACCGGCATCGTCCTGCCGCGCCCCGGCGGCAACACCGTCGCTGATCGTGATCACCAGCGCGGGGGTTCCAGCCGGAACCTCGTGGTCGTCAGGCGCCACCGGCTCAACTCTTCTTGCGGATCCGGCCGGCCACGCGATCGCCGGGTCGCCGCGGGCGGAATGCTGGCTGGGGGAACGCGGGCGCGCTGCCTGCGGGCGCGCCGCCTGGAATCGCGCCGCCAGGTTCGGTGGGGCGGCGCCACTCGCCGCTCTGGCCACCCGACTTCGAGACGAGATGGATCGAGCGAATCTCGACGCCCCGCTCCACGCCCTTGACCATGTCGTACACGGTGAGTGCCGCGACGGTGGCGGCGGTGAGGGCCTCCATCTCGACCCCGGTGGGCCCCACGGTGGCGGCCTCGGCGCGAATGCGAAGCCCGCCGGCCGCGCGATCCGGGACCACGGTGACGAGCAGGTCCGTGAGGGCGAGCGGGTGGCAAAGCGGAATGAGCTCGGACGTGCGCTTGCCGCCCATGACCCCCGCCAGCTCCGCGGTCGAGAGGACGTCGCCCTTCGGCGACCGGCCATCGATGACGAGGCTCAGCGTCTCCGGGCCCAGCGCGATGAACGCCTCCGCGACGGCGCGACGGGCGGTCGGCGGCTTCTCGCTGACGTCGACCATGCGCGGGCGGCCCGTGCGGTCGATGTGGGTCAGGCGGCGGCGCTCCGAGCGCGGTGCGGGTCCCGGTCCCTTGTCCATGTGAGGCGCAATGCTACGGCGCGTCGAGCCACCAGAGTTCGACAGGATCGCCGGCCCGGTGCGTTTCGACCGATTCCGGCACGACCGCGAGCCCATCGGCGGCTGCGAGCGCCGACAGGACGTGGCTCCCCTGCCCCGCCGGTCCGCTGGAGAGCCGAACCCGGACACGCCCGTGCGCGTCGCGAGACGGGCCACCTTCCGCATCGCGCTCCGCCGTGACCCGCAGGAATGCGCGCCGGCCGGTCGCGGTGCGCACCTCATCCAGGAGCACCGCTCGATCGATCGGGCGCAGCAGGTCCAGCCTGCCCGCGAGCGCCCGGATCGCGGGCCGCACGAACAGCTCGAAGGTCACGAAGCTCGACACGGGATTGCCCGGCAACCCGAACAGGAGCGCGTGGCCGCCACCGGCCCGCGGCGCCGTCCCGAACGCGAACGGCTTGCCCGGCTGGACTGCGACACGCCAGAGCCCGATCTCGCCAAGGGCCTCGAAGGCGACCTTCACCACGTCATACGGCCCGACCGACACGCCACCGGCGACGACGATCGCGTCCGCACCCTGGCCGAGGGCGGAGCGGAGGCGCGTGACGACCGCATCGAGATCGTCCGGTGCGATGCCGAGGTCGATGGGCTCCGCGCCGGATGCCGTCACGAGCGCCCGAAGCCCCGGGCCGTTCGCGTCCGGGATGCCGGCCGGCCCCAGCTCCGTGCCCGCTGCCCGCACCTCGTTGCCCGTCGCGAGGATCGCGATGCGCGGCCGCCGGCGCACGTGCAGGCTCGCGCTCCCGGCGCCGGCCGCGAGGGCGATGGCGGCGGGCGAGAGCGCCGTTCCGGAGGCAAGAATCCTCGCTGCCTCCACCAGGTCGCTGCCGCGGCGGCGGACATGCGCGCCTCCCGCGACCGCTGCGTGCGCGAAGATGAACGCAGGCAGCGGACCCACCGCATCTCGCCCACGAGCGCCCGCGACCCCTGCGGCATCGATGGGTGTCGTCTGCTCCACCGGGATCACCGCGTCGGCGCCGGGCGGGATCGGCGCGCCGGTCGCGATTCGAATCGCGCTCCCGTGCCCGACCGCGTGATCCGCAACCCCACCCGCGGGTACCTCCCCGGAAACCGCGAGCCGGACG
>JANLSG010000250.1:0-2838 GCA_031362295.1 Chloroflexota bacterium
GGCGCGGCGCTCGATCGCCGAGCGCACCGCGGCGTCGATGTCGAGCTACCCGGACGAGCTCCGGCGTCTCCGGGACCTCCTTGCCGCGGACCCGATGCAGGTCACCACGATTCAGGGTCCGGACGGTCCCGTTACGGACACGGTGGAGCAGCTGGTCGGGCGGCTGGGCATGCCCGATGTCGGCGGCAGCTACTTCACGTTCAGCAACGAGAACAACGACCTTATCTGGGGCTTCCTGCGGGAGTGCAACAAGCGGGGCTGGATCTACAAGGGCCACGATTCGATGCCTTGGTGCCCGCGCTGCGGCACCGGCCTGTCGCAGATGGAGATGAACGAGGGCTATTCGGACCGCGAGGATCCCGGGCTGACCGTGCGGTTCCCGCTGGTGGACCGGCCAGGCGAATCGCTGCTCATCTGGACGACCACGCCGTGGACGCTCGCGGCGAATGTGGCCGCGGCCGTCGGGCCGAACTTGGAGTACGTCCGGATCCGGCAGGGCGACGCAAGCTTCTGGATCGGCAAAGGCACGCTCAAGCAGTCCGCCCGCGGCCCGTTCGAGGTGCTCGAGTCCAGGCGGGGGAGCGAGCTCGTCGACTGGCGCTACACCGGCCCTTTTGACGACCTGCAGGCCGTCCGCGAGGCGTTCGCCAAGGGCACGCGCGAGACACCGGACGTCGCGTATGAGCATCGCGTCATCCCGTGGACGGAGGTCGGTGAGGACGAGGGCACGGGGATCGTGCACATCGCGCCGGGTGCCGGCGCGGAGGACTTCCAGCTCGGCAAGAGCCTGGGCCTGCCGGTCATCGGGCCCATAGACGAGAGCGGCCTGTACTACGCCGGGTTCGGCTGGCTGACGGGTCGCGAGGCGTCAGCCCAGGCCGAGGCGATCGTCCAGGACCTGGAGCGGCGCGGCTTCTTCTACCACCTGGAGCCGTACACCCACCGCTATCCGCACTGCTGGCGATGCGGCACGCCGCTGCTCTTCCGGCTCGTGGACGAGTGGTTCATCTCCATGGGCGAGGTCTACGACCAGCCGCGCGAGACCCTCACCCGCGAGCAGAAGGACGCCAGCCTCCGCTACCAGATCATGGATGTCGTCGACCAGATCCGGTGGATCCCCGGGTTCGGGTATGAGCGTGAGCTCGATTGGCTCATGAACATGCACGACTGGATGATCAGCAAGAAGCGCTACTACGGCCTCGCGCTGCCGATCTACGACTGCCAGAACTGCGGCACGTTCGACGTGGTGGGCGGGATCGAGGAGCTCGAGGAGCGGGCGCTCGATGGCTGGGAGCGCCTTGTGGGGCATACGCCCCATCGGCCGTACATCGACGAGGTGACGCTGCGCTGCTCCGGCTGCGGCGAGCCGGTCAAGCGCATCACGGACGTCGGCAATCCCTGGCTGGACGCGGGGATCGTGCCGTTCTCAACGATCCACTTCCGCGAGGACAGGGACTTCTGGGAGAAATGGTTCCCCGCCGACTTCGTCACGGAGAGCTTCCCGGGCCAGTTCCGCAACTGGTTCTACGCGATGCTCGCGATGTCGACCGTCCTCCGGAAGACCGCGCCCTTCAAGACGATCTTCGGCTACGGGACGCTATTCGGCGAGGACGGCCGCCCGATGCACAAGAGCTGGGGCAACGCGATCGAGTTCGACGAGGCGGCCGAGCGCATGGGCGTGGACGTCATGCGCTGGATGTACATGAGTGCCAAGCCGGAGGACAACATCCTCTTCGGCTGGCACGCGGCCGACGACGCCAGGCGCGAGCTGCTCGTGCTCTGGAACGTCTACGCGTTCTTCGTCACGTACGCGCGGCTCGCCGGCTGGGAGCCGCAGCGCGGGATCGACGCGGAGATCGCGGGCGCCGGGACGTGGCCCGCGCTGGACCGCTGGATCCTGTCGCGCTCCGCGGGCGTGGCGGAGGATGTGGGCGCGCGGCTGGCGGACTACGACCCCGTCCGTGCGACCCAGCTCATCCGGGAGTTCATCGACGACCTGTCCACCTGGTACCTGCGCCGTTCGCGCGACCGCATGCGCGGCGGCGCGGATCCGGCCGACCGTGAGCAGGCGTTCGCGACACTCCACGCGGCCCTGGTGACCCTCGCGCGGACGGTCGCCCCGATTCTTCCCTTCCTCGCCGAGGACATGTACCAGAACCTGCTCGGCTCCATCGTCCCGGAGCTGCCCGATAGCGTCCACCTGACGCACTGGCCCGCTGCGGAGATGGCGGCGCTCCGCGACCGGCCCCTGGAGCAGTCGATGGCCGTTGCGCGACGAGCCGTCGAGCTGGCGCGAACGCTGCGCTCGCAGGCGGGCCTGCGCACCCGGCAGCCGCTCGCCCGGATGTGGCTGGCGCTGCCCGGTGCCGACGCGGCCCAGGTCGAGACGCTGTTCGACCTCATCGCGGACGAGGTCAACGTCAAGCACATCGAGCGCATCGACGACGAATCGTCGCTCGTGAACCGGCGCGTCAAGCCGCTGCTCCCGAAGATCGGCAAGCGGCTGGGGTCGGCGATCCCGGCCGTCATGGCAGCGGCCCGTGAGGGTGCCTTCGAGCTGCACGCGGACGGCTCGGTCACGCTCGGGGGCGTGACGCTGGCGCCGGACGAGGTCGAGATCCAGGCGACGTCGCGGCCGGGCACGGCGGTCGCCCATGACGAGGGACTTGTCGTCGTCATCGATACGGAACTCACGCCGGAGCTGCGCGCCGAGGGCGACGCGCGCGAGCTGCAGCGCGCGATCCAGGACCTGCGCAAGGACGCCGGGCTCGACCTCGACGCGCGGATCGAGCTGTGGGTGGACGGCCTGCCGGCCGAGGTCGAGTCGCATCTCGCCTC
>JANLSG010000260.1:0-20383 GCA_031362295.1 Chloroflexota bacterium
ATGCCGAGATCGCTCGGCGCATGGCGCTGGGCCGTCCTACCGTCGCGCGCATCCTCTCGAACGCGATGGTCAAGCTGGGGGCAGAGAGCAGGGCCCAGGCTGTGGTGCTTGCTTCGGAGCTTGCCTAGCACCGCCGGACCCGGAAATCGTCGCGAGCAGCCGAAGTGGCGCATTCGAACGATGACCCCGGCAGGCCGTTGGTGGACGCTACGGGCTGAGGCCATGGCCGCGGCATGGCGTCGCACAGATCGCGCTCGCGGGCCTGTGGACGGGAGGTCTCGGACGAGGATTGACGTGTCCCCGACGACGATTCGCCGGCCGCCACTTATCGTGGCCGAGGGTCGCCGAGCCGTGGCCCGCAGCCACATTGAGGCGGCGCTCGTCGGAGCGCGGGCCGCCGGCTGGACGGTCGTGCGCGGGTGGGCGGCGCCGCTTGGGCGCGAACGCGTTGTCTGCACGGGCTGGGTCAGCACGCGCGATGACGCTCGCCGGGCGCTCCTCGCCGCCGTCTCGGGCGCCGGGCTGGTCATTGGTTGTTCGGTGGATCGAGACATCGCCGATCGGCTACTCGACGACCTGCGCCGGCTGGGCCACGTCCAGCATCTGCGGGCCGCTGATCGGCCGCCCGCGACTGCCCTGAGCAACGTTGAAAGGGCGCTCCTTGGGCTCGTGGCCGAGGGCCTCACGATCCGCGAAGCGGCAGTGGAGGTCGGAGTGTCCCTCCGAACCGCCGACCGGCGGCTGGCCTCGGCACGCGACCACCTGGGCGTCGGCTCGACTGCAGCGGCCGTGCTCGTGGCGCTCTCGAAGGGGCGTTGACGGGCACTGCACCATGTTCGGGTGATCCCGCCCGTGATCGTGATCGAGGGACCGGACGACGCGTTTGCGCGTGTCGTCGCTGAGACCCACGCGGCGGGCTGGCAAATTCGGCAGGGATTCGATGGGCCTACGGTCGGCATGACCCGGATCGTCCGCGTCGGGAGCGTCACCTCCGCGAACGAGGCAGGCGCCGCGCTCCTGACCGTTCTGGGCGGCGCGGGCGCGGTGGTGCACGGACTCGCCGATCGCGAGGTCCTCGACCGGCTGCTCGATGACCTCCGCCACGTTGGGCCGGTGGAGCATCGACGGCGGCTGGAGGCGAGCCCGCCCAGGCTCGACCCAGACGAGCTCGAGATCCTGCGCATGCTCGGCGACGGCCGAAGCCTTGGCGAAGCGGCCCACGCGCTCGGTCTCTCGCGTCGGACGGCCGACCGTCGACTGGCCGGGGCGCGGCGGGCGCTCGGTACCGAGCGGACGGTCGAGGCAGTCGCAAAGGCCAGGCGCCTGGGCTGGTTGGGCTGAGCCGGGTCGCGCCCGGAGCCTGCGGCTCAGATCAGGTCGGCGGCCACGTCGCCTCGAGGACGAGCTCCAGGCCGTCGATGTCGTCCATCTGGGTGCCCGTCTGGACGAATCCGAAGCCACGCACGAGGCCGAGCGACGCTTCGTTGTCCGGCCGAACGGACGCGATGAAGCGGTGGACGCCGCGCTCCGAGGCGGCCCAGTCGAACATGGCCCGCACGGCTTCGCGGGTGTAGCCGCGACGGCGGTACTCGGGCTCGATGCGGTAGCCGATCTCGAGGCGGCCCTGCTCGTCCGGAGCGCTGTGGAAGCCGATCGTGCCGATGACCCGGCGCGCGCCCGAGTCGTCGGTCAGGACCACTGCCCGTGCGAGCCAGCTCAGGATCGTCGGGTCGGCGTCGAGCTGCGCAAGGCGGTAGCGGAGGAAGTGGTCGAGGTTTTCGGAGAAGCCGTCGGGGATCGAGGCGTCGATCTCGCGCTCCGCAGTCGCCACTTCGCGCGCCACGAGGGCCCGCATCATCGGGATGCTCATGTGCACGAGCTCGAGTCGCGGCGTCCGGATGGTTGGAATTGGGCCGGATCCGCCGCCGCTCTCGGCCCCTGCTGGGCCGTCAGCCGGCACGCGTCGCCGGGTGCGCCAGGAACTCCAGGAGGTCCAGCTTGGTGACCACGCCCGCGGGCCGGCCAGCGGCGATCGCGACGACGGCGGACGTTCCGCCGGACAGGAGCGCGAACGCATCGTCCAGCGATGCGCCAAGGTCGATCGTCGGGAGCGGCTTGTCCATCACCTCGCCGACGGTCCGCTCGACGACGCTCGGGTCGCGGTAGGCGCGGTCCAGCAGGCTCTTCTCGCTGACCGAGCCGACGATGCCCTCAACCGCGTCGTCATCCGGTCGCTCGGAGACGGGCAGCTGGCTGATGCCGTACAGCTGGAGCAGGTCGATCGCCGCGCCGACACGGTCGGTCGTCCGGGCAAGCACGACGGCGGGTCGCTCCGGGTCGTGGGGCCGTGCACGCAGGAGCTCGTCGATGCGCACGACGCCCCCGGCCGTCGACAGCAGCCCGTTGGCGCGCATCCATTCGTCGTTGTAGAGCTTGGAGAGGTAGTTCCTGCCGCCGTCCGGGAAGATCACGACCATGACCGCCTGGTTCGCCATGGCGCCGCGCTCACGCATGATCCGCCGCGCCTCGTCAAGCGCCGCAACGACCGCGGTGCCGCATGATTCACCGGCGAGGATGCCCTCCTCCCTCGTGATTCGCCGGGCCATCGCGAAGGCGTCGCGGTCCGAGACGCGAACCCAGCGATCGACCATGGCCTTGTCGTATGTCCCGGGGAAGAAGTCCTCGCCCACGCCTTCGGTGAGGTACGGCCGAGCGGTGTCGCCCGACAGGACGGAGCCCTCCGGGTCCGCACCCACGACCACGATGTCCGCCTTCTGCGTCCGCAGGTAGCGGGCAGTACCGGTGACGGTGCCGCCGGTTCCGACGCTGGCGACGAAGTGCGTGATCCGGCCTTCGGTCTGGGCCCAGATCTCGGGGCCCGTGGTCAGCTCGTGGGCCGTTGGGTTCTCCTGGTTCCAGTACTGGTCCGGCTTGAACGCGCCGGGGATGTCGCGGGCCAGCCGTGCCGCGACGGAGTAGTAGCTCTCCGGCGACTCGGGCTCCACGTTCGTCGGGCATAGGACCACCTGGGCGCCGTACGCGCGGAGCAGCGCCTGCTTCTCCGGCGACTGCTTGTCCGCCATGACGAAGATGCAGCGGTAGCCCTTGAGCGCCGCCGCGATCGCGAGGCCGTGGCCCGTGTTGCCCGACGTCGGCTCGACGATGGTGCCGCCCGGTTTGAGCAAGCCCGCGCGTTCCGCGGCCTCGATCATCGGCAGCCCGATCCGGTCCTTGACGGAGCCGCCCGGATTCATCGTCTCGAGCTTGGCCAGGATCAGGGGTTGCGCCTCGAGCGGCCCGAGGTCCCGCGGGATGTGGGTCAGGCGGACCAGCGGCGTGTTACCGACGAGCTCGAGGATGGATTCCGCGTAGTGCATCGGGGCGAGGATAGCCGCGGCGGTGGCGACACCGCACAATGCCGCGATGCACCCAGTTGCCATTGCGGCGGCCTTGATTGCCGCCCTCATCCATGTCTACTTCTTCGTGCTGGAGAGCCTGTGGTTCATGCGCCCGGCAGTCTGGGGCCGGTTCGGGATCGAATCCGAGGCGGACGCCGAGGTCACACGGTCCTTCGCGTACAACCAGGGCTTCTACAACCTGTTCCTTGCCGTCGGCGTGGCGATCGGACTCGTGCTCGTCGGGGTCGGACAGGCCGCCGCAGGCCTGGCAATCGTGCTCTTCGCCTGCGGCTCCATGATCGCGGCCGGCGTCGTCCTGTTCGCCCACAGCCCGAGCTTCCTGCGCGCGGCCGCCATCCAGGCAGTGCCGCCGGCTGTCGCCGTCCTCGCGATCGTGTTGCTTCGCTAGGGTTCCAGAGCGAGCGGACCGGGTCCCAGCAGGAGCCAGGTCAGGCGCCGGCGGAGCCGCCTCGGATGCGACGGCGGATCCACCGTCCGTGGATACAGCTCCTCCACGACTGGCCCGATCCGCGTCGCGAGCACCAGGCTGGCTCGACGGGCGAGGTCCAGTTCTGCCCGCGAATCCGGCTCCGGCAGGATGCCGTCCCAGTCCTCGCCGAGGAGCTCGCGCGCGGTCGTCGGCGGGAGCACCCGTGAAGCCATCCGCCGGCCGACATAGAGCTCGTCCGTGCCGGCCATCGCGAGCGGCACGATCGTCGCGCCGGTGCGGAGCGCGATCAGCGCCGCGCCGGGTCGGAACGGACCAAGCCTTCCAACCGGCCCGTTGACCGTTCCCTCGGGCATCTGCACGAAGACGGCGCCAGCCTCGACGACCGCGCGCGCCGACCGGACGTGCCCCTCGATCCCCAGGCCGCCGCGCCAGACGGGCAGCAGCCCACCGAGGCGATGGATCAGCGCCTCCCGCCACCGCGCCGTGAACGTCGACGGCCCGCTGCCGAGGAACCAGCAGCGTGGCTCCGCGGGCACCGCATGCATCGCGACGAACGGGTCCATCCAGCCGCGATGGGCGCCCGCGATCAGCAGGTAGCCGCCCCTGGGGAGGTGCTCCTGGCCGGACGTCTCGATGCGGAATCGGAGGACGCCGAAAAGCACGAACCGGACGACCAGGCGAAGGGCCCGATACAGGAGCGAGGCACGGGCCTCCGGCACGCGACCCAGCCAGTCGAGGCCCTCACGGGCGCCACCGCGCGCCTTCGCAAGCGCCTCCGGGCGCAGCCGCGCGCGCGGTCGCTTGGGCTGCTGGCGAGCGGATTCGGACATCAGGAACGGGCGCGGATCGCCTCGTCGAAGTCCTTGAAGTCATCGTCGGCCGCGTCGGACGCGTCCGGGTGATCGCCGCCGGACGCGTCGCCTTCGTCCTCGCGAGGCGGGGCGGGGCCAAGGATCGGCGCGTCCTGCCGGCTTCGGATCACGAACAGGATGATGCCGGCGATCACGAAGCCGGCGCCGAAGATCTGGGCCGTCGGGATGTCACCAAGGCGCCAGTTCCCGATCCGCAGGAACTCGAGCATGAACCGGAACCCGCCGATCCAGATGAACAGGATCGACACGAGATTGCCCACGCGCAGCCACGGCCGCGGCGCGGACGACAGCCAGAGGAGCACCGCGAGACCGACGAGCGCTGACAGCGATTCGTACAGAAACAGTGGGTGGAAGTGCGTCGTCGCGAGCGGGAAGGTGGCGCACGGGTACTCCACGACGCGGTGCGCGCAATCGATCGCGATCCCCCACGGCAGTGACGTCGGCGGCCCGTACAGCTCCTGGTTGAAGAAGTTGCCGAGGCGGCCGGCCGCCTGCATGAAGAACACGCCCGGCGCGACGATGTCGGCCCAGCGCCAGGCAGAGACCTTGTAGTACCGGGTCAGCAGGGCGAACGCGATCGCGCCCGTGATGAACCCGCCGAAGATCCCGAGGCCGCTGTACGGCGGCAGGAAGATCTTCAGGAGATCGTCCTCGTACAGCTGCCACTGGTCGACGACGTGGTACAGCCGGCCGCCGGCGAGCGCCGCGATCGCAACGATGATGAGCCCATTGCCGAGGATCGCGGGGCTCTCGCCGAAGCGACGGGCCTGCCGAACCATGATTGCGTAGGCGCCGGCAAGCCCCACCGCGTAGGCGATCCCGTACCAGTACAGCGGGAAGGGCCCGAGCTGAATCGCGATCGCGTTTGGGGTCCAGTCGATCATCTCGGCCGAGTGTAACGGGACACCTGTCCGCGACCACCGACGCGCCGGGCCCTATCCTTCCGGCCTGATGGCGGAATTCCAGTGGTGGCTACTGCTCGTCGGGCTGGTCGCGGGCGGCGGTCTCGTGGCGGTCGTATCGGCGGATGCCCGGCGTCGCGACGAGGATCTCGCGGAACTCGAGCGACAGGCCGAGGCGACGTGGATCGCCGCGCGGCTCAGCGCCGGCGACCGCGACATCGACCCGTCCACCGTCGAGTCCGTGCTGCGCATCCATCGTGAATACCTGTCGCTGCCGCCGCCCGACCGCCTGGAGATCGATGGCGAGAACGTTGATGCCGAACGGTCAGACCGCGACCCCGATCGCGATCCCGACGACATAGGTGACGACGGCCGCCGCGGCGCCGATGAGGACCTGGCGGGCGCCTGAGAACAGGAGGCTTCGGCCCGTCAGCAGGCTGACCCCGGCGCCCACCGCGAACAGGGCGACGATCGACAGGGCGATGGCAGCGACGAACGCCGTCGGGCCGCTGGTCAGCAGGTATGGGATCACCGGGATCACCGCCCCGACGCCGAACGCCACGAACGACCCTCCCGCCGCGCCCCATGCCGAGCCGAGCTCGTCCGGGTCCAGCCCCAGCTCCTCGCGGATCAAGGTATCGAGCGCGTGCTCCGGGTCCTTGAACATCCGCGCCGCGATGGTCTCGGCTTCCGCCTGGGTAAAGCCCTTGGCGCGGTAGACGAGGGCGAGCTCCGCCTGCTCTTCCTCCGGCATCGCTTCCAGCTCCGCCCGCTCCAGGGCGATCTGGCGCTCGAACAGCTCGCGCTGGGATTGCATGGAGATGTACTCGCCGGCGCCCATCGAGAAGGCCCCGGCAAGGAGCCCCGCGATGCCCGCCAGCAGCACGAACCGGCCCTCGCCGCCGGAGGCGGCGGCGATGCCCAACACGAGGGCGAGATTCGAGACGAGCCCGTCCGACACGCCGAAGATCACGGCCCGCAGAGTCCCGGAGCGGCCCGCGTGATGCCACCGCTCGTTGGCGGCGATGTCACTCGGGCGATGCGCGGCATGCGTCGAGGAGGGCCGACTTGGCCTGGGTGAGACGACGGCGGCGCGCGGCTCAACGGTGGCGTCCGTACCGCTCGGCGCAGCCGGGCCGCCCTCCAAGCTCAGTCGCTGCCAGATCGCGGCGTGCTCGCGCTCGTCGGCGGCGATCGCCTCCACCTCGGGCGAGGTCTGCGCCGTGTACAGCTGCTCCTCGTCGCCCTCCAGCGCCTGGACCATGTCCCGGACGGCGTGGGTCCCGAACAGGCGCGCGACGAGCAGGATGGTCCGGATCCGAAGCCGCGGGGTCGCGATCTCAGGGACCGTGGCGCCCAGGTCCCGTAGCTTGCCCGCCCAGACGTCCGCGTGGCGGCGCTCATTGCCGGCGATCGTACGAAAGGCCTCCGCGCGCCGGGCGTCCTTCTCGATCCCGGCCAGCCCGTCGTACAGGTGGATCGCGTCGCGCTCCAGCTTGAGGTTGTCGAGACTCTGCGCGACGTCGATCGGGGCCATGACGGAATCCTAGTCTTCGGCCGCGTTCGCGCTCTCTACAATCGCCCCGATGTCGCTCCCGCCCCTCCGCTGGTTCGGTGCCGCGGATGTGATCGCCTCGATGCCACCCCTCGAGGAGCGCCTCCGACTGGCCGAGCGGACGATGACGGCGCTCGCGACGTCCGGCGCGAGCCAGCTCCCGCCGAAGATCGCGATCCATCCGCGACCCGATGCTTCGTTCGTCCACGCGATGCCAGCGCACCTCCGCGCCGATTCAGCCGCCGACGACCTGGTGGGCATGAAATGGGTCGCCGGCTACGCGACGAACAACGCCCTTGGCCTCCCCTCCATCAGCGCGGTCGTCGTGCTCAACGATGCCGCGACCGGGATCCCCGTCGCGATGCTCGACGGCGGCCCCATCACGGCGGAACGGACCGCCGCGGTCAGCGGACTCGCGATCCGCCACTTCGGTCCTGTGGCGGGCGGCGCCGCGAGCGCCGATGGGGTCCACGTCGCCGTGATTGGCGCTGGCGTCCAGGGCCGCTCGCACGTGCCGGTGTTCGGCGGGGTCCTGCCCGGCTGCCACCTCCACCTCTTCGATCGGAGCCGCGAGCGCGCGGAGGATCTCGCCGAGTACGCGCGCGCCACGGCCGGCGTGGCGGACGTGGTCCTCCATGACTCGGCGCGGTCGGCGGTCGAGGGCGCGGACGTCGTCTTCACCGCGGCGTCCTTCGGGCCGAAGGACGAGCGCCAGTCGATGACCAACGCCTGGCTGCGCCCGGATGCGACCGTCATCCCGATCGACTACGCGACGTACTGCGCCGCGGAGGTCGCCAGGGATGCTGCGCTGTTCCTGGTCGACCAGCGCGAGCAGTTCCTGGCCAATCGAGACGCGGGCAACTTCGACGGCTACCCGGATCCGACGGCGACCATCGGGGAGGCGATCCTCGCGGGCACGGCCCGGCCTGCGGGTCGGGTGGTGGTGAGCCACCTCGGCGTCGGTCTCACCGACCTTGTCTTCGCGGACGCGATCGTTCGCGCCGCCATCACCGCGGGCCGCGGTACGACGCTTCCACGCTGAGGGGGATCCGGATGCGAATGGTGGGGACGCTGGTCTCGCGGCTCGTGCAGCTCCTGATCCTGGTCCTCGTCCTGGCGCTCGTGGCCGTGCTCGTCTTCGGCGCGATTCTCACCCAGCGCGGCTGGGCGACCACCACCGGAACCGTCACCCTTTCCGGCCTGCATCGACCGGTGATCGTCCAGCGCGATCGCTCCGGGATCATCCAGATCACCGCCGACGACCGGCACGACCTGTTCTTCGCCCAGGGCTACTCGCACGCCCAGGAACGAATGTGGCAGATGGAGATCTCGCGCCGCATCGGCGCGGGCAGACTCGCCGAGCTGTTCGGCAAGGGCCAGGTCGATACCGACACCTACATCCGCACGTTGGGCTGGCGGGTTTCCGCGGCGCGCGACCTCGCGGCGATGTCGTCCGAAGGCGTCGCGATCCTGCAGGCGTACGCGGACGGCGTGAACGCCTGGATCAAGGAGCACGACGGGCAGCTGTCCACGCCGTTCGTGGTCGCCGGGCTGCTCTCGGGTACGGGTGGCCTGGGCGGCATCACGCTGGAGCCATGGACGCCGCTCGACACCGCGACCTGGCAGAAGGTCCAGGCGTGGTCGCTCGGCGGCAACGTGGACACCGAGATCTTCCGGCTGCTCGCCGACCAGCGGCTGGGCAGCCCCGAGAAGACCAACGAGCTGTTCCCGGCCTACCCGGACTCGGGCCCCGTGATCACGCCGACCGGGCTCGTCGGGTCCGGCGGCGCCGGCGCGCCAGCCACCCCCACGACGCCCGATCAGCCCGCCGCAGTGCTCCCGGCGGCGGGCGGAGGATCGACCGTCGCCCTGCGCGAGGTGGACGTCGCTGCCCTGGGCGACCTCGCCCGCTTGGGCAACTCGATCAGCGCGCTTGCAGGCCTGGATCGCGGTGGCGGCATCGTGGGCGACCACGGGGTGGGATCGAACAACTGGGTTGTCTCTGGCGACCGGACGATCAGCGGCAAGCCGATCCTCGCCAACGACCCGCATCTCGGCTTTGCCATGCCCTCGATCTGGATCATGAACGGGCTGCACTGCGCGAAGGTGGATGCTGGCTGCCCATGGGACGTCGTCGGCGTGTCGTTCCCCGGCGCGCCCGCCGTCGTCCTCGGCCACAACGCGCGAATCGCGTGGGGCGCGACGAACGTGGGGCCGGACACGCAGGACCTGTTCGTCGAGAAGCCCGATCCGTCCGACCCGAAGGGTCACTACATCTACAAGGGCGCCTCGGTCGCGTACGACATCCGGCACGAGACCATCAAGGTGGGAGGCGGCGCGGATGTCGAGCTCGACGTGCGCTCGACCATCCATGGCGTCGTGCTCAGCGACGTGGACAAGCGCCTGAAGGACGGGCCGATCCTCTCGATGCGCTGGACGACGACGGCCGAGGTGGACACGGCGCTCGAGTCGTTTTTCAAGATCAACACCGCGACCAACTTCGACGAGTTCAAGGCCGCGTTCGACGGTTACGGCTCGCCCAGCCAGCACTTCATCTACGCCGATGTCGACGGCCACATCGGCTACGTGCTGCCGGGTCTCATCCCGCTTCGAGGCGGTGAACGGACGGGCGAGTGGGTCCGCGACGGCACGTCCGGCACCGCGGAGTGGACCGGCTACGTGCCCCGGACGGACCTGCCCTGGCAGCTCGATCCCGCGGGCGGGCAGATCGTGAGCGCGAACAACGCCGCCGTGGATGGCGCATATCCGTACTGGATCGGCAACGAGTGGGACCCCGGTTACCGGGCAGCCCGGATCATCGATCGCCTGGCGGCGGTGCCGGGCAAGATCGGCGCCGAGGACATGCGCGCCATCCAGATAGACACCTATGTGCTCCGGGCGGACAAGGTCATGCCTCGCCTGGAGGCCGTTGGCCCGGAGACGAAGACCGCCGACGGCCTGCTCCTGTGGCAGGCGTTGGTCAACTGGGACCACCAGTGCGGCGTGGAATCACTCGGCTGCGCGGCATACATGAGCGCCGAGCTGGCGATCGAGCGCGCCCTGTTCGACGACGAGCTGGGTCCCCTCGCCCGCGAGTACGTCGGCTCGACGATGGCCTGGCAGGCGCTCATCAGCTTCCTCGGCCGGCCCATCGATCCGTGGTGGCAGGACACGACACCCGGCGCGCCGGAGGGAGTCAATGCGTCGGCGACGGTGGGAGCCGCGATCGACACGACCGCCGCGGCACTGCGCAAGGCCCACGGCGACCCCGCCAACTGGACCTGGGGCGCCCTGCACAAGGTGCAGTTCAAGGAAGGGACCCTGGGCTCGTCCGGCATCCTGCCGCTGGAGCTGTACTTCGATCCGGCGGCCCGGCCCGTCGCCGGCGCGGATGGCGCGATCGACAACAACTACGCCCGGATCTCTCGCGCCTACCCCGATCCGGCGGACCCGGAGTACGTGCCGCTCGGGATCACGGAGATCTTCGGCGTGACCAACGGGCCGTCATATCGGCTCACCGTGGACATGAACGATCTCGACGGCGCCCGGATCATCATTACCACTGGCCAGAGCGGCAATCCATTCGACCAGCACTACGGCGACCTGATCCCGTTGTGGATTGCCGGCGACACGATCCCGCTCCCCTTCTCCGCGGCGAACGTGGTGTCGAGCGCGGTCCAGACGCTGACGCTGACCCCGCCGTAGCCGGCCGCGGAATCGAAAAGCGGGTCCGGAGCGCGCTACCCCGGACCCGCTTTGGCAACCGCTCGGGGTCTAGCGTGATCGGGTCCAGACGATGAGGAATTGGTCGGTAAGCGTGTCCGTCCCCGCATCGTACGTGTAGAAGTCCTCGTAGCCGCCCTGGAGGAACGCCCCGCAGCCGCTCTTGTGGAAGGAGACCCACAGGACGTCGCCCTGGACGGAGCCCGTGCCCGCGCCGACCCAGTGCGTGGCCGGTCCGCCGAAGGTGTCGCAGCCGCTGGCGTAGAAGTCCTGGTAGATGACCGACGGGCGCTTCCCTGTCGAGACGACGAGCGTCTGGTGGCTGCCGTCGCCGTCGGTGGATGTCCAGCTGCCGGTGAAGGGGCTGGTCGGCGCAGCGGCGAAGGCGCCTGCCGGCAGCGCTAGTGCGAGGCTGAGGACGGCGATCCCGAGGATGAGCCTGCGATGCATGGTTCCGCTCCCAATGGCGGGTGGCGATGTGCCACCGCTACCACCGATGTGGGCGCGATACCGCCGCCGGGTTCCATCTATTCGTTGACGGGCAGCGCTCCGTCCGGAATCTCGATCAGGATGCGGCCGTCCTCGAGCAGGACGGGGTATGCGGCGAGCGGCAGCTCGGCGGGCGGGTCCAGGGCCTCGCCGTCGGCGAGGTCGAATCGCGAGAGGTGGAGCGCGCAGGTCAGCGTCCCGGCGGCGCGCCCATTCGCGCCGGGCGATCCGCCGCCGGTCAGGAAGCCCTTGTCCAGCTCGAAGTACTCGTGCGTGCAGATCCCCTGGAAGGCGCGGATCTCGCCCCCAGTGTTGACGACGATGACCTGGTCCGTGCCGTCGACGAAGGCCATCTTCATCGTGCCCTCGGGCACCTCGTCCATCCCGAGCAGGTCTCCCCGGCGGGTCACGCGGCGGCGGCGGCCGCGACGAGGCCCGCCGACCACTTCTCCTCGAGCAGCTCGCGCAGGCGGTCACGCGCGGCTTCGAGCGGCACGCGCGCGACCACGGGCTCCAGGAAGCCGAGCACGATGAACTTGCGCGCCTCGTCGGGCGGGATGCCGCGGCTCTCGAGATAGAACAGCTGGCCGGCGTCGATCGGGCCGACCGACGACGAATGCATGGCGCGGCGGCAGTCCGGCTGGTCGATCTCGAGCGACGGGATCGCGACGGCTCGGGCGGCCTTCGACAGGTTCATCCCGAACTCGCCGAGGAAGGAGTCCGTCCCGATTGCCGATTTCTCGATCGTGATCAGGCCCTTCATGTACGACCGCGATCGATCGAGGAGCGCGCCCTTCGAGAGCAGGTTGCCGGTCGTGTCGCGGCCGATGTGGCGGGTGTACGAGGTCAGGTCGAAGAACTGCTGCTCGCCGGCGAACACGATCTCCACCTGTTCCACGGAGCTGCGATCGCCCTCCAGGCGATTGTCCACGCGGGACCGGACCAGGCGGCCACCCAGCTGCGCGAGAGCCCAGTGGAGCGTGGCGCCCTCGCCGATGGCTGCGTGGCGATGCTGGAATGCAATCTGGCTCCCGGGCAGGTCCTGGATCGAGGCCATGGCCAGGGACGCGCCTGCCGCGAGCTTCACCTCGGTCGTGCCGTGGAAGAAGCCCTGGGGCACGGTCTGACCCTCGGCGCAGTCGATCGACGGCCCGCAAGCCACCTGTTCCTCGACGAGCGAAGCGGAGGCGCCCTCGCCCAAGGTTACGATCGTGCGCGTGACGAGGGCCCGGCCCGGGGCCGCCGATGGCCAGCGCAGGACGATCGGCGCGTCAACCCGTATGCCGGCATCCACCTGCACATGGCGGCCGTGGCTCCAGAAGCCGCGCGCGAGCATGGCCAGCTTGTCATTCGATGGCAGCGTCGAACCGCCTTCGACGGTCGCCCGGAAGCTTTCTGGATCTCGCGCGAGCCATTGGGCCATCGTCTCGACGTGCACGCCGCCGGGAAGCTGGAGGTCCTGCAGGTCGTCACCGAGTCCCGGCGGCCCGTCGAGCACGTAGGGCCGGACCTCGTCGAGCGCCGCGGCGCGGAGGTCGACGTACGGGGTGTACAGCTGATTCGACTCGACCGGCAGGGCATCGAACGCCTGCGCGGCCGCGATCCGCTCGGCCCGCAGCCAGTCTGGCTCGTCGCGCTCGGTCGCGAGCGTCTCGGCGAGCGCGCGGTCCGCGAACGTGAAGGGCAGGTCGGCGGGCGAGCGACGTGCGATTCGTGGCGCGGCGGGCACACTTGATTGCATTCGCCGAGCGTAGCCGAGGACAGCCGAACGGGAGGTCCACCGTGATCCGGATTTGGAGTGAGTTGCGCGTCGCCAGGCTCAGGGAGCAGGTCGCGGACCTCGCGACGCTGGCATGGGTCGTCGTGTGGGGCACGATCACCTGGCAGCTGTTCCAGTTCCTGGCCGGCTTCGCGGAGGCAGGCCGGACCATCGAAGCCGGCGGGCAGACGATGATCAAGAGCGGCGTCGACCTGGGCGCCTCCCTCGCGGGAGTCCCGTTCATCGGTCCGCAGCTCCAGGGCGTCGCTCGGGATGCGTTTGCCGGAGCGGGTCGGCCGCTCTCCGACTTCGGGACCCAGCTCGAGCAGTTCATCGTCGTCGTGGCAGCCGTCCTCGCGCTGCTCCTGGCGCTGGTGACGCTCGTGCCGTGGCTGACGCGCTACATCCCGTGGCGCTGGGAGCGCCTCCGCCGCACGCGAGCGGGACATCGAGCCATTCGCATTGCGCCAGAAGCCGATGCCGGGAAGCTCCAGGAGGCACTCGCCCTGCGCGCGGTCGCCCGCCTGGACTACGCGACCCTGCTCGAATTCACGCCCGATCCACTGGGTGACTGGGCGAACGGGCGCCACGATCGACTCGCTCGCGCGGAGCTCGCAAGCGTGGGCCTCCGGCCCTGACCTGCTTGTGATGGGATCGTCATGCGATGTGTCGAAATCGCAACACCCCGTACCGTCCGGGACGCGATACAGTCTCCTTGCTCGAAGGAGCCGTGAACATCTAATGATCCCGGCCTGTGTTTACATGGGTTGGGGGCAGTTAGTGATCTGGCCCCTTCGGGCGTTCTGATTCTCCGGCCGCGTGTCGGGGCCTGCGTCGGAAACCGAGCGACGCTGCGAGGGCTCCCGTCGCGGACGTGGATCGCTCCACTTGTCCGCGGGGGAGCCCTCGGTGTCAGGCGTTCCGATGGGCGGTGGACCGCCCGAACGGTCAGCGATCCGTCACCTTGTAGTAGGTGATGTAGGTGCCGCCATCGGTCCCGGAGATGTAGGCCCAGCCATCGGGGCCGGAGACGCCGATGGGCACCGTCCGAAGCTGGATCACCTTGGTCGACGTCATGCAGATGCCCGCCCGAAGGATTTCGCTCTGGCTCTCCCCCGCGCTCGGCAGGAAGACCTTGTCCGTCGCGTTCGGGCACGAAGCCGGATCCGTGAGGTAGACGGCGGCGGTGATCCGCAGGATGGTGGGAAAGAAGCCGACACCCTTGTGCTGGCCGGACGCCGGCTGCCCGGCGGGGACGTCGTGGACGTGCCACTGCGATGGCAGTGTCGACGCGCTCGAGCCGGCCAGGGCAATGGCGCCCTGCGCGGCGACGAACACGAGGGCTGCCATGCTGGCCGCGAGGAACCGGCGACCGGGTCGGACTGCTGGTGCGTTCATTCGGACCTCCTGCTGCCGCGAGTCCCGGAGACGGCCACGTGCTCGATCTCGTGGAACGTCCGGACCGCGGCGCTCATGCCCGGAAAGATGGCCCGGGACGCCTCACCTGCCTGGGCAGGGTCGAATGCCCAACCCTCGAGCACGACCCCGGTGACCGAGCCATCGCGGAGGAGCGCAATCCGGCTGATCCCAAGCTGGCGCAGCAGATCCGCACACCCGGGGCCGACCTTCGGCTCCCCGGCATCGGACGCTGCGACGAGCAGGACCATGGCCATCGGGTCTCCTTCGCGATCCCTCGGCAGTCGGGAGCGTCTGGATCGACCTTAGGTAGCCGGTGGCTCCGGATCATCGGTGGAACCGCGTACCTGCGACGCGAGCTCGGCTCGATTTCTGAGGCCTAGCTTCGCAAAGATGTTCGTCACGTGACGGTCGACGGTCCTCGGCGAGATCATGAGCGCGTCGGCAATCTCGGAATTCGTGGCGCCGCTGGCCACGCGGCCGGCGATCTCGAGCTCTCGGGTACTCAGGGCGTGGAAGGCGCCTTGCGGGTCGGCGCTCGTGCCGGCGAAACCGGCATTCGTCCCCGCGCTGGCTGTCGCGCCGCGGCTCCGCCGCCACGCCCGCACCCCGAGCCTGCGGAGCGCGCTGGCCAAGAGACGCCCTTCGCTCAGGGCGCCCATTCGGCCGGCCATGGCTGCTGCCCCGCTGTAGGCGGCGACCGCCTCGCTGGTGTTGATCAGCTCCTTCGCGCGACCGAGATCGATCATCGCCCACAGCTCGTCCGGAGCGACATCAAATTTCCTCGCCAGCGCGATCGTGGCCTCGACCGCCAATTGGGCCCCGGCACCGTCGCCCCTCGCGAGGGCGATCGCCGTCTCGGCGCGGCGGAGCCACAACTCATCGGCGGGCTGGCGAACACCCCCGGAGGCGAGCCACGACGCGAGACCCATCTCTGCCTGGGTCACGCGATCGAGGCGTCCCTGGATCTCGGCGTCGACGATCGCGAGCTCGTGGCCGCAACGCGGGCATTGGACCTCAGACGACGCAAGGCGAGCCTCGGCGAGCTGGGCATCGATGTCGGTCGCCTCTGCGGCACCGCTGAACCGGGCCTGCCATTCGGCGATCGTCTCCCGGATGCCGAGCTGATGATGCCGATCGGTTTCGTGATCGGCATCTGCGCGCAGGGCGGCCAGGGCGGCCTTCTGGTCGCCAAGCGACAACTCGAGGTTGTGGACCAGACGATTCGCCAGGCTCCAGTGCCGGGAGCCGTGCCCAAGGCGTGCTTCGAGCTCCGACGTCTCCCGCGCCACCGAATGAGCCTCCACCAGAAGGCCAAGCCCCTGCAGGCTGCGGGCGAGCCAGTGACCGGCCTCAACGGCCTCGGACGGCAGGATTCTCTCCTTGGCCAGGACCCACGCGCGGCGGAGAACGCGTTCGGCCTCCGATCCGGGCAGCTGCGAGCCGACGCGGGTCATCGCCACGACCGACGCCGCCTCATCATCGAGACGGCCGACAATGAGCTCGATCTCGCTGCTGAATCCCAGCAAGTCGGCCGCACGGTTGTCCTGGAGCGCCGCATCGCAGGCCGATTCGAGGGCGACGAGGAAGGCCCGCAGGCCGGACTGCGAAAGCCGGTCGAGGCCACCGGCCGAGAGAACCATCGCGCGCGCGGCATGCACCGCGCGGGTCGCGGATGCAACGCCATCGGCTGTCCGGTGTTCGAGCCACAGTTCCAGCAGCGCCTGGGTCGCATCCAGCTCGATCGCCATCGTCACGGCTGCCTCGTCGCCCGGATGGTCTTCGCCGATCGCCCGTGTCCGATCGAGTTGCGCGCGGGCGACCTCGGTTCGTCCGAGCCGGTAGGCAGCGGTGGCAGCGGCGAGCGCGGCACGGCGCCGCGACCGCGCATCCACCGCACGATCGCTCACCCACGCCCAATGTTCGATGGCGATCTCCTGCTCGCCCAGGCCTGATGCGAGCTCTGCGAGGCCGAGCTCCAGCGAAAGGCGCTCCGGTGAGCTCGGGTCCATCCGGCCGGCAATGCCGACGAGGCACCGCAGCCCGCTCGATCCAATCAGTCGGCACCGGGGTGACGACAGGATGCGGGCAGCCAGTTGGACCGTTGGCAGTCCGGCCGCGTCGCGGTGCTCGAGTGCCTCCTGGAGGGAGCTCAGGTCCGTCGTAGGATCCGCCTCGATCCAATCGGCAATCCGCCCGTGGAAGCGTCGGATGACGGGCGCCGGCAGACCCGCAAGGGCTGCCTCGCGAATGAGGTCGTGGGCGAACCGAACGCCACCGCCCGTGACCACCACGAGGCCGCGGACGCCGAGCTCATGCACGGCACTACTGACCCGCTCCTGTGGCCAATCGAGGACGCCGGCCAGCTCGATCACCGCCAGGGGACGTGCCGCCACCGCGGCGGCGGAGAGGGCCGATGCCGCGTCCTCATCGAGTCCCGCGAGCCGACCATCGATCACGTCGGACGGATCGTCGTCCCGCCCGAGGGCGAGCGCCTCGAGCCAGAATGGGGATCCCTCTGCACGCCGCCACAGCGTTGTAGCCCGCGCGACATCGAGGTCCGGGGCCAAGGTGCGAGCCAGGGCGAGGCCGTCGGCGAGGCTGAGGGATCGGAGCTCCAGGGTCATCCGCCGGCCGTCGGGCAGGACCGAGGCCAGGCTGTCCCGGAACGCCGCTCCGGCGCTCGACGGCCGCGCGGCCGCGATCACGGCCAATGGGTGGTGACTCGATTCGGCGGCTCGGAGAAGGTAGTGGACGAGCCCAAGCGACAGGTCGTCGATCCATTGGAGATCGTCGAGGATCAGGACGGTGGGACCGCCCGCGATCCGGGCACGATGGGCCGCCTCGAAGATCCGGAGCGGGTCCGGTGCGGGTGCGGGACCAACCGCTCGCGTGCCACCCAGGCTCGCGATGGGCCTGATGTCGTTGCCCTCGACCCCAAGCTCACGCAGGAGGTCGCCGACCGCGACCAGCGGCACGCCGCGCACCGGCTCATACCCCACGACACGCGCGGTGCGCAGGCCATCGAGATGGCCCATGACTTCTGCGAGGAGGCGTGTCTTGCCGCTTCCGGGCGGGCCCAGGACGACGGCGCCGGCTCCACCCGAAGCCTGCCGTGCCAGGCGCGGCAAGGCGGTCAGGGTGTCGAGTTCCGACTCCCGGCCGACGAACGCGGCACTCATGAAGGTAAGGGTAAGCCGGGCGCCGGGTAGTCCGGCCCCTTTGGAACTAGCCGAGCGAGCCTTCCATCTCGAGCTTGACGAGGCGGTTGAACTCGATGGCGTACTCCATTGGGAGCTCCTTCGTGAACACCTCGAGGAAGCCCTGGATCACGAGGTTCTGGGCCTCGTTCTCGGTCAGACCGCGGCTCATCAGGTAGAAGATCTGGTCCGCGCTGATTTTGCCCACGGTGGCCTCGTGGGTCATGGTCGTGTCGTCTTCCTGGATGTCGATGTACGGGTACGTGTCGCTGCGGCTCTGGTCGTCGAGCATCAGGGCGTCGCAGCGGACGCTCGCGACGACGCCCGTCGCGCCCGGCGCGACCTTGAGTTGGCCGCGATAGGTGGCCCGGCCGCCGTCCTTCGACACGGACTTCGACACGATCCGTGACGTCGTGTTCTTCGCGAGGTGGATCGCCTTTGCGCCGGTGTCCTGGTGCTGGCCCCTGCCGGCAACCGCGACGGAGATGATGTCCGCGCTGGCGCCTTCGCCACGGAGATAGATCGATGGGTACTTGACCGTCTTGCGCGAGCCCGTGTTGGCGTCGATCCACTCGACCGTGGCGTTCTCGTACGCATGCGCGCGCTTGGTCACGAGGTTGTAGACGTCGTTCGACCAGTTCTGGATGGTCGTGTAGCGCACCTTCGAGTTCGGCAGCGCGACGACCTCGACCACGGCCGCGTGCAGCGAGTCTGTGGCGTAGATCGGAGCGGTGCAGTTGTGGACGGCGAAGCCCTTGGCCAGGTACGCGTTCGGAGCCGACGCCATCTCGAGGTTGTAGACCCAGTCGTCATACGGCCGGGACTCGATCTTCCGGATCGGGACCCAGAAGCAATTGCGCCCGGCATCGAACCAAACTTGGTTGACGGTTCGCCCTTCCTCGTAGTGCAGGTTGTACTGCTCGCGGTGGGTGATGCGGCGCCCGTCTGCCATCGTCTCGGCGAAGCCCTTCCTGACTTGCATACCCGCGTAGATGCCAAGTCGGGCGAGGATCTCCTGCACCTGGAAGGCGAGCGTTCGAGAAACCGTGGACATTCGGACCAAGGTTCGACCGTTGGCTCGAAGGTGTCGACTGCCGTCGCCCCGGAGATACGTATCGAGGAACAGGCGCTGTCGCTCGGGCGGAAGCTCCATGAGATCGGGGTGGAGGCGCTTCTCGGCCGAGAACCGTCCAGCCAGGAGATGGGAGAGTTCCATGAGCTGTCGCGAGTACGAGTAGACCCGCGCCTCGTGCTTGGCGGGGTTCAGGAACACGCCTGCCGGCTTCCCGGCGAGCGTGGTCATCAGCGCCTTGGCATCGTCGATCAGGTCCTGCTCGTCGATGTGGAAGGACAGATTGACCGTGGCGGCGCCGTTGGCGCCATTTTCGAACGCGCTACCTTCGGCGAGGTAGTAGCCCACGTACCGGAGGAGGTCATCGGACAGCTCCGGGTGGTCGACGGTCTTCGCCGCGACCGGGAATGCGATCAGGTCGCCTTCCGCAAGCTCGCCCGCCGACAGCCACTCGGGCTCAGTACCGGGAATCTTCGCGGCGTCGACATCCCAATTCTTGACGGGTCGACCTGTCCGGCGACCGCGCACGACCCGCTCGCGCTGGATCGTCCAGACCGGGTGCTCAGGGGTCAACTCGAACGCGTTGCCCACCGAAACGGGCACGACCTTCAGCATCTCGCCCTTATGCACGAGGCGTCGCGTCGAGACGACCTGGTCGAGCGCCCCGTCGCTGTTCATAGCGAAGGTGCCGGGCGCGACGGACTCGATCGGGACCATCGTGTCGCCCAAGCTCACGAGCTCGGAGCCCGGAAGGCAGCCTTCGATGTAGTGCACCTTGGCGCCTTCGTCGACGACGATGAGCGTTCGCTCGAACTGGCCGGTGTTCTCACCGTTGATCCGGAAGTAGGCCTGCAGCGGGAGCGGGACCTCGACGCCCTTCGGGATGTACACGAACGAACCGCCCGACCACACCGCCGCGTTCAACGCGGAGAACTTGTTGTCTTCCGCGGGCACGATCGTGCCGAAGTACTTCCTGAAGATCTCCGGGTATTCCTTCAGGCCCTGGTCCGTGCCCATGAACACGACGCCGAGCTTGGACAGCTCCTCCTTGACGGAGTGGTACACGACCTCGCTGTCGTACTGGGCGCCCACGCCGGCCAGGAACTTGCGCTCCGCCTCTGGGATGCCGAGCTTCTCGAACGTCGCCTTGATCTGCTCGGGAACGTCGTCCCAGGACTTCTCTTCGCGCTCGGACGGCTTGCGGTAGTAGACGATCTTGTCCAGGTTGATCTTGTCGAGACCGTCCGTCCAGACGGGCATCGGGCGCTTGAGGAAGTGCTCGTACGCGCGCAGGCGCAGCTGGAGCATCCAGTCCGGCTCGCCCTTGAACCCGCTGATCTCCTCGACGGTCGCGCGCGTCAGCCCTCGCTTCGTCTCCTGCAGGTAGACGATGTCGTCGTGGAAGGCGTACTCGTCGCGGCGGTCGGCGACGGCTTCGCGGGTGGTGGTCACGGCACTCCTCGGGGGCGTTCGTTAACCCCGCGTGGAATTATCGGGTTTGCCGGCCGCAGCGTCAACGACCGCGCGGCCGGGGGGTCGGTGGGTG
>JANLSG010000274.1:0-4145 GCA_031362295.1 Chloroflexota bacterium
CATCGGCCCGTTGATCCGGCGCCGCCGGCTGAACGGGCCGGTTGTTCCTTACGCCAAATTCACCACGATCGTCTTGAGCTCGGTCAGGCGCTCGATCGAGAATCGCCCGCCAACCCGTCCGAGCCCGCTCTGCGAACCGGCCCGCCCACCGAACGGCAGGTGCGATTCCCAGTAGTTCGTGCCTTCGTTGATGTTGACCCATCCAGCGCGAGCCGACTCGGCGAACCGCAGCCCGCGCGCCAGATCGCGCGTGAACACCGCCGTCAGCAGCCCGTACGGCGAGCTCTCGATGATCTCCAGCGCCTCGGCTTCGCCATCGATGGCGGTTATGGGCACCACTGGCCCGAACGTCTCCTCGCGCGCGATCTCCATTGATTCGGTGACCCGGTCGAGGATCGTGGGCTGGAAGAAGAGGGGGCTGCCCAGCTGGGGCGCGCGTCGGCCGCCCGCGTGCAGCGTCGCGCCGCGCTCGATGGCCTCGAGGACCTGGTGCTCGGTTTTCGCGGCCGTCCGCTCGTTATTGAGTGGCCCCATGGTGGTCGCGCCATCCAGCGGATCCCCGAGCCGGACCTCGCGCGCCACGGTGTCCACGAGCAGGTCCACGTAGGCGTCGTGGATGGAGCGGTCCACGAGCACGCGCTCGCCCGCGGTGCAGCTCTGGCCCGCGTTCAGGAAGCAGGCCGTGATCGTGGCGTGGACCGCGGCCTCGAGGTCCGCGTCGTCCAGGATGACCAGCGGGCCGTTGCCGCCCATCTCGAGCAGCAGCTCCTTGCCGGCCGCGCGCTGCGCGATCCGGGCGCCGGTCTTCGTCGAGCCCACGAAGCCGATCGCGGCGACGCGCGGGTCGCCCGCGATCTCGTCGCCGACCTCGTCACCGGGACCGGTCACGAGGTTGAACACGCCTGGCGGTAGCCCGGCATCGACGATGCATGCCGCGAGCGCGACGGAACAGTCCGAGGTGAGGCGGGCCGGGTTCCAGACGACGGCGTTGCCCGCGGCCAAGGCCGGCGCGATGAGCTCCGCCGGCATGGTGTACGGCCAGTTCCACGGCGTGATCACGCCGACGACGCCCTTCGGGACGCGGTAGACGAGGACCCGCTTCTGCGGATCGACCGACGGCGGGAGCATCCCCTCGATGCGCGTCGCATCCGCGGCCGCCATGCGGAAGTACAGGACGAGCTCCTCGACTTCACCGTAAGCCTCGGCGTGGAGCGGCTTGCCCTGGTCCGCGGTCAGGGCGCGGGCAAGCGCGTCGCGTCGTGCCTCGACCGTCGTCGCGATGCGCTCGAGCGCCGCTGCGCGCTCGAATGGCGACGTGCGGCCCCATGCCGCGGCGGCGCGCGCGGCGGCAGCGATGGCCCGTGCCGCGTCGGCACGGTCGCCCGCGGACACGGCACCGATGACCTCGCCCGTCGCCGGATTCGTCGCCTCGAAGGTGCCGGCGCCGGCCGCCGGTCCCCATGCGCCATCGATGAACAGGGTGCGCGCGGTCGTCGGGCGGACGGATTCCGGAGCAACCTTGACGGGAGCCTTGGAGGGCACAGGAGCTCCTGGACGGACGCTTCGTGGGCTTGCTGCACCCCAGGCGGCCCGGACGAACCGGGAGCGGGGACAGTCTGCCTCGCCGGAGTCGACCCGCGCAACTCAGGCCGCGCCGGCCACCCGGGACCCTACATCGTGGGCGCGTACTTCGGGTCGAGGTAGCGCGTCGGGTCGTCCCGGAACTCGAGCAGGCAGCCCTTGCCGCAGAACGCGTACTCGACGCCTTCGTGGACAAGGGTCAGGCCGTTCGTCCGGGCAACGGCCGGGTCGACGGTCATCCCGCACACGGGATCCTGCGTTGGGGGAACGGTGCGCTGGTCGGTCATGGCGAAACCTCCTGTGATTGGTTGAGCTGATCGATCTCGATCATGAAGCGGGAGCCTGCTCGGCAGCCGGCGACGGGCGACGGAGCTGCAGTCGGCGCAGGAGCTGGGCGTTGGCGGCGACGACGATCGTCGACACGCTCATGGCGATGGCACCGACGGCCATCGGCAGGTCGATCCCCCACGGGACCAGCAGCCCGGCGGCGATGGGAATCGCGACCAGGTTGTAGCCCGTCGCCCAAACAAGGTTCTGGAGCATCTTCGAGTAGGTCGCCCGTGACAGCTGGATCGCCCCGACGACATCCCGTGGGTCGCTGCGGACGAGGACGATGCCCGCGGACTCCACGGCCACGTCCGTGCCGGCACCGATCGCGATCCCGACATCCGCCGTCGCGAGCGCCGGAGCATCGTTGACCCCGTCGCCCACCATCGCCACCTTGCGGCCGCCCGCCTGGAACCGCTGCACGGCGGCGGCCTTGTCCTCCGGCAGGACCTGCGCCGCGACCTCGTCGATGCCGAGCCGCCGCGCCACCGAATCGGCAACGGCCTGGCTGTCGCCGGTGATCATCGCGACCCGAACGCCGAGGCTGTGCAGCGCGTCGATCGCCTCCTTCGATTCGGGCCGGATCTCGTCCTCGATCGCAAGGACCCCGGCGACGCGCCCATCGACGACGACGTGGAGGACGGTCCGGCCCTCGCGGTCCCAGTCCGCCGCGGCCGGGAGCGGCGCGAGGGACAGCTCCTCCAGCAGCCGAGGCCCGCCGACGGCCACGCTGCGGCCGTCGACCGTGGCGCGTGCACCGCGGCCGGGGAGCGCTTCGAATGCGGTCGCCTTCGGGATGGCGAGACCGCGACCCTCGGCGCCACGGACGACCGCCCTGGCCAGCGGATGCTCCGAATCGGCGTCGACGGCGGCTGCCAGGCGAAGCGTTTCGTCGTCGCTCGCGTCCGCGAGGGCGGGCTCGCCCCGGGTCAGGGTCCCGGTCTTGTCGAAGATGACGGTGTCCAGCGTCCGAGCCCGCTCCAGGGCGAGGCGGTCCTTCACGAGCAGGCCATTTCGGGCGCCGAGCGAGGTGGAGATGGCGATGACGAGCGGGATCGCCAGGCCAAGCGCGTGCGGGCACGCAATCACGAGGACCGTCGCGGTGCGAACGAGCGCACCCTCGGGGTCACCCTGGATCCACCAGTAGGCGAGCGTGATCGCGCCCGAGGCAAGCGCGACGTAGAACAGGATCGCCGCGGCCCTGTCGGCGAGCGCCTGGGCGCGCGATGCGGAGGCCTGCGCGGTCGCGACGAGCCGCATGATCCCGGAGAGCGCGGTGGCCTCGCCGGTAGCCGTGACGCGGATGCGCAGCGACCCGCCCGCCGCCACGGTTCCCGCGACCACGGTGTCTCCCGGCGACTTCGCGACGGCGCGCGACTCGCCCGTGATCATCGACTCGTCGACGTCCGCGCTGCCCTCGGCGACCACCCCGTCGGCGGCAACGCGAGCACCCGGCCGGACGAGGATGATGTCGCCGACCCGCAGCTCCGCCAACCGCACCTCCTCGGTGCCGTCTGCCAGGACGCGCTCGGCCGTATCCGGCAGGAGCTCGGCGAGCGCCGAGAGGGCGCCGCGGGCCTGGGCGATGGAGCGCATCTCCAGCCAGTGGCCGAGCAGCATGATCGTGATGAGCGTGGCCAGCTCCCACCAGATCTCGACATCGAAGAGCCGCAGTGTTCCGGCCCACGAGGTCACGAACGCGACGGTGATCGCCAGCGAGATCAGGGTCATCATCCCGGGCTTTCGGTCGGCGAGCTCCGCTCGCGCACCCCGGATGAACACGAGGCCGCCGTACAGGAACACGATCGTGCCCAGCGCGGCCGGGACGAACTCGATGCCCGGGATGGCCGGGATTGCGTAGCCGAGCCATGTCTGGATGTCGGCGCTCAGGACGACGACCGGGATCGTCAGGGCGAAGGTCAGCCAGAACTTGTCCCGGAACATCGCGACGGAGTGGCCCTCGTGTCGGTCGTGACCCCCGCCCGCGCCATGTGCCATGGGCATGTCGGCGCCCGCCGAGCGCATCTGGTGGCCCGCGTGCTCCCCGCCGGGCGCCGTATCCGGAGACTCGCTGGGGCGCGTCGCTGGGTCGGAATGCCCGTGCTCGTGGCGGTCCATGTCTACGTCTATCCGCCGACGCTGATCTCGGCCTTCATGCCGGCCGCGTAGTGGCCGGCAACGTGGCAGCCCGCCACGCTCTTGCCGGCGGCGGCGAACGTATGCGTCAGCTCCTTGGT
>JANLSG010000180.1:0-12968 GCA_031362295.1 Chloroflexota bacterium
ATTGCCCCGGCGTCGAACGGGCGCGCGGCGATGGCGGCACGGGCCTGGAGCCGCCGCTCCAGCTGCCGTTCGAAGTCGAGGTGGTCAGACATCGGCGAGCTCCGTGCGGAGTCGGCTGAGCAGGCGGGCGAATCTCGCCCGCGTGCCGGACGCGGACCGTCCCGTGGCGATTGCCAGCTCGGACGAGTTGAAGCCGGCGACATAGCGCATCGCCAGGAGGGCCCGGTCGTCGGGATCGAGCCGCGCCAGCGCATTCGCGAGGTCGAGGTCCTGGACGCTCCCGGCGGGGTCCGGGTCGTCAGTCGCTGCCCCAGCCAGCTGCAGCTCCACGACGGCACGCCGACGGCGGCGTCGCAGCAGCTGGCGAGCCTCGTTCGCCGCCACGGACACCAGCCACGGTCGCAGCCGGGATGAATCTCGCAAGGTTGCGAGCTTGGCCCAGACGACAGCCCAGGCGGCCTGCACCGCTTCGTCCGCAAGGTCGAGGTCGCCGCAGGCCAGGAAGCAGACGCGCGTCATCACGTCGTGGTTGGCCCGGATGATCTGCGCGAAGGCGATCTCGTCGCCCGCGACCGCACGCGCGACAAGGGCTGTCAGTTGGTCATCCGCGCCAGTCATCACCGCCGTCATACCCCGCAGATGCCTGCGACCTGTCCATGTGATTCATTTGAGCGCTATCGATCGACGAACCGTATCTCGCCGGCCTCGTGCGAGATCTCCCCGCGCGCCCAGCCCCAGGCCGGTGATTCGAGAGGAACCAATGCGAGCTCAGGCATGGGTGGCATCTACGCGACGGGCCGTGATATTGAGGCGGACGTAGTCGAGCACCGGTTCGGGCATGCGTGCCGCGACTTCGCGGACGAAGGGCTCGCGCGCGTGGGGCGGCAGCTCGTTGAGGTACGTGCGCAGGCAGACGGTCTCCAGGAACGCCTCGAATGGGGCACCCGCGTCAAAGCGGGTGGGAGCCTCGGAAAGCCACGTCTGGATCTCGGTGAAGCCGCAGGCCTCCAATCGAGCCGCCGTTGCTTCCGGTGTCTGAAAGTTGTGCTGGCGCGTGAAGCCCGGTGCGACCTCGAGGGCTACGCGGAGCAATGTGGCCACGTTGCCGAAGCCGCCGCACTGCGCCACGAGCCAGCCGCCCGGGCGGAGCACGGAGGCGAGATTCGCGAAGAGCGCGTCGTGGTCCGGCACCCAGTGGAAGGTCGCCGTGGACAGCACCGCGTCGACCGGCTGCGAGAGCGGGAGCGGCCGCCCGAGGTCCGCCTCGACGAACGTCACCTGATCGCCGAATCCCGCGAGGCGCCCGCGCGCCTCGCCGAGCATCGCCGCGGAGAAGTCGAGCGCGACCACCTTGCCGCGCGGCAGTCGCGCGAGCAGGAGTTCCGTCACGCGCCCCGTTCCACAGCCGGCATCGAGGACGGTCTCGTCGCCCCGGAGCGACAGCCGTTCGAGGACTTCTGCGCCCCAGCGCGTCTGCGGGTCCGCCACGCGGTCGTACGTGCTGGCGTTCCAGTCGGCGGCTGGCATCACTCGACGACGTGCACCCGGAGGGTGACGCGCAGGTTGACCGGCGCTCCCGCGCAGCCCGAGGCGTCGAACAGCGTGGCGATCGCCGCGATGTCCCAGTCGCCCGCGGGCAGGTGGAGGAGCGGGTCGGCGAGGAACTTGCGGTACCAGTCGCCGTCCTGACCGACCGGGATGCCAGTCCCGCTCGGCTTGGCGATGGGCGTCACGATCGGCGTGTTCGAGGTCACCCGATGCGGTTCGCAGACGGCATCGGTGGCAAACCCAACCTGCCGGTGCGAGCCCCCCACCTCGGTGAACTCGAAGCCCACGAACGGGCTTGGGCCGCTGATCGTGGCGCCGCCCGGCCCCACCAGCGTCAGCGTCGCCGCACCGACGATCACGTCCGAAGGGCGCATCGTCCCGTGTTCGATCGTGAAGCTGAGTGCAAATCGGCCAGACAGGTCGCTCGCCGCAATCGGCGCCGACGGGGTTGCGGCCGGCCCCGAATCGCAGCCACCCAGGACAAGGGCGACGAGAAGGATCAGCGCACGCTGCATCGTGATCAGCTACTCCAACGAACGACGATCGGGCCACGAAGATCGGGCAGCGGCAAGGATGCCGCCTCCCCTTCGACCGCATCCTGCTCCGCGCGCACAAGTCGGCGCCATGGCTCGACAGTCACATTGGTCCCGTCCCGGCGCCACGTCCCGACGAGCTCACCGTCGACGAGCACGGCGCCCGGCCAGACGCGCGACGTCCACAGGGCTTCGCGCTGCACCGGGTCGGGCACGAGGAGCTCGCGATCGGCACCCCAGAGGAGGAAGAGCGAATCGCCGCTCGGGAGGAGGCGGGCCGGCGCCGTTGGCCCCGCGGCGGCTCGGAACGTCGGTTCATCGGCGGTCAGGATCCACGCATCACCGATCGAGGTGCGCACCGGCGCGAGCTCTGCCGCGAGGGCTTCGAAGGCGGCGCGACCCTGAGCCGACCCGATGGACGCCCATCGCGTGAACGCGGCTGTCGTCGTCGGGCCGTAGACGTGCAGATAGCGGCGCGCGAGCTCTTCACACGCCGCGGAAGCGGTGATCGTCGGCGGCGGGACCGTCCAGATGGTCGGCGCCCTCGCGCCGGCCCAACGGATCCCCACGGTGCCGGTCGCGGCGGCATATCGAAGCGCATTGGGATGCACACCCACGCCATCGCCGGCCTGGCCGTACGTCAGCGTCGTCCGGCCGTCGAGGAACGCGTGCAAGCGGGTGGCGAGGTCCTCGGCCTTCCGCCGCCCCTTCGCGTCGTCTGGCAGGCGTCCGAGCGAGAAGAACGGCAGATCGGAACGAGCGACGACGTACAGCTGGAACCGCGGACCCCACAGCTGCACGAGCGACGTGTCCTCCCACGAAGAGGGCGTCGTACCCGCGACCCGCGCATGGATCGAGAGCACGGCGGCGCGCGGCATGCTGTCCTGAAGGCCCGCCCACGCCGCCTGCCGGAGTGACTCCGGGCTCATGGGCAGTCGCTTGTCGAGCGCCTGGACCTTCCGTCGATACGCGAGGACCTGCGCCCGCGTCGCTTCGAGCCGATTCAGCGTCAACCTGGGCCCACCTCGATGCGCAGGACGGCCTCGGTAGCGAGCCGGAGGAGGAGATCCCGGCCGGTGCCGTGGTCCAGCCAGCCCCGGTGGTTCCAGGCCTCGCCGGAAAGGTCATCGCCCGCGTAGAGCATCTGGCCGAAGGAGACGCCGCGGAACCGGGCAACGGCGAAGAAGGCGGCGGCCTCCATCTCTACCGTCAGGCACCCCTCAGCCACCCGGCGGGTGACCTTGTCCCTGGTCTCGCGGTAGAAACCATCGGTCGTCCACGTCTTTCCCGCGACGTGGGGCACGCCTCGAGCCTCGAGCGTGGCGATGATCGCGCCGTACGCATCCGCCGTCGGCTCGACCTCACGGGCCGCCGGAAGGTAGTGGTAGCTCGTGCCCTCGTCGCGGATCGCGGCGGTCGGCACGACGACGTGGCCCAGCGCGAGATCCGGCACCAGGACGCCGGCACCACCGGCAGCGACGAAGGCCCGCCCACCGAGCGCGATGAGCTCCTCGAGCCAGCCCGCGGCAAGTGGTGCGCCCACCCCGGCCTGTGAGATCGCGAGGCGTTGCCCGTCGAGCTCCACCTCGAAGACCGGATACGACCCGATCTCGGAACCGAGGCGTCCGATCTCGCGACCGCCGAGCTCCTCGACGAAGGCGGCGATCGCGTCGTGAAAGAAGCACAGCACCACGTGCGCGGGCAGGTCGAAGCGCTTGATCGCGAGGTGCGGTTGGAGCACGGCGTCAGGCGCCGGGTCGAACTCGAGGATCGGGGCGTTGTCCGGATTGATCAAAGCCCAGGCGGCTTGGTCATCGCGGCAGTGGATTGGGCCCGGTCGCCGTCACGAGGCGCTGCGGCACCCAGCCGTCGACGTGATGGAAGCCGGGCTTGAACGCGCTGCCCTCGAAGAGCTCGACGGATGCCCGCAGCGAGAGTCGATAGAACTTCACGTGGGTGAAGTCGTCCATGAGGATGTAAACGGGGTCGGGAATGCTGTTCGGGCCCTGGAATTGCTGTCCTGTCAGGACCGGCTTGTGCGCTTCGATGAATGCGTCGAATGTGTCTCCGACCACCACACCAAGGTGCTCCATGCCCATCTTGTACACGCGCTGGTGGACAGGCGGGATCAGCTCGATCAGCGGCACCGCCTTGCCGTCGAGGACCTCGAGCGGCTCGATGGGCACGATCAGGGAGATCGGGCGGCCGTTCCAGACATTCTCGCGATTGGCAACCGCGTGTCGCTCGAGGAGCGTCCGGGCCTGCACGTACTGGTCCCACTCGGGCACGCGGAAGGCGAGATGACTGAGCGCATACGGGGCGATGTCAATGCCACGCGTCAGCAGGCGGTCGCGCTGCTGGGCTGCGAACGCCCGGTAGTCACCGATGATGTCCTCGATCGGGTCGGTCACCGTGCTCCTTTCTCGGTCAGCGTGGTTTCACGTGAGGGCAACACCGGAAGTTTCGGCTGTTTCGACACGGCCGACCCGCCAGGTCGCAACTCCCGCGTCCGCGAGGGCGCGCTGCACCTCGAATGCGTGCGGTGGCGCGACGGCGGCAAGGAGGCCACCGGAGGTTTGCGGATCGTGCGCGAGCGTCACCAGCTCGGGTGCGATGCCGCTCGCCACCGTGAGCGAGGGCAGGACGAAGCGGCGGTTGTAGGTGGCGCCACCGGTTTCCACGCCGGCACGGGCGCGGTCCAGGGCGCCGTCGAGAGCGGGGAGCGACGCGGCGTCGAAGACGAACCGGGTGCCGGATCCGCGCGCCATTTCCAGTCCGTGGCCGAGCAGGCCGAAGCCCGTGACATCGGTCGCCCCACGGACGTCGTGCGCGACGAGCACGTCCGCGGCCGCACGGTTGAGCGTACGCATCGAGTCGATCGCCGCCGCGAGCTCGGCATCGGACGTCTTGCCCTGCCGGCGCCCGCTCACGAGCAGGCCAGTCCCAAGTGGCTTGGTGAGCAGCAGCACGTCGCCCGGCTGCGCGCCGCCCTTGCGGAGCAGGTGATCCGGCGAGCCAACGCCGATCACCGCGAGGCCGTACTTGGGCTCCGGGTCGCGGATCGTGTGGCCCCCCGCGAGCATCCCGCCGGCCTCGCGCACCTTCGACGACGCGCCTTCGAGGATCTCGCGGAACGCGCCGGGCGGGAAGTCCTCGGGGATGGCCGCGACCGACAGCGCGAACAGCACGCGACCGCCCATCGCGAAGACGTCACTGAGCGCATTCGCCGCCGCGATCTCGCCGAACGTCCGCGGGTCGTCGACGATGGGTGGGAAGAAGTCGAGCGTGCCGATCACGGCGACGCCGGGCGCAACGAGGTAGACCGCTGCGTCGTCGGGCGGATCGAGCCCGGCGATGAGGCCATTCGCCGCGCCGCTACCGTCGTCGATGCCGAGCCCCGATAGCGCCTCCGCGAGGGCATCCGCGCCGAGCTTCGCGGCGCATCCGCCGCACGTCGTGAGGTCGGTCAGGCGGATCGCAGGGATCTTCAGGGCCATCGTCGGCATGGTACGGCGGCACGGGCCGGCCTCCTGCGATGCCCAGATGGCGCCCGCGTCGCAGATCGGACGAGGCACAATGCCAAGGCCGATGACGACCCTGGCGACCGAGCAAGACATCTTGAGCGTGCCAAAGGTGGAGCTGCACATCCACCTGAACGGCTCGATCACCGAGGCGACCGCCTCCACGCTGGCGCGCCGCCACGGCGCAGAACCCGAGCAGGCGCTCCAGCTCGTGAACGGTCGATACCCCGGCCGATACCCGAACTTCGGCGGCTTCCTCGACGCCTATCTGCTCGCGAACAGCTTCGTGCGGACGCCGGACGACCTCGAATTCGTGGCCGCGGAGTTCGCACGCGGTCAGGCCGCGCAGAACGTCGCCTATTCCGAGGCGATCTTCACGGCGATGATCTACGTTCGGAACGGCCTGGAGCCGGCCGCGATGTGGCGCTCGCTCCGCAACGGTTTCGTGGCCGGCGGTCCGAACACGAAGATTGGGCTGGTAGTGGATGCGATCCGGGATCTGGGTTCCGCGGAAGCCGACGCGACGATCCGGCTGGTCGAGGACGCAGACGCGCCGATCGTCGGGCTGTGCCTGACCGGCGTCGGGTCGACCGAGCCGATCGAGGCTTTTCGGAATTTGCGCGAGGCCAGTACCCGGCTCGGGCTCGGGTTCCAGGTCCACGCGGGCGAGATGGGTCCGCCGGAGAGCATCACGGAGGCGCTCGATGTCCTCGGCGCCGATCGCATCGGTCACGGCGTCGCCGCGATCTACGACGAGGAGCTCCTGGCTCGCCTCATCCGCGAGCACGTGCCGCTCGACGTCTGCCCATCCTCCAACGTCAGCATCGGCCTCTTCCCGGCGCTCGAGGACCACCCCGTCGCTCGCTTCTGGCGCGACGGCGTGACCATGACCATCTCGAGCGACGACCCGCCGTTCTTCCACACGACACTCACGGACGAGCTGCGGCACGTCGCCCGTCTTGCCGGGCTGTCTCGCGAGGACCTCGTCGTGCTCCAGCGCCGGGCGGTCGACGTGTCCTTCGCCACGGTCGAGACGAAGGCCGCAGTACGCGCCGAGATCGACGCATGGGCGGCGGCTCGGTGACCACGGCCCGGACGACCGATACCGCCTTCGGCACGGGCGATGCTGCCGTGGAGACGTACGTCGTCGAGCCGAGCGATGGCGCGGCGCATGCCGGGATCCTGTTCCTGCACTGGCTCGGCGATCATCGAAGCGATCGGACGCAGTTCCTATCGGAGGCGAAGACATACGCGGCGCTGGGTGTTCGATCGGTCCTGCCTGCGGGACGCCTGCCGTGGGTCCCCGATCCTGTTGATGCGCCCACGGACATCGCGAACATCGAGGTCGAGCAGCGGCGCCTCGGCGCTGCCCTGGATGCGCTCGCCGCGAGCCTCCCGAAGGGCGCACCGATCGCGCTGGTGGGGCATGATTTCGGGGCGATGCACGGGTTGCTCCTCGCCAGTCGCAACCCTCGCCGGTTCAAGGCGGCGGTCGTGATCGGGGCGACCCCACGCTGGGGCGACTGGTTCCTGCGCTTCTGGAAGGTCGAGGTCGACCGATTCGACTACCTGCGGCAGCTGGCGTCGCTGGACCCGATCGTGGCCGCCCGCGGACTCAAGGCCAAGGCGTTGTGGCAGTTCAGCAACCGCGACTTCTTCATCGCGTCGATGTCCGCGCTGGAGCTGGCTCGGGCTGCGCCCGGCGACGCGACGATCGAGTGGTACTCGGCCGACCATGCGATGCGCAGCGCGAAAGCGCGTGCCGCTCGACGCGCATTCCTGACCCGGGAGCTCGGCCTGGCCTAGGCATCTCGCTACGATGCGCCCACCCTGAAGTACTTGGACAACGCGAGGAGCATACGCACCGTGCAACGACCGACCCGCTTCGGGATCATCGCGATGCTTCTGGCGGCGTGCGGCAGCCCTGCCGCGCCCGCGGGGCCGACAGCATCGGCCCTCGCGACGGCGGCGCCGCCTGCGCCGACAGCTACTCCCGCCGGATCGGCGCCCACCGAGACGCCGCCGAGCGTCGGTGCTGGCGAAGCCTGGATCGTCTACCAGGGCGCGCCGCTCGGACTGTCGCTCATCCGGCCGGACGGCTCGGGAAATCATGTCATTTTGGGGCCGCCGGGCGATCAGCTCCACCCGGACTGGTCGCCGGATGGCTCGAAGATCGCATACGCGCAAGCCACCGACGCGGCGCAGTCCATCTGGATCACCGACCCGCGCGGTGCCAGCCCAGCGCCGCTCTTCGCCACCATCCCGGCCGAGCTGAAGGGGATGTTTCTGGACAACCCCGCATGGTCGCCCGATGGCTCGCGCATCGCTGCCATCGCCTACGCGGGAGACCCGCAGGGCCTCCCAGTCAGTTCGACGCTCGTCATCGTGAACGTTGCGTCGGGTCAGGTCACCCTGGCGGGGAAGCTCGAATCCGCGGACGGTTCCCTCCACAGCTTCCCGCGCTGGTCGCCCGATGGCTCCGCATTGGTCCTCGTCCTCGACCAATTCGACGGCGAGGAGTACATCGGCGGGCGAATCGCGATCGTGCGCGACACGGAGGGCACCTGGTCGGCGCCCAAGTCGATCACCGATGTCCTCGATCCACCACGTGTCGACTGGCATCACACGGAGGACTTGATCGTGTATGTCACGAACGACGTCGGCTCCGTGGAGTCCACCGACGACCCGTCCAACCTGTTCACGATCAAGTCCGATGGATCGGGACTCACGCAGGTCACGAACTTCGCGGCGGGCGGGGATCGGGCGAGCCAGCCAACCTGGACCTCAGACGGCCAGATCATCTTCGACCTGATCACTGGGAGCGAGGACTCGCGGGGCAGCATCGCCTTCATCAACGCCGACGGGTCAGGTCTCCGGGTCGCGGTCCCCACGACCTTCATCGGGGTCGGGAACCGGCCGCATCCACGCCTTCGCCCTGACGCACGGTGAGGCCGCGCTGACGCTCGCCGCTCGAGGCGCATTCCTGACCCGGGGAGCCCAGTCTGGCCGAGGCGCCTCGCTACGATGACGCGGGAGTGCGTTCGGGCCGGTGCCCGGCTTCGTCTTCAAAACGGATGGCGCGGCGCTCGGCGTCGCGCGGTGGGTTCGACTCCCATGCGCTCCCGCCACGGACGACCTGGAGGACGACCGAACCGATGACAGGGCCGCGACGGCCACCGAGCATCGATGCGCTGCTGCGCGCGGCCGAGGCCGATGGCGGCGACCTCGGCGTGGGCGGTCGCGATCGCGCTGCGGTGCTCGAGCTGGCGCGCCGGCTTCTGGCGGATGAGCGCACATCGATCTCCGCGGGTGGTACCGGGCGATCCGTGGCGGATCTCGTCTCGGACCTGCTCGGGCGGCTGGGCGCCCTGGGCCGCGGCGCGGCCCCGGGGGTTGCGTCCGGCCTCATGCCCGTGATCAACGCGACCGGCGTGATCCTCCATACGAACCTGGGGCGCGCGTCGTGGCCCGACGCCGCGGTCGATGCCGCGCGCTTGGCGGCCGGCGGCCCTTCCATGCTGGAGCTCGACGGCGAGACGGGTCGGCGCGGGCGGCGATTTCGGGCTGTCGAGGACGAGGTCGTCGCGCTGACGGGCGCCGAGGACGCACTCGTTACGAACAACAACGCGGCGGCGGTCGCGCTGGCCGTTGGGCTGGCGGGGCGCGGCGGTGGCGTACTGGTCTCGCGCGGCGAGCTGGTGGAGATCGGTGGCGGCGTCCGGATTCCGGAGATCGTGCGGCGCGCGGGCGCGCGGCTGATCGAGGTGGGCACGACGAATCGCACCCGCGTGGCGGACTTCGAGGCGGCCCTCGCCGACGGGCGCGCGAAGGTCGTGCTGCGCGTCCATCCGTCGAACTTCGCGCAGACCGGGTTCGTCGAGGCACCGGACGCGGTGAATCTCGCCTCCGTGGCCCACGCGCACGGCGCGATCGTGATCGACGACCTGGGCTCCGGGGCGCTCCTCGACACCGAGCGCTTCGGGCTGGCGCACGAGCCGACGCCCACCGAGCGTCTCGCCGCCGGCGCCGACCTCGTGACGTTCTCCGGCGACAAGCTGGTCGGCGGGCCGCAGGCGGGGATCATCGCCGGCCGCGCCGACCTGATCGAGAGGCTCCGTCGCGATCCGCTGGCGCGTGCGATGCGCCCGGACAAGGTCATCCTCGCTGCGCTGGCCGCGACGCTCCGCCTATACCGCGCCGGCATCGCGCACACCGCGATCCCGATCTGGCGCCAGATCGCGGTCTCCCCCGACGAGCTCGAGCGGCGCGCGACCGCCGTCGTGGCGGCGCTGGATGACCCGTCGCGAGCCTCGACAGGGCGCACGGAATCGACGATCGGCGGCGGCTCGCTGCCTGGGCAGACGCTGCGGTCGTGGGCGGTCGTCATCGGCGGAACGCCGCCGCAGCGGCTTCTCGCCAGCCTTCGATTCGGCGATCCAGCAGTCATCGGTCGCGTCGTCGACGATGCCGTCGTCCTGGACCTTCGAACGGTCGAGCCGGCGGACGACGATCGTTTGGTTGCGGCAATTCGCGCCGCGTTGGCGGCACCCGCTGTCGCCGCGCGCTGATGGGCGACGCGACGGGCGTGCCGACCGTCGTCATCGGCACCGCGGGGCACATCGACCACGGCAAGACCAGCCTCCTGCGCGCCCTCACCGGCATCGATGCGGACCGCCTGCCCGAGGAACGGGCGCGCGGCATGACGATCGACGTGGGGTACGCGCATCTCACGTTCGAGGACGGAGTCGAGCTCGATTTCGTCGACGTGCCAGGCCACGATCGGCTGATCGGCAACATGCTCGTGGGCGCCGGCGAGATCGATGCAGCGATGCTTGTCGTCGCCGCCGACGACGGCCCGCGGCCGCAGACGCTGGAGCATCTCCAGCTGCTCGACGCGCTGGGGATCTCGGCAGGGCTCGCGGTCGTGACCAAGATCGACATGGTCGAGCCGGGTCGAGTCGCGGAGGTGCTCGCCGCGGTGGTGACGCTACTCTCAGGGACGAGCCTCGCCGGCGTGCCGGTCCTGCCCGTGTCGTCCGTGTCGGGGGAGGGCCTCGATGCCGTCCGGGCGGCTCTCCGGGACATGCGCGATCGCGTCGTGGCTGGCTGGGCGGATCGTGAGCGCGGGCCGCTCAGGCTGGCGGTGGACCGCGCGTTCGCGGTGAAGGGGCGCGGGGCGGTGGTGACGGGCTCGCTCCGCGGTGGCTCATTGATGACCGGCGCGACGCTCCGGCGCGAGCCCGGCGGCGAGGCGATTCGGGTGCGCGAGATCCAGGCGCACAACCAGCAGCGCGATCGGCACGACGGCGGGCGAACCGCGCTCAACGTGGCGGGGCTGCCCGTGGAGGCGCTCCGGCGCGGGGATGTGCTCACCGACGGCCCGCGCGTCGTCGCCACCGACCGGCTCCTCATCGCGTTGCTACCCGTGGCGTCGTTCGCCGGGAGCTCGGCGCGTCCGGCCAGGTCGGGGGCAAGGCTCCGGCTACACATCGGTACCGATCAGGTCGACGCGACGATCCGACGCGTTGCCGGCCGGCCGGACGTGGCGATTCTCACGCTCGAGCGGGTGGCGGCGGCGCTCGCCGGCGATCGCGCGGTGCTGCGTGAGCCCGCCTCTGGCGCGGTGGTGGCGGGCGTCCGGGTGCTCGATGTCCGGCCGGTCCGTGGCATCTCGCGCAGAAGGCTGACCTCGGAGCAGATCGATCGACTCATCGAGGCGGTCGACGCGGCGCGTGCCGCCGACATCGACGCGGCTCGCCTGGACCTCCATGGCGCGGCGGCCACGGAAGCGGGATTCGCGCTCGCCGCCGACGTGCGAGGCGCGCTGGAATTGGCGGCCGTGGATGCGGTTGCGGCGCATCATCGCGACGCCCCGCTGAGTGCCGGGCTGCCACTCCCGCGTGCACGCGCTGCGCTGCTGCGGCGCCTCCGCTCCCTTGTGACCGTGGAGCGACGCGATGCTGCCGCGGCGCAATCCGCGACCGCTACATTGATCGACGCGCTTGTCGCCGGCGGCACGCTCGCGCGAACCGGCGAGGCGCTTCGAGAACCGGCTCGCGGCCAGGCGCTGCCGGCCGAGCTCACCGCTGCGATGACTCGGCTCGAGGCATCGCTCTCGGTGCCGGCGCCGCCGGCCCTTGACGAGGCGGCCACGCGGGCCGGCTGTCCTCCGGAGGGGGTGCGCACGCTTGTCGCCGAGGGCCGAATTGTCCGCCTCGGTCCGGACCTCGCGTGGGCGACGCCCACGTATCACCGACTCGCGGCGCTCGCGCTGGATCGGGCGCGGGAGGCGCCCCTGACGCCCGCGGCCTATCGCGACGCGACCGGCACGAGCCGCAAGTTCGTCATGGCGATCCTCGAGGACCTCGATCGGCGGGCGATCCTCCAGCGGACCCCGGAAGGCCACGTTCCAGGCCCACGGGCGCCACGAGCGGCGCCCCCGTGACCAATCGGAGCCGGGTCACCGCGATCGTGCTGGCCGGCGGGCGATCGACCCGCTTCGGTGGCCCAAAGCTCTTGGCCGAGCTCGATGGGGAACCGCTCCTCGATTACGCCATTCGCGCTGTTCGCGCGATGGCACGGGACGTAATCGTCGCCGGCGCGCAAGTGGAAGACAGATCGATCCGCAGCGTCCCCGACGACGAGCCCTTCGCGGGTCCGCTGGCGGCCCTCGCCGGCGCGCTGCGCGAGACGAGCACCGAGCTCGCGATCGTCGTCGGTGGCGACATGCCAGGCCTCGACCCGGGCGTTCTCACCGCGATGCTGGGTCGCCTCGCGGCGGCGGTCGACGTCGATTCCGTGCTGCTCGCGAGTCCGGTTCCCGAGCATGGTCGCCGCCAGGTCCTGCCGCTGGCGCTTCGGGTCACCACGGCCGCGCGGGCTGCCACGGAAGCCCTGAGCGAGGGAGATCGATCGCTCGTGCGCCTGCTGGACCGCCTTCGGTGGATCGAGGTTCCCGCTGCCGAGTGGCTCGCGTTGGACCCCGCCGGTCGGACGCTGCTCGACGTCGATCGCCCCGCCGACCTCGAAGAAATTCGGCGGAACTTGTAACGAACCCCTTTCAGCGCGCGTCGCCGAACGCTACGCTCTCGCCTGCAAGTGCTGCGTGTGCACCAAACATTGCGAGGGAGGGATCCATGCCCCCGATGATCACAGCGTTCTGGAACAAGCTCAACAAAAACGAGAAGATGGTGGTGTACGGCGCCGTTGCCGTTGCCATCGCGTTCCTGCTCAGTTTGGCGGATCGTTTCGGTTATGGCGGTTACGCGACGTACGATCTGTTCGGCGCCATCGTGGTCGTAGTCCTGTACTGGTTCAAGTACGCGCCGAGCCAGATCAAGTGGCCAGCTCCGATCCAGACAATCGT
>JANLSG010000186.1:0-2482 GCA_031362295.1 Chloroflexota bacterium
GATCTTCGCCATCGATGACGCGGCGCGGGTCGTGGTCGTGCTCCGCGTCGCCCGTAGATCGGAGCGCACCTACCGGCGCATGCGCTGAGCCTGGACGCCCGCCGTGTCCTGACGACTGACTCGCGCTGGCCGGATCTCGACGTCGCCCCGACCCTATGCCTTGACGGGCGAGACCTTGAGTCGGTACTCGGTGAGGAATGCCTGGCCTTCCTTCGACTGCCAGACGTTGGGGGCGTTCGTGTCGATGGCGCCAAGGTCCGCCCAGAGCTTGCTGTACTTGACGATGACGTAGGCCCACATGACGCCCGGCGGCGTGTTCAGGACCTCGGACGCGGCCGCGTTGTTCTGGATATCCGTGAACGTGACCTTCGCCGGCATCTGCGCCCGCGGCTTGCTGGTCCCAATTCGGACACTGCCGCTCCCGCCACCCCCCGCGTTGCCCGACGCGTGGTCGAAGGTGCTGCCCTCACCCCGGCTGGCGGTGAGTGCGGTCACCGTGTGGCCACCGATGGCGAGGAGCGACCGCTCCAGATACGAGATCTGGTCGCCGGGTTCGATCTTGGCGTCGACCGCCGCGTTCTGCATGTAATTCTTCGGGACGGGCGGCGCCGTCAGCCAGGCGTTCCAGTCCGTCGTGGGTTCCACTCCCGCGGCCTGCAGCACCAGCTTGACCGAGGAGCTTCCCGCCTCGGCGCACCAGTTCTGCGCCCCCTCCGCGCCGCCAAGCTTCTTCGAGCTGGGCAGGCCGGCCGCGGCTGCGGCCTTCTGGTTGCCAGAGCTGCGACCGATGTGCTGGAGGAAGATCCGGACCGTTGGCGGTACCTTCGTGGTGTCGCCCTGGTATTTCGTGGCGAACCGCCGGAGTGCGTAGTCCGCGAGCAGGTTCTGCGCGGGCTCCTCCTTGTCCTTGCGCCATTGCTTGCTCTCCACCAGGGTGTTCTGGAGGTTCGCGAACCAGTCGGGGAAGCCGTCGATGGAGCCTGTTGCCGAGGTGTGGCCCGCGCTGGACGCCTCCGCCGGGCCGCCGAGATCCGCGAGCCTCGCTTCGGCCTGGACCTTGTATGTCTCCTCTTCGTTTGCCCGCAACGGCGGCGGCGGCCCGAGTTCCTTCGCACGCGTTGGCGAATCCGCGAGCTTCGCGCCGCCGTCCTCGGGCGTGTGCCGCTCTTTGTCCCGCTGGACGAGGAGGTGGGCGACCGCTCGATTCCCCGCTTCCCTCTGCAGGGTGAGGATGTGTTCGTGCTCCGCCGATCTGCCCGGCGTTCGTCGAGCGCCCGATGCGGCCCGATTCGGGCGGATTCGCTGCGCGTACATCAAGGCGGTCATTGGCTTCGATCGTACGGCGCGGCACGCTCCCGACGACACGGCCGCTCGTGCCCGACCGGGCGAACGCCGATGCCCGATCGGGCAACGGTCATCGCCGCGCGATCTATGCGGCGCATGATTTGACCAATTGGGGGCGCAGCGGAGTGGGAAGGACGCGGTGGCGAAGCCGGTGACCTGGGCGGACATGCAAGTCGCGGCGCGACGTCCGGCGCGCCACCTGACGAAGGCCGACGCGCCGTTCGCGCCGGGCGTCTACGCCTGGTACCGCGACGGAGTGGCCGTCTACGTCGGCAAGGCGGACAGCCTTGTCCGACGGGTCTGGGCGAACCACCTGGGCAACAGCCGATCGATCAGCGGGTCTGCGTTCCGCCGCAACGTCGCGGAGTCGCTTGGGATCGCGTCGGCCGCCGACATCAAGTCCGGCCGCTACGCCCTGACCGACGCGGAGCTCGCGACCGTTCGCGCGTGGATCATGGGCTGCGAGATCGCGTGGCTCACCTTCCCCACGAAGGAAGCCGCGCAGCAGGCGGAGCGCGACCTCAAAGCGGAATTGAAGCCGCAGCTGACCAAGCGCTAACCCGAGGCGCCGCGCAGGCGGATGCCCTGGAGGCCGCCGCTGTCCCTGTGGGGGACAGGTTTTGACCGCTGTCGGTCGGTTGTGACGCTGGCAGGTATACGGACGACCAAATTCGGGCCGAATCTCGCCGGATTCCCATGCGAGCGCGTCGACAATGACCCTGCGAGGGATAGATCCGACCAAGACGTGTCAAAAGCTGACCCTGCCAAGTATATCGAGGCAAACGAGAAGACTGGATCAGCCTCGCGGCGGCGACTCGAAGGACGCAAGTACCAGCAGGAACGCGAGCATTGGGCGGGCGAGCATCAGCACGAGCAGCGCCTCGTATGCAGCGACGGAGCCAACGAGACCCGCCAGCCCGGCGAGGCTGCCGCCTTCACCAGCCAGTTGACACCCGCTTTCGACACGTCGATGATGGGTCCATGTCAACGCGACCCAAGCGAACGAAACGCACCTACAACCTCGCCGCTCCGACGGTCCATCGCGTGCGCGAGCTGGCCGAGATCTACGGTGCTTCGCCGACCCAGGACGGCGTGGTGGACCTGGCCGTGGAGCGCCTCTACCTGGAACTTCGCGAGC
>JANLSG010000323.1:0-11689 GCA_031362295.1 Chloroflexota bacterium
CGCAGCCTGCGGACCCGGCGTGACGCCGACCTCCGCGCCATCCCCGGCGCCCGCGACGGTTGCGCCAACATCTGCTCCCACATCCGCGCCAACGGCGAATCCGACCCCCACTGACCCGCCGGCGGTCACGCAGCGGTTCACCTTCGGCAGGGACATCGTCATCAGCCCCCAGCTCGCCGGCACCACCGACAAGTACGTCAACCCCGGCGCGGTCATCGCCTCGGACGGCGTGCTCCACATGTTCGCGAACGTGTTCACGGACTGGCCGGGGCACATGCTGGTCCCGCACTTCACCTCCACCGACGGGATCGCGTGGACGCTGGACACGAAGCACCCCGGCTTCGAGACGAAGGACTTCAAGCTCGCCAACCCCGGCATGGACGTCTCGACCGGGTACATCGCGGACGACGGGACCTGGGTCCTGATCTACCAGACGGTCTCCGGGACGAACCCGTGGGTCGTGGCTCGGATCACGGGTCCCGGCCCGAACGGGCCCTGGACGATCGAGGACACGCCCATCCTCACGCCAGGCGCGGCCGGCACGTTCGACGCCGGCGGGATCATGTGGCCGTCGGTCGTCAAGGTCGGCGATCGATGGGCGATGTACTACGCGGGTTTCGACAAGGTCCTCGGCGGGAAGGGCAAGATCGGCGTCGCGTTCTCGGACGACGGCCTGATCTGGACGAAGCAGGACGCACCGGTGCTCGAGGCGACGGAAGCGTGGGAGCTGTCATCGCTTGACCGCTCGCGCGTCGTGTCGACGCCGAGCGGCCTGGTCATGGTCTACGCCGGACTGGACCTTGCGAAGCGAGGCCTCGCAACCTCGACGGACGGGATTGCGTGGACCAAGGTCCCAGGCCCCAGCATCGAGCAGGCAGACCACCCGATCGCGAAGACGTCGTGGGACTGCGCTCTGCTCTATCGCGACGGCCAGCTCGAGTACTTCCTCGAGATCGGCTACGAGACCACGAACGTCTACCGCGGCACCCTCACCTGGCCCTGAACCGCCGACTCTGACGTTGCGCGGCCTTCGCCCGGCGGAACAGTGCGTCGAGGATGTGGCCCGTGGGAAAATTCCGCGCTGGTGATCCAGGGGAACGAGGCCACATGGACAAGCGCGAAGGCATCACGGATGACGGAACCGAGCTCGACTTCTGGATCGGCGAATGGAACGTCGCCTGGGAGGGCGGCGGAGCAGGCACGAACCGGATCAGTCGAATCCTCGGCGATCGCGTGATTCATGAGCAGTTCGAGGGCGAGGACGCGGATTCAGCGCTCCAGGGACAGAGCTGGTCCGTGTTCGGCGCGGAGCGGCACGTGTGGCACCAGACCTGGGTCGACGACCAGGGCGGCTACCTGGACCTCGTCGGCGCGCGCGCCGACGGCTGGTTCGCCTTCGAGCGTGCCGCGCCGGAACGGGGCCCCGCGGCACGGCAACGCATGGTCTTTCGGGACGTCCAGTCGGACCGATTCCGATGGACCTGGGAGTCCAGTGCAGACGCCGGCGTGACCTGGGTCGTGCGCTGGGAGATCGCCTACATGCGGCGGGGCGCGCAGGTCGGCGACTAAGAGGTCTGGCGTTCCGCCCGGCGCCAGATGTTCGTGGCCGAATACCAACGTGACCACCCTCGAGGTCTCGGGTCGGCCAAACCTCGTCGAGATGGTCGCGACGACAAGCATTTCGACGGGACGGCGGACTCTCAGGGGTGCAATGCCGGATTCCAGCCGCCGACTCGAGGTCGGAGCGAGTTGAGCGGGCGCACCTCGTCGCGTTGGTATTCAGCCGATGACATCTGGACGGCGGGGCGGTGGTCAGATCAGGTCGCGGTGCCACCACAGGAAGGCGAGGGACGGACCCAGCACGGCCAGGTACGCGCCGAGGTACAGGATCCCGAGGGGTCGCCCGGCGAAGTCGAACGCACCGATGTTCAGGAGCGCCGCGGCGAGGATCGGGATGATCAGGGCGACGCCGGCGATGCCGAGCGTGAAGGCGGACGCCGTGCTCGGCCGCAGCAGCAGCGCGACGAGGCCGATCGCCAGCGCGAGGTAGAACGCCGCGAACGCCCGGACGGTGAACAGCGTGAGTGGCTCGGGAAAGATCTTGCGGGTCGTCGACAGGCCGCCGGACCCGGCGATGAGGCCGCCGACTGCGAGCGCCGCAACGAAGACCGTCAGCGCCATGAGCAGGCGCCGGACGTTCCGCGACAACGGCTTGGCGTCGTCGACCACGATCGCCGTGGCGCTTCGCAGCTCCAGGATCCCGAACGCAGACGAGATGAGCGTGAACACCAGGGTGAGCAGGTATGGCACCGCGAGGATCACGCCGACGTTGAGCGCGCCCCGGAACGCGATGACCACGAGCAGCTGCGTAGCCGCGAACGCGGTGAGGTAGACCAGGACCGGCATCACGCGCGTCGCGGGGCCAGGGGCCGAGGCGAACCACGAGGCGACCCCGTTCCCGATTGCCCAGCCGCCGATCGTCATCGCGACGAAGGGCGAGACATTCCACGGGAACGCCGAGGCAGCCCACTCCGGCGCCGCGAACAGCACCAGGCCGAGCACGAGGTACAGCAGCGAGCCGATCCGGATTGCCGCGCGCGTCTTGGGTGCGAGCACGCGCGAAGGTTATCCCGTCGCGCTACTCGTCGGCTTCGGGGTTGCGCGCAGGAAGAGCACGAGCACGGCAGCGAGCAGGGCCGCGCCGATGCTGACCCAGAAGGTCGAGGAGATCGCGAGCGCAAACGCCTCGTGGATCGAGAGGACGATCTGGTTGATGAACGGCTCGACGAACGGTCGGGCCTGCGCCGGGAGCCCGTCCAGGATCGCCTTGCCGAGATCACCCGTGCCCGTGAAGTCGAGCGCGCCCGCTCCGCCGCTGTTGGCGGCGAACTGGTCGACCATGGCCTTCGGCAGCCCGTTGGCGGACAGCCTCCCTGGGATCTCCTTCGTCAGCGCGTCGCCGAGGACGGTGCCCGCTATCGTCAGCCCGATCGTGCCTCCGATCTGCTGGAAGAACGTCAGGCTGGCCGTCGCGGTACCAATCTGGCGTGGCTCGACGGTGTTCTGCACCAGAGCCGCGAACAGGGCGAACGACGGTCCAACCCCGATCCCGGCGACGACCATCCACACCCACAGGACCGGCAGCTGCGTGTCTGCGCGCAGGTTGGTCATCAGGAACAGCCCGACGGCGAGGATGACCATCGCTCCGAGGATGATCTCCTTGTACCGCCCGGTTCGTGCCGCGAGCTGGCCCGAAACGGTCGCGCCCACGATCAGCGCGAAGACCAGCGGTAGCAGGTTCAGGCCGGATTCCGTCGCGCCCATGCCGCGCACGACCTGGAACCACTGCGGCAGGAACACGATCGCGCCGAAGAAGCCGAACGCCGCGAGGAACATGCACAGGACCGAGATCGTGACGGTCCGGTTTTGGAAGAGCTTGAGCTGGATGATCGGGTCAGCGGCGCGAGATTCCCACCAGATGAACGCCGCGGCGATCACGAGCCCGAGGACGATGAGTCCACCAACCCACGGATCCGTCCAGTCCATGGTTCGCTTGTTGCTCAGGCCCAGGAGGATCGGAATGAGCGCGGCCGTGAACAGGCCCGCGCCGATGTAGTCGATGTTCCGGCCCGCCTCCACGTTCTTGATCGGCGGCAGGAGGCGCCAGCACACGGCCAGCGAGACGAGGCCGAGCGGGACGTTGAGGAAGAAGATCCAGGGCCAGCCGAAATTGTCGGTCACGAAGCCGCCCAGGAGCGGGCCGATCACCGAAGAGAGCCCGAAGACCGCCCCGAAGAGCGCCCCGTACTTGGCGCGCTCCTCAGGCGGATAGAGGTCGGCGATGATCGCGAACGCGATCGGGAAGACCGCGCCGCCGCCCAGGCCCTGGAGGCCGCGGGCGAGGATGAACTGCCACATCTCCTGGCTGAGGCCGGCGAACACCGATGCCGCCAGGAACAGGCTCACCGCCCAGATGAAGATCGGGCGCCGACCGTACAGGTCGGACAGCTTGCCGTAGATCGGCCCGCTGATCGTGGAGGTCAGCAGGTAGATCGTGAAGCCCCATGTGTACAGGGACGCGCCGTTCAGGTCCGTGCTGATGATCGGCAGCGCCGTCCCGACGACGGTCTGGTCGAGGGCGAACAGGAACAGCGCAAGGAGGATCGCGCCGAGGATCTCGAGCTTCTGACGCGGCTCGAGATGCCAGCTCTGAGCGGGCGAGGACGGCTTGGCCGGGGCGTGCGACACGAACGAACCTCACGAACTTTCGGGGGATGTATGGGGACGCAGCGACCGGGTGAGTGGTCTCGCCCCGGAGTATGCCGGACCTGCCTCAGTTCGGTGCGTGGACCGGCACGGGCAGGCCCTGGCGAACCTCCAGGACGGCGCGCGAACCCAGCGGCGCATCCAGCGTGACGGACGCCGTCCGCGTCTTGCCACCGAGTGTGCATGTCGCCTGTACGAGGTTCCGGTGCTCGATGACGATGACGACCACGGCGAGGTCCGATTCGACGGCCTCCGCGGTGTAATCCGCGCCGCATGCCTGGTCGCCCGCCTTGACGACACCGATGAACGACACCGTGAGCTTGCTGGACCCCGAGGTCCCCACCGCGAGCTCGATGGACAGGCCGTCGGGCGGGTGGTCGGCGTTATACGGCGGCGGGACCACGGTGATGCTCGGATCCACCGCGATCCGGGTCACGCGAACGTCCGTGCCCTCGATGGTGAACACCCACAGCGGCGCCTCGGCGGGTCCCTGCGACGTCTCAACAAGGCCGGTCGCGAGGCTCGCATCGGTCACGCGCAGCGGGCGACAGTCGGCGCATTCGCCTTCGCCCGTCGCAACGAGGTCCTCGAGTGCGTCGGCCGCGGAAAGGACGTCGACGTCGACAGACTTGCCATCCAGCCAGCGCACCTTGCCGCGATCCGGTCGCGCATCCGAGAGCGGCGTCGGCGCGGTCACGACCCCGGCGATCAGCGCCTGCTTGTTGTTGTCACCGACAGAGCCTTCCCAATCACCAAGCTGGCTGGTCTGCTCGCCAACGAACGAGATCGTGGCGCCGCCGCTCTTCGCCGCGGCGCCGGCCCATCGAGCGAGCGCGTCCTGCGCCTGGGCGTGCAGCGGATCGGCCGGTCGCGGCACGCTGGAGCCGCCGGGATTAAGGACGTTGCAGCCGGCGCTGAAGCACAGGATCGCCAGGATCGGGAGGCGGGCGAGGGCCTTCGCCGGGATCATGCGCAGTCGATTGTCCGCTATCGGTGCCATCAACCACAATTCGAAATGACCAGATGGACTTCGAACTGCCGCTCCCGCTCCGGGGCCTGATCATCGGCTTCACGATCGCAGCCGCGGTCGGCCCGATCAGCTTGCTCACGATTCGTCGCACGATCGCGCACGGGCAGCTGTACGGGCTTGTCTCCGGGCTGGGTGTCGCCACGGCCGACGCCACGTATGCCGGGATCGCCGCGTTCGGGCTCACCGCGGTGATGGGCGTGCTCGTGTCGGGGCGATTCCTGCTCGGCGTGGTGGGCGGGGCGATCATCGTCCTGCTCGGCATCCGGACGATCCTCAGCCGGCCCGGCGAGGTCGCCATCGATGCCGAACGACCCGGCCTGCCGGGCGCCTACCTGTCGATCTTTGCGCTGACGATGACGAACCCGATGACGATCCTGTCGTTCGCCGCGGTCTTCGCGGGACTCGGGCTGGTCGTCGGCAACTCGTTGCTGGATGCGCTCGTGCTCACCCTGGCCGTGCTCGTCGGCTCGTCGCTGTGGTGGGTCGTGCTGACCTCGATCGTCGGCTGGCTCCGCCTCCGCGTCTCGACGACGGCGCTGCTGTGGGTCAACCGGATCTCCGGCGCCGTGCTCGTCGCGTTCGGGATCGTGGCGATCCTCGCGGTGCAGTCCTAGGCGGGTGAGCCACCGCCGCAAGGCAGTGGGTTGCAGCCCCGAGACAGCCCGCTACGCTTCCGCCATGCAGCTTCCAGCAGCCAGAACCGCACGAGTCGACATCCTCGTCATCGGGTCACTCACCTCGGAGACCACCGGTGTCGCGAGCTCGTGCACGCTCATCCGCGACGGCGACAAGGCCATCGTGGTCGATCCCGGGATGGCGGAGAGCGCGCGCTCCATCCTGGATCCCCTCGAGGCGCTCGGCGTTCGCGTCGAGGACGTGACCGACGTCGTGCTGGGCCATCACCACCCGGATCACACGATCCATGCCGGTCACTTCCCGAACGCGGCGATCCACGATCACTGGGCGATCTACCGCGGCACCGATTGGGAGGATTCGGACGCCGAGGGCCGCGTGCTCGCCCCGTCTGTGGTGCTGGCCCGCACGCCGGGTCACACGCCCGAGGACATCTCCGTGCTCGTGGGCACGCCGGAGGGCATCGTGGTGTGCACGCACGCGTGGTTCCACGCGAGCGCCACGGTCGAGGATGAGAACGGCGAGGACACGGGAGTCCAGCACCACTCGCGCGCAGAGATCGTCGCGATCGCGGACGAGATCATCCCGGGCCACGGACCTCGGTTCCGCCCAACGGCGTCGACACCCGTCTAGCCGTTGGCCGCCTAGCTGTCGTATGGCGCCCGGTTGATCGCCTCGAGCTTGCCGCTCGCCATCATCCTGGCCACGCTGCACGCAGGCTTGCGCGACGCCTGATCCGCGAACAGCGCGCCGAACTCGCGCTTGAACTCCAGCCGCGGGTAGGCCGCGAGGACGCCTGGCACGATCGCCCGCCGAACGTCGGCGTAGCGGTAGCCGGTCACGTCCGTGCCGGTCGAGTCCCAGAGGAGCACGACCTCCGGCGCCGGGTCGGGCGGCAGGTCGTCGGCCATGTGCAGCTCGATGACGTCGTAGATCGCGCGCGCGCGCTCTGGCGGGACGCCGCGCTCCAGCGCGAACGCCTCGGCGGCGATCGCGCCGTCTGTCTCGAAGCAGCCTCCGATGTCGTATGCCGCCACGAGCCCGATGTCGTGCAGCATCGCGCTCACGTACAGGATCTCGGAATCGAAGCTGAGCTCGTCGTGCAGCGCCAGCTCGACCGCCCACGCGTAGGCGCGCACCGAATGGTTCGTCAGGAACCCTGGCGCGACGGTCGTGATCAGCTCGCGCGCCTGCTTCGCGAACGCCGAATCGGGCACGGGCATGCCGAGCGCAGCCAGGGGGGAGTCATGCATGCCCGCGATCATGGCACGCGGAAGGCGATCGACTCGAGGAGCGGCTCGGCGACCCCGAGCGCCACATCCCATCCGGACGCGGATCCGCCAACGAGGATCGCCACCACTCCGTCCGACGTGTCGAAGAACGCCATCCAGCTGCGGCGTCCGGCCGGCACCTTCAGGTCGCCGGGCGGGGCATGGAGGATCCAGGCGTCGTCCTTCGACGTGTTCTCGACCGTGATCTGGAGTCCTTCGAGACCGCCGATCCGGGAGGCGCCCGCCTCGATCTCCAGCAGCAGCTCATGGGCCCGGATCGTGTCGATTGCCAGCGCCGCGTCCAGGTCCTGGAGCGGGATCGCGCCAGGTGCGTAGGCCCAGTCCGGCCGGAGGATCTGGATCGTGACGACATCGGGTCCGTCAGGGCCGTCCTGGAGCCACAGCACGCGGTCCTCGACGACGACCGCCCGCCAGGTGCCATCCAGCGCGAGCGTGATCGGCGGTTGGAAGCCCGTCCTGGTGTACGTTCCGGCGCCAAGTGGGAAGTCACTCACCTCCAGCTCCAGGGCGGCAGCGGTGGGCGCCGGCGTCGGAGGGCGTGTGGCGGTCGCCGTGGCCGGCGGCGCGGTCACCGCCGGCGTGGGCGATGCGATGGTGTCCGGCGCGCAGCCCGCAACGACGGCCACGAAGCAGGCGATGAGTCGTACGCTGCGCGGGTGAACATTCATGCGCTCATGTTGGCCGATAGCGCGCAGGCAGTCGACGGCAAGCTATACATCCTCGGTGGCGCGTGGAACGTCCTGCGCTTCCCGGAGTTCCCCGCCCAGCTCATCGTCGGCATCGCGGTGGCGATCGACGTCGACTGGAACGAAACGAACCGGCGCCACCACCTCGACGTGCATTTCGAGGACGCCGATGGCCAGTCGATGGACCCGACCATCGGTGCGGACTTCGAGGCCGGGCGACCGCCGGGCGCAACGGCCGGCGCAGACCTGCGAATCGTCTTCGCCGTGAACGGCCCGCTCACGATCCCCGGGCCCGGGTCCTACTCCGCGGTGGCATCGGTCGGCGGCGAGGAGCTCGCCCGCGCCCGCTTCCAGGCGATCCAGGTCAGCCGCTCGAACTAGCGCGCCCGCCGCCCGCCGTCCGCCGCCCGGTGCGGTCCGGATGGGTCACAGGTAGTCCGATGGGGTCATGTGTCCACTGGCACCTTCGGGCCATGGCCGGGGCGCGATCGGCGGCCCACGCTGCCCGGGTGCCGCTTCACGCTGCGCTCGATCTCGCTGCCCTTCGGACCGGGCCCGTGCGCGCCGCACCGCGGCTGCGCGGCCCGCGTCGAGGCGCGCTCTTCGCCGCCCTCGCGACCGCGGCCCTCCTCCTGGTCCTCAACTCCACCCTGACACTCGCCTCGACGACCGTCACGCCGAAGTGCGACGCCGTGAACCTGCGCACCGGCCCATCGACGACGTACACGAAGAAGACGAGCGTCAATGAGGGCGCGCAGGTCACGGTCGTCACGACCGTCGCCGGCGGCAGCTACGCCACTTCGTGCGCCGGAATCTCGCTCACCGGCTCCAGCTGGCACAAGATCAGCGCGATCAACGGCAAGTCCGTGTCATCGCTGTACGGCGTGACCTACCTGTACGGCGCGAGCAAGCTGTTCAAGACGGTCACGGTGCCGACCGCGGCGCCGACCCTCGCGCCGACGGCGGCGCCCGCGACCGCGGCACCCACGACGGCACCAACCGCTGCGTCCAGCGAGGCGCCCTCCATCGCGCCGACGACCGGACCCGGCGACTCCCCGGCTCCGTCGGTCGGCCCTGATCCGTCCAGCTCGCCGCTGCCCACCAACTCCCCCGCCCCCACTGCGACGCCCGGCCCGATCACGCTGCAGGCGAGCATCACATTCTTCGGGCGCGGCTATGGGCACGGCGTTGGCCTGTCCCAGTACGGCGCGAAGGGCCGCGCGCTGGACGGCCAGTCGGCCGCGACGATCCTTGCCCACTACTTCAAGGGCACGACGATGGGCACCATGGCGAACAGCCAGATCCGCGTCCTGGTGCTCCAGTCATTCCCGGCGACCGCGACCACGCCCGTGCAGGTGTACGGTCGCGGCGCGACCTGGACGATCGACGGCGTCGACAAGACGTTCCCGGTGGATGCGCGGCTCAAGTTCATCCCGACCATCTCCGGCACCACGACGACGTGGAAGCTCCTCGTCACCGCGACGGACGGCTCCACCCTGTACAGCGCGGCCTCTTCGAACAGCGTCCGCCTCCGACCCGGGACCGGCGCGACCCTCCAGCTGTGGACCAAGCCGTCCGCCTATGACCGCTTCCGAGGCGTGCTCCGCCTCATGGGCGCGGTGAACGGGACCTCGACCGTGAGCGTCGTGAACGAGCTGCCCATGGAGTCGTACCTGAAGGGCGTCATTCCTGCGGAGATTTCCGCCACCTGGCCCACGGAGTCGATCCGCGCGCAGACCATCGCAGCCCGCTCGTACGCGGAGTACCGCCTCCACCCGACGACCGGGACCTACGACGTCTATGACGACACCCGCTCGCAGGTCTACCACGGCTACCTGGCCGAGAAGACGGCGACGACGGCCGCGGTGACTGCGACGGCCGGCAAGGTCCTGCGGACGAGCACGGGCGGCAAGGTCACCGCGATGTTTCACTCGGCCGGCGGCGGCGCCACCGAGAACAACGAGAACGTGTTCGTGTCCGCCACGGGCGCGAAGACCGCCGGCGTGTACAGCTACCTTCGCGGCTCGATGGACCGTCGCGCGAACGGGACCTCGTACGACGACACCTCGCCGTACACCACCTGGAAGACGACGACCTACACCCTCGCTCAGCTTCAGGCGTGGTTCGCCGCGGACTCCCGCTCCAACGTCGGCACCCTCGTCGCCATCGATCTCCGCGACCGCGGTGTCTCCGGCCGGCTCATCAGCGTGACCCTCATCGGCGCGAATGGGACCACCAAGAAGGTCTCCGGCGACGTTTTCCGCTCGATCTTCAACGCGCACAGGCCATCGGCGGACCCGATCCTCCGGACCACGCTCTTCGACCTCGCCCCGATCTCCTGATCGCCTGACGCGGCTCCGCGATGGGATAATGCCCTCCCATGCTCCCCAGGATCCGCACCCAGGCATTCATCGACGGCTCGTTCCGCGACGCCGCGTCCGGCGCCACGTTCGCGACCGAAAACCCGGCGACCGGCGAGGTCATCACGCACGTCGCGGCGGGCGACGCCGCGGACATCGATGCAGCGGCTGCAGCCGCGCGGCGCGCGTTCGAGGACGGTCGGTGGTCGCGGCGCGCGCCCGCGGACCGCAAGACGGTCCTGCTCCGCTTCGCCGACCTGCTCGACGCAAACCTCGTTGAGCTCGCCACGCTCGATGCGCTGGAGGGCGGCAAGCCGATCACGGACTGCCTCGAAGTCGATGTGCCGGAGACGGTCAAGACATTCCGCTGGTACGCGGAGGCGATCGACAAGGTCTTCGACGCCATCGCGCCGACCGGCCCGGACGCGCTAGGACTGATCGTCCGCGAGCCAATCGGGGTCGTGGGCGCGGTCGTCCCGTGGAACTTCCCGATCCTGATGGCGGCCTGGAAGGTCGCGCCGGCGCTCGCGGCGGGCAACAGCGTGATCGTCAAGCCATCGAAGCTCACGTCGCTGTCCGTCATCCGCATGGCGGAGCTCGCCTCGGAGGCGGGCCTGCCCGATGGGGTGTTCAACGTGGTCCCCGGATCCGGACCCACCGCGGGCCAGGCACTGGGCCGGCACATGGACGTCGACATGGTCACGTTCACGGGCTCGACGGAGGTCGGGCGTTCATTCCTGATCTACGCCGCCGAGAGCAACCTCAAGGAGATCACCCTCGAGTGCGGCGGGAAGTCGCCGCAGCTCGTGCTCGCGGATCCGCCGGACCTCGACATCGTGACCGAGCAGGTCCTCTTCGCGGCGCTGATGAACCAGGGCGAGAACTGCTCCAGCGGATCACGCCTGATCGTGCATCGCTCCGTGCACGACGCACTCGTCGAGCGGCTCGTCGCCGGCATTGCCGGTTGGACCGTGGGCGACCCGATGGCGCCCGAGACGAAGATCGGTCCGATGATCGAGCGGCCGCACATGGACAAGGTCCTCGGCTACATCGAGCGCGGGCGATCAGAGGGCGCGCGCGTCGTCGCGGGCGGCGGCCAGGTACTGAAGGAATCCGGTGGCTACTTCGTCGCGCCGACGATCTTCGACGGCGTCGGCAACACGATGACGATCGCGCGCGAGGAGATCTTCGGGCCGGTCCTGTCCACGATCCCGTTCGACTCGGAGGAGGAGGGCATCCGCCTCGCGAACGAGACCGCGTATGGACTCGCCGCGTCGCTGTACACCCGGGACCTGGATGCCGCGTTCCGCGTCGGGCGGGCACTGCGCGCCGGCACGGTTGGCATCAACGCCTACTCGGAAGGCGACATCACGACGCCTTTTGGCGGCTACAAGCAGTCCGGCTTCGGCGGCCGGGACAAGG
>JANLSG010000043.1:0-4101 GCA_031362295.1 Chloroflexota bacterium
CGGCTGTCGACGGCCGAGGCGTTCTGGATCGGGACAGTCACGCCTGACGGGCGGCCGCACGTGGTCCCGGTCTGGGGAATCCTGTTCGAGGGCAACCTCCTCCTCGAGACCGGGTCGCCTGCCACGCGGAAGAACCGGAACCTCGCCGCCAACCGGAACGTGGTGATCCACCTGGACGGCATCAACGACGCCCTCATCGTGCGGGGCAAGGCCGAGCGGGTCCCCGCGGACCCGGCGTTCCGCCAGCGATTCGCCGCCGCGATGAAGCGCAAGTACGGCGGCGAGAATCCCGACTACGAGCCCGAGCCCGACCGCTGGGACCAGGGCAGCGCCTGGCGGATCAACCCGGAATCCGTGCTCGCGTGGCGGGACATGCCCACCGCGACGAGGTGGCGCTTCCAGCCCTGACGCCCGCGCGCCGGCTCAGCCGCCCTCGTTCGATTCGATCGTGACGTCGCCGCACGCGAACCAGATCGATCCGGCGCCCAGCCCGCCACCCACGTGGACGCGATCGTGCTCGCGAGCGACGACCTTGCCGGCCCCGTCGAGCAGGACGACCGACGAGGCGACGACGCGGGCGCTATAGCCGAACGGCCACTCGACGGGTGTCGCGCTGTCCGCGGTGGAGATGCCGAGACCGCTCAGCGGATGCCGTTCGAGCGAACCGACCATGAGCGCCTCCATACAGGCCTGCGGTGGCGCGGCTGGGGTGCGGATGGCAAAGACATTTGCCGGCGCGGCGGTCGGCGCGGACGTGGTCGTCCCGCAGGCGACGACGGCGAGGGCGATGAGCGAGCCGGCGATCAGCCCGAGGAGTCGAGGGTTCACGATGGGACCTTTCTCGATGTCGATGTCGATGTCGATGCCGAGGTGGCGTGGCCCGGCTGGCGTGCCTATCCTTCGAGCGCATGACGGAGACCACGGCACTCGAGTTCCGGATGTTCATCGCCGGCGAGTGGGTGGACTCGGTGTCGGGCGCGACGTTCGAGAGCCTCAACCCGGCCGATCGACGCGACGTGGTCGGGCGGTTCCAGGCCGGGAATGCCGCGGACGCGGGCATGGCCGTGCGCGCCGCCGAGATGGCGCTGCCGCGCTGGAAGGCGACCCCGGCGCCGAAGCGCGGCGAGATCCTGTACGCCTTCGCCGAGCTCATGCGCGACAACAAGGAGCGCCTCTCCCGCGCGATGACGCGAGAGATGGGCAAGGTCCTCGCGGAGGCACGCGGCGATGTCCAGGAAGGCATCGACATCGCCTACTTGATGGCCGGCGAGGGCCGCCGGATGTTCGGCGACACGGTGCCATCCGAGCTCCCCGACAAGTGGGCGATGAGCATCCGCTCCCCGATCGGGATCGTGGGCATCATCACGCCCTGGAACTTCCCGGTCGCGATTCCGTGCTGGAAGATGATGCCGGCGCTGGTCGCCGGGAACACCGTCGTATTCAAGCCCGCGAGCGACACGCCGCACTGCGCGACGCTCGTCGTGGAGCTGATGGAGCAGGCGGGCTTCCCGGCAGGCGTCGTGAATCTCGTGACCGGTGGCGGCGCGGAGGTCGGCAACGCGATCGTCGATTCGCCCGACGTCAAGGTGATCTCGTTCACGGGACACACCTCGACCGGCCGGTCCATCTCCGAGCGCGCGGGGAAACGACTCAAGCGTGTCTCGCTGGAGCTGGGCGGCAAGAACGGGGTCGTGGTGATGGGCGACGCGGACCTCGACCTCGCGACGGACGGCATCCTGTGGTCCGCGTTCGGCACGACCGGCCAGCGCTGCACCGCCTGCTCGCGGGTGATCGTCGAGAAGTCGGTCGTCGAGCCTTTGCTCGAGAAGCTCGAGGCGCGCGCGAAGCAGCTGCGCCTCGGTTCGGGCCTCGATGAAGCCGTCGATGTCGGCCCGCTCATCAACCCGGCGGCGGTCGAGAAGGTCGGCTCGTACATCGACATCGGTCGGGCGGAGGGCGAGCTTGTCCTCGGCGGCGCGAGCGCGACCGACGGCGACCTGCAATACGGCAACTTCTTCTCGCCCACGATCTTCACCGGCGTGATGCCGATGGCCCGGATCGCGCAGGAGGAGATCTTCGGGCCGGTGCTATCGGTGATCCCGGTCGATGACTACCAGGACGCCGTGACCGCGCTCAACCAGACACGCTACGGCCTGTCGTCGGCGATCTTCACGCGCGACGCGAACACCGCCTTCCGCGCGATGCGCGACTTCGAGACGGGCATCGTCTACGTCAACGCCGGCACGACCGGCGCCGAGACGCACCTGCCCTTCGGCGGCTGGAAGGAAACCGGCAACGGCCACCGCGAAGCGGGCCACGCCGCCCTCGATTCCTTCACCGAGTGGAAGTCGATCTACGTCGACTTCTCCGGCCGACTGCAGCGTGCCCAGATCGACAACCAGGAACAGCTCTAGCCGTCATGTGTCATCACGCTCGCTGAGCCGTGAAGCAGTCCAGGCTGGGTTTCCTCGCGGCCACCCTCGTGGTGTCGGCTTGTCAACTGCGAGGGGCAAGCGGCACGTTTCCAATGCCGTCCTCAACGACCCAAGGCCAGCCGACCAATGCGCCAACCGCGCCATGGCCGGATGCCACTCCGAAGCCATACGAGGCAACGTTCGGGCCGGACTACCCCTCCGTCCGCCCATCGGGTCCGTTCACGGCGGTCGATGATGCCGTGATCAGTGCCGACGGTCGGCAATTGACGATTGCCTTCACTGGTGGTGGCGCGTACGCGCCAGGCAACTTTTGTTCGACTGACTACGCGCCCTGGGTCGCCGTGAACGGCGATGCGCTCGATCTTGCGGTCGTCGCCGTTCCGCATCCTGACCAGCCGACAGCGCCCCCGAACGTCGGGTGCGCGGCCATGGGTTATCCATATACCTGGCACCTCCTTCTCGGTGAGCCGTTTGTGGGGTCGACGATCCATGATCTGGCCGGTGGAACGCTGTGGGTTCGAGAGCCGGCCGGCCTGGTGACCCCCAAGCAATTGCCTTCGGGATGGCATCTGCGGCTATCTGAAGACGAGCCTGCTGCACGGCCGCCGCTCTGGGCACGGGTCTACGCGCCAGCAGGCACCAACATCGAATCGCCAAATCGCGGCGCCGGCCAGCTTGATCTCTACCAGGCGTTTGGTGCCGCAACCAACATCGGTGGCGGACCGGAGCGGCAGGATGTGCTCATCGATGGCGTCCCAGCCGTGCTCATGCGCGAAGAAGGATTCGGCGAGTGGCTCCTCCAATGGATGGTCGGAGCGGACGGTGTCGCCCTCGTTGCGAACGAAGCGGACCTGACCCTCGATCAGTTGTTGGAGATTGCCCGGGCTATCGAGCCCGCCACATGAGATTCACCAATCCTGAGCCGTGGTCGCGGTGGCGAAGCCGCGGCCTTGGGGCAATGTTCCTGAGCCTTGTACTTGTCGCCTGTGGGAGCGCGGCCAACCCCACGCCCGGCCCTCCCACGAGCGCGATCCCCGGGACCACCGTTGAGCCGGCGAACCAGAGCGCGTCTGCCCTCGAGACGTCGCCCGCGACGAGCGTCGCGCCAGTACCTGGGGCATCGCTGGACGAACGCGTCCAGGTCACCGTGGAGGCCATCGATGAACGGGTCCGCGACCTGACGATCCAGACACCGTCGCTTCCAGGGCCCGTGGGTGTGCGGCTGCTGCTGCCGGCCGGCTTCGACAGCCAGCCGGATCGTCGGTGGCCCGTCCTCTACCTGCTCCACGGCGCGGGCATCGACCAGGACACGTATCGCGCCTGGACCGAGGGCACCGACGTCGCGACGCTGGTCGCGCCCACGAACCTGCTCGTGGTGATGCCCGAGGGCGCCAGCTACGGCTGGTATTCCGATTGGTGGAACGGCGGCAATGGCGGCCCACCGATGTGGGAGACGTTCCACCTGACCGAGCTCCGGGCAATCCTGGAGCGCGACTGGCACGCGGCCGACCAACGCGCCGTCGCCGGGCTGTCGATGGGCGGCTACGGGGCGATGGCATACGCCGCGCGAAATCCCGGCATGTTCAAGGCGGCCGCCTCGTTCAGCGGTCCGCTCGACATCCTGGCCGAGAAGGACTACATCGGTCCCGACGTCGCCCTGTGGGGT
>JANLSG010000049.1:0-3328 GCA_031362295.1 Chloroflexota bacterium
CGGCGGCGCGACGGAACTCGCGTCGCATTCGGGCGGCTAGCTCAGTTGGTTAGAGCACTTGCTTGACATGCCTCCTGCACCCGAGCGGTGTAGGCATCGACCTCCCAAGTACGGGTCCGTCGAGGGACCGCGGCTGAGTTATCGTGGTATTCGGGAACGGAACGACGTCAGCCCGCCAGGCTCACCGACCCACGGCCCTCCTGGACCTCCGGCACCAATTCGATGTCACTCGACCGGCGGCGCGTTGCCGACCCACCGACCCCCGGTCGGTCGCCCAGGAGGGGGCGTCAGTTCAATGACAGCCTCGAGATCACTCGAGTCCCAGCTGGGTGTGGCGCCGCGACGGCTTGAGACCAAGGCACCCAGAGCGATAGCGCGTCGAAGAGTAGGGCCGGGCGCGTCGTACGCGAGGAGGCCATCCAGGAGCGCGGCGGCGAAGGCATCCCCTGCCCCGACTGTGTCCTTTGAGGTCACGGCGGGCGCGAAACCTCTAACCATCTGGTCGTCGAGCAGGAGAACGCCGCCTTCCGCTCCTAAAGTCACGCACACGGCGCGTGCGCCGGTCTGACGAGCCAGATCGCGCATGAACCTCTGAAGGTCTTGCATAGACAGCCCGCGGATCCTCGCGATCTCGCCGGCTTCACTCTCGCTCATCTTGATAACCGTCGAGATGCTCAGCAACCCGTCGACTAGAGCGTCGTCCCACCCGTCGCGTAGGTTCACGTCATACAAGAGCAACGCGCTCGGGCAGGCATCGAGCACCGCGTTGGTGGCTGCGCGAGTCTGCGGACACTGTTGAGCGAGGGTCCCGATCACGATCGCGACTGGCGATGCCATGACGATCTCGCTGAGCGCGCCCTGCTCCAGGCTCAGGTCGTCAAAGGCAGCCGGGCGGGGAATCGTGAACGTCGCCGAGCCGTTGTCGAGCTTCACCTCGGCTATTCCCGTCGGGTGGTTGGCGCTCGTCTGAATCCAGGTGGTGCGGATGCCAAGTTTTCCGATCGCCCGCCGGGCAGCCCGGCCCAGTTCGTCGACACCTACACCTGTCAGGATCGCCGACGGCCGGCCCAACCGGCGGAGGTGGGCGGCCACATTCATGGGAGCGCCACCGAGCGTGGGGCCATCTGGTAGCAGATCCCACAGGACTTCCCCGATCGCCAGCACTAGTCCGCCGGGTCGCGACACGTTAGGGCGCGAACTGGAGCTCTTCGTCGCCGTGGCGAGTCTTGATCACCGACCGTCCGGAAACGAGGTCGACCTCAAGCTCGCAGCGATCGTCGTCTGATGCCCAGGTCATTCGAATCGTTGACGTGGTCGGGGCGCTCACCTGGAGGTGTCCTGCGAACGCTGGTTCATGCCTTCTTAGGCGAACGAGGCGGACCACGCGCTGGACGACCTCTCGATCGAGGGCTACGCGCACTTCGTCCGACGCATAGTTATGACGGTTGATGGCCCTGCCCTCGCCAAATTCGACGACGGCGACCTGATCGTTCTCCCCGGCGAGGAGTCCGACGTAGTAGATCTGTGGCACCCCGCGCGCGAAGAGCTGGATCGCCCGCGCGGCGATGTACCGATCATCGTCGCAGCCCAGCGCCGCGTAGTAGGTGCAGTTCAGCTGGTGGACGTCGACCTCGCCATCGGCGCGAGTATCGGAAAGGATCCGGTTGACGTTGCCGCCACGGCGAACAACGAGATCGGCCAGCCCGAGCATCTCGGTTGGGCTGAGGATGCCGTCCAGGTCGGGCCGGACCGGGATCCCGTCGTGGCAGTCCAGCATCGTGAACTGCCGTTCTGGGGAACGTGCCAGGTGCTGGGCGAGGCGAGGGCTTGAGCCCGTCTGGAAGGCATGGAGGAGAAGACCCGGCAACACGAAGTCGTAGGTCCAGTACCCATGGCGAGCCAGCGCCTCGTGAGTGGCGTACTGATCGTGGATCTCAGGAAGGAGGACGAGTCCGAGCGTCGCGGCCACACCGACGATCCAGTCGAGGAAGGCGTAGATCTCTGGTTCCACCATGAAGCAACTGGTACCGGCCTTCTTGATGACATAGCCAACGGCGTCCAGCCGAATGATGCGGACCCCGTGACTGGCGAATGAGCGGAGCCAATCCGTGATCAGCGCGCGTGTCTGCGGCGATGTGACGTCGAGGTCGATCTGCTCGGACCACTCCTTGGTGCCAAAGGAGGTCCAGATCCGCTCTTCAGCGCCCGTGCTGCTGATCGTCACGGTCGAGAACGGCGAATCGGGCTTGCGCAGGAAGATCTTCGCCACGTCGCTCGCCGGTGGGTCGCCGGCAGGCCAGACCTTGTCGAGGGTGACGAACAGATCTGCGAAGCGCGACTGCCGCCCAAAGCGGAGGAAGTCCTCGAACAGGGGCGACCGCCGCGAGACGTGGTTGATCATCACGTCGAGCAGGACGTCATGGCGAGCCGTTAGGCGTTCGATGTCCTTCCACGAACCGAAGGCCGGCTCGATCTCCTCGTAGGTCATCGGCGCGAACCCTCGGTCACCCGACGATGGAAAGGGAGGCAGGATGTGGATCCCGCCAAACAGTCCATCCATCGGGCCGTTGAGCAGGGTCTCCAGAGCTGCGAGGTCGCCGCCCAGGGAATCCGCGTAGGTCATCAGCTGGGGCGCGATTCGCACTCGAGTCCTTTCTGCTTCGAATGCCAGGCCACGTCAGTCACGCAGGCACGACCGGAGAGCAGCGGTCAGGAGCGTAGCCCGCGGGTCGCCGATGCCGCCCATCCGGTTGTTGATGTAGCCAAAGCCCACCTTGAAATCCTCATCCCCAAAGGCCAGCTCTCCGCCAGCCCCGCCGTGACCGAACGAACGCGGTCCGAGCAGGGGTTGCAGGGGCGGCGATGCGAGCATGAACCCCGTGCCCCATCGCTCCCCGTAATCCGGTGGTCCATAGACCTGCTGTCCGTGCGACTGGACAACGAGCGCGTCATCGATCAATGCGGACGTGAGGATGCGCCCGCCGCGTGTCTCTGAAACGCACGCTGCGTAGATCCGAGCCAGCCCCTCGGCCGTGCCCATCCCGTTGGCGCCGGGGATCTCGGCGCGCCGGATCGCTGGGTCGTTGAAGGTGACCTGCCCATCCGCAAGTGGGAAGCCGAACGCGCCCCCCATGGTGCCGGCTCGCTCCGCGACGGGATCCCTCGAGAGCCATTCGGCGATGACCGCGGCCCGGAGGGGGTCCACGTCGCCCTCCGGTGGCTCATGCCAGGCCGCTCGTGCGATGACGTCTTCCGTCGCGCCGATCCAGAGGTCGACGCCCAGGGGCTCGGCGAGGTCTGCTCGAAGGAATTCGCCTGGAGTCTTGCC
>JANLSG010000193.1:0-2087 GCA_031362295.1 Chloroflexota bacterium
TCCGGCGCCTGGTCGCCGAGTCGCTGGACGACGAGCACGCTGTGGACGGATGGCGTGGACAGGAGCGCCTCGTCCACGGCCGGCTTGAGGACGGCCGGCTTGCCGCGCCGCCAGCCGCCGTCGGCGGTGATGACGAGCTTCGCCTCCGCGTCGTTGATCCGCCCGGCGAGCGCCTCCGCGGAGAAGCCGCCGAACACGACCGTGTGCGGCGCGCCGATCCGAGCGCACGCGAGCATCGCGATGGGGAGCTCCGGGATCATCGGCATGTAGATCGCGACCTTGTCGCCCTTGCCGATTCCGAGCGTGAGCAGCGCGTTGGCCGCCTTCTGGACCTCCCGATGCAGGTCCGCATAGGTGATGGTCCGGGTGTCGCCCGGCTCGCCGATCCAGTGGTACGCGACCTTCCCGCCGAGCCCGTTCTCCACGTGCCGATCCACGCAGTTGTAGCTGACGTTCAGCTGGCCGCCATCGAACCAGCGGGCGAACGGCAGGTCCCACTGGAGGGTCGTGTCGAACGGCTTGAACCAGCTGATCCGCTCTCTCGCCAGCCTGGCCCAGAAGGCCTCGAAGTCCGTCTCCGCCTCGAGGTACAGGTCCGCCTGTGCGTTCGCCTGGGCCGTGAACGCGGGATCCGGCGGGAACCTGCGCTCCTCGTGCAGCAGGTTCTCGATCTCGGGGTTGGTGTCCATTCCGCCGGGGATGCTACCAGCCACCATGCGGCTCAATCGCCGCCCAGCGTCGAGTCCACGTGGCTTGGCTCCACCACTGTCTCGTCTGCCGGCGGGGCGCCCGTGTCGCGGGCCATCTCCCGCGACAGGATGACGCGCTGCGGCCGGGGGATCTCGATGCCGTGCTCCGCGAAGGCGGAGAGCAGTCGCTTCCGAACCTCGCCGGCGGCGGCCCACTGGTCCGGCGCCCGCACCGTGCCCAGGATCTTGAGGGTCACGCCGTACTCCCCGAGCGCGGCCACGCGATCGACGCGCGGCGCCTCGAGTACGCGGCGCTTCCAGAGCGGGTCGCCGGCCATCGAGCGCCCGACCTCGTCGACCACCGCCGTCGCCTTGTCGATGTCCGTGCCGTACGCGACCGTCACGTCGAGGTTGATCCGGGACCAGACGCGGGTCAGGTTGCTGGCAACGACGATCTCGCCGTTGGGCACGGTGTGGACGACGCCATCGAGGTCGCGCAGCGTGGTCCGTCGGAGGCTGAAGTCCTCCACCGTCCCGGACACGCCCGCGGCCCGGATCACGTCGCCCTTGCTGAACTGGTTCTCGATGAGGATCAGGGCGCCGTTGAGGTAGTCGCGAACGAGGTTCTGCGCGCCGAACCCCACGGCGACGCCAACCACGCCGAGGCCCGCCACCGCCGGCCCGATGTCCAGCCCGAAGGAGCGCAGGACCATGAGCCCCGCGATGATCACGATGAAGAACTGGAGGACGTTCGCGCCGAGGCTGTCGAGCGTGTCCATCCGCTTCTTGAGCTCAACCGCCGACAGCTCCTGCGCCGTCCCCTCGGTCGCCTCGCGGTCCATCAGCGCCTTGACGATGCCGTGGATGAACAGGCGCGAGGCGCGCAGCAGGACGAACGCGACGACGACGATCAGGACCACCGGGACCACGTAGTCCCGCACGATCTCGACTAAGGTGGACCAGGGCGCCTTCGTGAAATCTGGCATGCCCGAAGGTTAGCCGACGGTCAGCCGGCGAAGGTCAGCCGGCCTGGGCGCGCACCTCGAGCGCCGAGTCCAGCGAGTCCGCGAAGATCGTGACGAGCTTGTCGACCACGTCCTCGCGGGCGTGCGCCTCGCAGAAGAACCACGGTTCGCGGGAGTCAGGCTCCGGCATGGCGCCGCGGGCGTGCATGCCCACCGCGACCGCGTCGTACAGGTCGTGGTCCGAGTTGGCCCAGTCGCGGTACTCGGTGGGCGCCTGGTCCGTGAACATGATCCCGAACATCGCCGGGTGGCCGGTGAAGACGTACGGCAGGCCGCGCTCGTTGATGACCTCGGCGAGACCGGCCTGGACGGACCGGCCCACCTGGTGGATGGATGCCAGCGCGTCCGTGTCGCGCAGGATCCGGAGCGTCGC
>JANLSG010000095.1:0-24043 GCA_031362295.1 Chloroflexota bacterium
GCCCTCGTGGCGCGCTATCGGGCGCCGGCCGCACAGCTCGCGAGTGACGTTCACGTCCCGTGGCCCGTGCGGCTCGCACCATCCCGCACTCGCTCGTGGGCCCGTTCGGACGCTACTCCTCTCGGTCCTCGCCGTGAGGGCGGGAGTGTATCAGGCGGTCGCGCCCTGGTTGGCGAGCCAGTCCTGGTAGTTCGTCTCGTCGACGCCCTTGTCGACCTCGGTCTTCGTGAGCAGGAGCGGCAGCCGGCCGGACCGGATCGTCTCCTCGGTGATGATGCATTTGCGCACGTCGGCCCGTTCCGGGATGTCGTACATGACCTCGAGGAGCGCCTCCTCGACGATGGAGCGGAGGGCGCGCGCGCCGGTCTTGCGGTCCAGCGCGACGTCCGCAGCGGCCTGCAGTGCGCCGGGTGTGAAGACCAGCTCCACCTTGTCCAGCGACAGGAACTTCTGGAACTGGCGGGCGATGGCGTTCTTGGGCTCGGTCAGCACGCGGACCAGGTCCGCCGCGGTCAGCGCGGTGAGGGTCACGATCACCGGCAGGCGGCCCACGAACTCCGGGATGAGCCCGAACTTGAGGAGGTCCTCAGGCATCAGCTTCTCGAGGATCCTGCCGCGCTCTGTCGGGGTGGCGACCGATTCGGACCCGAACCCGATGGTCCGCTTGCCGACTCGCTCCTCGACGATCTTCTCGAGGCCGTCGAACGCGCCGCCGCAGATGAACAGCACGTTCGTCGTGTCGATCTGGATGAAGTCCTGGTGGGGGTGCTTGCGGCCGCCCTGTGGTGGCACGTTCGCGACGGTGCCCTCGAGGATCTTCAAGAGCGCCTGCTGGACACCCTCGCCCGAGACGTCTCGAGTGATCGAAGGGTTGTCCGCCTTGCGCGCGATCTTGTCGATCTCGTCGATGTAGATGATCCCGCGCTGGGCGCGCGCGACGTCGAAGTCCGCGGCCTGGATCAGCCGCAGGAGGATGTTCTCGACGTCCTCACCGACGTAGCCGGCCTCGGTGAGCGACGTCGCGTCGGCGATGCAGAAGGGGACGTCGAGGACGCGCGCGAGGGTCTGGGCAAGGAGCGTCTTGCCCGAGCCCGTCGGGCCCACGAGCAGCACGTTCGACTTCTGGAGCTCCACCTCGTCCACGGCGTGGCCCGCGTTCACGCGCTTGTAGTGGTTGTAGACCGCGACGGACAGGACCTTCTTGGCCTTGTCCTGGCTGATCACGTACTGGTCAAGCGCGAAGCTGATCTGGCGGGGATTCGGGAGCTTGGCGGCAGCCGACTTCGTCTTGGGCTGGTCCAGCATCTCCTCTTCGATGATTTCCTGGCAGAGGTTGATGCACTCGTCGCAGATGTAGACGCCCTGGCCCGCGATGAGCTTGCGGACCTGCTCCTGGCTCTTGCCGCAGAACGAGCAGCGATACGGGACCTTCGCGCCTTTGCTCCCGCCTGTCGTGCTCACCGGTTCCGCTTGCCCCCTCGGCTCAGGACTTCGACTTCTTCTGCGGCTCCGCCTGGATCGGCGCCGGAGCTTCCGCTTCCGACGGTTCCGTGACGCTGGAGCCCTCGCCGCCGGACAGTCCGGCGTCGTGAGCCGCAGCGATCAACGACGATCCTGCGAGGCTGTAGACCGCATCGATGATGCCATAGTCCTTTGCGTCGTCGGGGCTCATGAAGCGGTCCCGCTCCGTGTCCCTGATCACCTTCTCGATCGGCTGGCCGGTATGCCGCGCGAGAATCCGGTGGTTCAGGTCAACGAGGGTCTCCCACTCCTTCATCTGGATGACCGCATCCACGGGAGCGCCGCGGAACCCGCCGGAGCCCTGGTGGATCATGATCCGGCTGTGCGGCAGGCCGTAGCGCTTGCCCGGCGCGCCGGCGGCGAGGAGCACGGACGCCATCGATGCCGCCTGGCCGATGCAGATCGTGCTCACGGGGGCGCGCAGGTACTGCATCGTGTCGTAGATCGCCAGGCCTGCCGTCACGACGCCGCCCGGCGAGTTGATGTACAGGCTGATGTCCTTCTCCGGATCCTCGGACTCGAGGAACAGGAGCTGGGCGATGACCAGATTCGCGAGGTGATCCTCGATCACGTCGCCCAGGAAGATGATCCGCTCCTTCAGCAGCCGCGAGTAGATGTCGTACGCGCGCTCGCCGCGGCTGGAGGACTCGATGACCATGGGCACGAGCATGTGGGCGGTCTCCTGTTAGGTCGGGTTAAGGGTCGCGGGTCAGCCGGGGCTGCTGGCGGACGTCAGGACCAATGCGTCGGAGTCGTGATCGTGGTCGCCGGGTTCGGCCAGGCCGCCGGGCTCGTCGTCCTCGAGATGCGGGAGTGGCGGATGCTCCGGGTGCGCCGTGAGCCACTCGTCGACGAGCTTCTCGACGAGCCGGCTGCGCCGGAGCGTGCTCCGGATGAAGCTGCGACCACGCTCGGAGTCGAAGTAGGCCATCGTCCGCTTGTCGCTGCCGTACCGCTCGCGGGCACGTTCGACCTCTTCCTCGATGTCCTTGTCGGCGATCTCCAGGCCCTCCGCCTCGGCGACCTTCGAGAGCACGAGGAGCACCTTGACGCGCTTCTCCGCGCGGGGCTTGAAGTCTGCGTGCATGTCGGATTCGGACTTCCCGGTGACCTTCAGGTACGAAGCCTCGTCGATCCCCTGGCGGGCGAGGGAGCCGCGCATCTCGTCGTGCATGATCTCGACCTCCTGGTCCACCAGCACGTCCGGCAGCTCCAGGGTCGCGTTCGCGGCGGCGTACTCGATGATCTTGTCGGCGAACTCGTGGCGCGCCTTGTCCAGCGCGTTGCGCTCCAGGCGGGCCTTGATCTCGACCTTGAGGCCGGCCAGGTCGTCGAACGCCCCGAGCGAGCGAGCGAAGTCGTCGTCCTCCGGCGGCTGGATCTTCTCGCGCAGCTCCTTGAGCTCCACCTCGAAGTGCGCCGGCTTGCCCGAGAGGGTGGCCTCGGGGTAGTCATCCGGAAAGGAGATGTCGAAGCCCGCCTTCTCGCCGGGCTTGAGCCCGACGACGTTCGCCTCGAAGCCCGGAATGAGCCGCTCGTCGCCGAGGATGAGGGGCATCCGCTCCGCGGTTCCGCCGTCGAACGCGACGCCATCGCGGGTGCCGATGTAGCCGATCACCGCGTAGTCACCGTTGCGCGCGCCGCGATCCTCCACGGGCGCGAGGGTCGCGTTCTGGTCGCGCAGCTCCTCGATGACCCTGGCGACCTTGGGCTCGTCGATCGCCTCGATCTCCGGCTTGAAGTTGAAGTTCCGGTAGTCGCCGAGCTTCACCTCGGGGCGCACTTGCACGACCGCCGAGAAGATAACCGGCTTGCCCTCGACGCCCTGCTCGACGTTCACTTCCGCCTGGGTGAGGGGGAGGATGTCCTGCTCCACGAGCGCGTCGCGATAGGCCCGCTGGACGACGTGGTCCATCGCTTCCTCGAGGACTCGCTCAACACCCACGGCGCGCTCCACGACGGCGCGCGGCGCCTTGCCGGGCCGGAAGCCGTGAATCTTGGTCCGCTGGGACAGGTGCCGGACCGCCTCCGCGATGGCGGCGTCGAGCTTCTCCGGCGGGACCTCCACGCGAACGTTGAGCGAGCTTCGGGGTGCGGGCGTGACCGTGACGTTCATCGTGGCCAAGTATAGGTGCGGAGTCTGGCGCGACCCGTCGGGCGCGAGCAGGTGCTGCAGCGGAGCATCGTTCCGGTAATCCGGACGCCCCGATGCTCGTCGGTTAGGACTGGAGCAGGTAGCCGTCAGGGAATTGTCACCGGGGATCGGTGCACCCACGCTCGCGGATGGCGTGTTCCTTCGTCGAACCGGTACTCGGGCGACCGTTCGACAAGAACCTGCCGCCCAATGCCCGTGCCAGTTCTGTCCGACACGAGCCGACCTCGCGGGCGCCAGCAATCGTCGCCTCAGTTCTAGGTGGCACACGCCCTCGATCGCGCGGCGGCGGCAACGTCCGTCTGGGTCGGATGACCGGGCGCGCCCGCGCTGGGATTCGCCCGCCGGGACTACGGGGCTTCGGATTCCTCGGGCTCGGCGGATTCGTCCGCGTCATCGGTGCCCGCGGCGCCGTTCGCCTTGTCGGACTTGTCCTTGCACTGGCCGGGCGGGAAGCAGTCCCCGAATTTCGCCTTCATCCGGTCCGCCTTCTCCTGGCTCCAGCCCGGATGCCGCTCGCCGACGACCTTCCAACCGCCCGCCCAAGGCGGCTTGCCGGCGGCGCGCAGCTCCTTGCCGTCGATCGAGATCACGTCGACCTCGTTCGAGCCTTCAGCCTTTTCGCCGACGACCGTCACGGATTTGCCGACATACGGCTGCAACGGATATGCGTCGCCGAAGAACCAGCGCGGGCCGGCGTCCAGGGTGTAGGTCGTCCCGCCGTCGGCGAGGGTGTAGTCGGTCTCGCCCTCGGCATTCGAGGTGGTCTCGATCGTGCCGGTAAGCGTGATCTCGGACTCCGGCGCCTTGTCCTTCTGCTGGCCCGGCGCCCCGGATGGCTTCGCGGCGAGGACCGGCACGGCAACGAGCACGACTAGCAAGGCCGTACCGAGGAGCGCGAGATGTGGGCGGCGCATGCGTAAAGGCTACTCCACTACCGCCCCGATGCGAACCGTGAGAGCGGTGCGTACCGGTGCGCCACCGCACCGGCCGGGCGGGTCGCCCGGTCATGGCCGCCGGGGACCGGATCAAACGCACTGGTGGGTGAGGAGGGGGTCGAACCCTCACGCCGCTCACGCGGCACCGGCTCCTAAGGCCGGCGCGTCTGCCATTCCGCCACTCGCCCGGACCTAGTATCCCAGCGCGTCGTCAGGTGCGTTGTGCGACCGCGGCCAAGGCATCGATGAGGCCGGCATCGACGTTCAGCGACTGTATTCGATGGAATGCCAGCCTGGATCGTTCGGCCTGCTCGCGCGCCCCGACCTCGACGTCATACAGGATCTCGAGGTGGTCGGCCAGGAACTGGACCGGGGCGACGATCACCGAGCGGGCCCCTGCCGACGCGATGCTCGGCATCAGATCGGCGAAGTCCGGCTTCATCCACTCGCCGGGCTCGTGTCCCGCGCTCTGCCAGCAGAACTGCCAGCGGTCGGCTGAGAGCCCTGCCCTGGCAGCCACGGCCGCAGCCGTGTCGCGCAGCTGCGCGAGGTACCCAGGCTCCTGCACGGCCACGCGCTTCGGCAGGCTATGGGCGGTCATGAGGATGCGCGCCTCGCGCTCCGACGCCGGGAGGCGATTCAGCGCTGACTCAACCCGGGCGGCGAGCGCGGCGATGAACGCAGGCTCGTCATGCCAAGCGCCGGCGACGGTGACGTGCGGCGCGCGCTCGCCCAGCCCGGCACGGGCCTCGTCGATGGCCCGTGCATATCCGCCCATCAGCAGTGGCGAGAACTGAGGCGAGAGGATGATGGCCGCGACACGGTCAACCCCTCGTTCAGCGAGCGCAAGGAGGCCTCCCACGATCGAGGGTTCGGAGAATCGCATCCCGACCTCGACCGGCCAACCGAGTGCTGCCTGGAGCGCGGCTGCCTGTGCTCGCGTGATATCGATGAGCGGCGAACCACCGATCACCCGGTAGCGCCGGGTGAACTCGTCCACGAGGTTCGAATCCGGTTCTCGTCCACCGCGGACGCGGGCCAGGTAGGCACGCACGTCCTCGCGTTCGAGGGATGCGGGCGAGCCGTAGGTCATGAGCAGCACGCCCGGGACGCCCGCGCCGTTCACTCGCCTGCCTCGGGCCGGCTCTCGGTGCGCGCGGACTCCTCGTGGACGAACTCGACCAGGCGACGCAGAATGCCGGTGTCGCTCTGGGGGAGAACGCCGTGCCCCAGGTTGAAGACGTGGCCGGGCCGGCCGCCGGCCTCGTCGAGGACCACTCGAGCGCCGGCCTCCGTCGCCTCCCAGCCGGCAAGGACGCGAGCCGCGTCGAGGTTGCCCTGGATGCCCCGGTCGTAGCCAATCCGCTGCCACGCGTCGGCGAGCGAGACACGCTGGTCGACGCCGATCACGTCGCCACCGGCCGCGGCCATGAGCTCGAGGAGCGCGCTGGTGCCGGTCCCGAAGTGGATCGACGGCACGTCACCGAGGGTCGCGAAAATTCGTTTGACATGGGGCTGGACGAATGCCGTGTAGTCAGCCGGCCCGAGGCCGCCGATCCAGCTGTCGAACACCTGGACCACCTCGGCTCCGGCCTCGATCTGGGCACGGAGGTAGATTGCGATCATCGTCGCGAGCCGCTCCATCAAGTCGTGCCAGGCCGCGGGCTCGCGATACATGAACGACTTCGCGAGGGCGAAATCGCGCGAAGGCCGCCCCTCGATGAGATAGCAGGCGAGCGTGAACGGCGCGCCAGAAAAGCCAATGACGCCTGCGTGTCCGGTGAGCTCGGCGCTCACGAGCCGGATGGCGTCGAGCGTGAACGACACGCCGGCGGGATCGAACGGCCGGAGCCTTGCGACGTCGGCAGCAGACCGGATCGGGCGGTCGATGACCGGGCCAACGTCGGGCTCGATGCGGAGGCCGACCCCCATGGGTTCCAGCGGGAGCATGATGTCCGCGAAGAGGACGGCCGCGTCCACCCCGAGCTCGCGGACGGGCATCAGGGTGACCTCCGCGCACAGCTCGGGCGTCTTCGCGAGCTCGAGGATTCCGTACCGCTCGCGGAGCTTCCGGTAGGCGGCGAAGCTGCGCCCGGCCTGGCGCATGAACCAGACCGGTGTTGCGTCCACCGGCTGGTGACGACAGGCGCGAAGGAACCGATCGTTCATGCCGCGAGCGCCCTTCGCGCGGCGTCGAGCGTTGCCTCCATCTCAGCCGGGCCATGGGCCATGGACACGAACCACGCTTCGAACTGCGAAGGGGGCAGGAGGACGCCCAGATCGAGCATCGCCCCAAAGAAGTGCGCGTAGGCCGCACGGTCGGAGCCGAGCGCCTCGGCTGCATCGATCGGGCGCGTGGATCGGAAGAACAGCGTCAGCAGCGAGCCAGCCCGCGCCACGGCCACCGCACGCCGTGCGCGCTTCGCCGCATCGACGAGGCCTGCCTCCAGCATTGCCGCGGACTTCTCGAGGGTGGCGTAGCGGCCCGGATCGAGCTCGGCGAGCGTGGCGAGGCCCGCGGCCATCGAAAGTGGATGCCCGGACAGCGTTCCGGCCTGGTAGACGGGGCCAGCCGGCGCGACGAGGTCCATGAGGTCCGCCCGACCGCCGTATGCGCCGATGGGCATCCCGCCACCGATGATCTTGCCGAGGGTGGTGAGATCCGGCTGGATGCCGAATCGCGCCTGTGCACCACCATGCGCGAGCCGGAAGCCCGTGATGACCTCGTCGAACACGAGCAGGGCACCGCGCATGGCCGTGACCTCGCGGAGATGCTCGAGGTAACCGGCAGCGGGCGCGATCACACCCGCGTTCGCCACGACCGGCTCGACGATGACCGCCGCGATCCGATCCGGGTGGTCGGCGAAGGCCCGTGTTACCGACTCCGGATCGTTGAACGGAAGCACGATCGCGGTCTCTGCCACCGTGGCCGGCACACCCGCGCTGCCCGCGATCGCCTGCGTGGCGAGCCCCGAGCCCGCCTCGACGAGCAGGCCGTCCGAGTGACCGTGGTATGCGCCCGCGAACTTCACCACGAGATCGCGGCCGGTGGCCGCTCGCGCGACGCGCAACGCGCTCATGACCGCCTCGGTGCCCGACGAGGTGAAGCGCAGCCGCTCCAGCGACGGCATCGCCCGCCGAATGGCCTCGCCAAGCTCGATCTCGAGTGGGTTGGTGGCGCCCAGCGCGAGACCGTTGGTGGTGGCATCGACGATCGCGCCGATGACACGAGGATGGGCGTGGCCAAGGATTGCTGGTCCCCAGGCTCCGATGTAGTCGATCAGCCGTCGTCCGTCGGCATCCCACACGTACGGCCCCTCGCCTCGCTCGAGGACAAGCGGCGGGCGCCCGACCGATCGGAACGCGCGGACCGGGCTGTTGACGCCGCCGGGGAAGAGCGCCTCGGCCCGCTCGACGAGGCCAGCTGTCCGGGTATGCGCCGCGCTACGCGCCATCAGAACGCGCCCAGCAGGACGAGGATCTCGTCGAGGGGACGATGGATCCCGAGCAGGATCGGCGTGTCGCTGACCGTCGAGCGGCGGCTCTCGGTCGACCGAAGCGCGCGGACGAGATCGCCGAACGCCACGAGGTCGTCCATCTCGTAGGCGACGACAAACTCCTGGCTATCGAGGCCGAATGAGTACGCCAGCGCCTGGCGGATCATTGGGTACTCGTGGCCGACCCGCATGTGCTCGTTCATCACTCCTTGGCGAGCTTCCTTCGAGAGGAGGTACCAATCCGTGCTCTTGATAAACGGGTAGACGACGAGATAGCGAGAGCGCTCGCCCGTGAACATCGACTGCTCCTGCTCGGTTGGCTTTCGGACGTATTGCGATGCGCCGATCCGACCGATGAACGAGTGGCGGACGGTCAGCCAGCGCCCCAGTCCTGCTCGAAGCAGCCGGGCGGCCGCCTGTTCAAGTGCGTCAACGGAGGGGCCCATCCGCCACAGGAGGATGTCCACGCCAGGCTCCAGGCCGACGGATGAGTACGGAACGCTCCGCACACCGTCGAGCCCGGCCGCTGTCTCCGCCTCGGCGAAGCCCCGGCCGTCGTCGCGACGCTCCTCGTCCGTGCGTCGCCGCCACGCGGGATCGAGTCCGAGCGCCAGCGCCTGGATGTAGATCTGCTCGTCTCCGCTCATCGATCTCGCTCCTCGCGCAGCCAGGTCGCGAGGTCCGCGGCGGCATAGGTGATGACGATCCCGGCGCCAGCGCGGATGATGCCCGTGATGGCCTCGGTCATCGCCCTGCGACCGTCGAGCCAACCGCGCTCGGAGGCGGCAGCGATCATCGCGTACTCGCCCGACACCTGGTAGGCGGCAATCGGGACGTCGAACCTCCCGCGGGCTGCCGCGACCAGGTCGAGGCCCGGAAGCGCGGGTTTGATGAGCAGGATGTCCGCACCCTCAGCCACGTCGAGCGCCATCTCGCGGAGCGCCTCGCGCCCATTGGCCGGGTCCATCTGATAGCCGCGCCGGTCGCCGAACGCGGGCGCGCTGTCGGCGGCCTCGCGGAATGGGCCGTAGAAGGCCGACGCATGCTTCGACGCATAGGCCATGATCGCGACCTGATCGAAACCCTCCGCGTCGAGGGCTGCCCTGATCGCCGCCACCTGGCCGTCGATCATGGCACTCGGGGCCACGATGTCAGCCCCGGCGCGAGCCTGGGTCACGGCCGTCTCTGCGAGGCGCACGAGCGCGGCATCGTTGTCAAGTGAGCCGTCCTGTGCGAGCGGGCCGCAATGACCGTGGTCCGTGTACTCGCACAGGCAGGTGTCTGCGATCGTCACGAGCGACAGCTCAAGCGCCCGGATCCGACGGAAGGCGTCCTGCACGATTCCCTCGTCGGCCGATGCTCCGGACCCGAACGGATCCTTGGCCTCGGGAAGGCCGAACAGGATCACGCCGCCGACTCCGAGTTCGCCCAGGCGCGCCGCCTCCACGGCGGCAAGATCGGGCGACAGCCGGGCCTGGCCGGGCATTGATCCGATCGGCTCTCGGACTCCTCGCCCGGGACGCACGAACAGCGGGGCTACGAACATCGCCGGGTCGAGCCGGGTCTCGCGCACGAGCGCTCGGAGTGCCGGCGTGCGCCGCAGCCGCCGAGGGCGGATCGGCATGGCTTCCCGGGTCCCCGAGTCCGGGGTCCGGGCAAGGGTGTCGAGATCGACCGTCACCGAGCCTCCTCCATCTGCGCGACCAGGGCGGCAGCCGTCGCGGCCGCGAGTGCCGCCGAATCGGGTGTTGCCGAGACCGCAACGACCCGAAAGCCCAGTCGCCGGGCCTCGGCAGCCGTCTCCGGGCCGATGCACACCGCGGGGATCGAGACGACGTCGATTGATTCCGCGGCGGCGAGCGCGACGAGACCGCGCACCGTCGAGCCACTGGTGAACACGACGGCGTCGAACGTCCCATCTGCGATGGCCTCGCGGAGCAGCGAACGTGAAGACTCTGGCGCTTCGCGTGTCCGGTACCCGATCAGGTCGTCGACCGTAGCGCCACGTGCCCGGAGCCCGAGCGGGACGTCTTCGTCGGCCAGGTCGCCACGCACGACGAGGACACGGTCCCCGGCGGCGAGCGGCAACTCGGCGGCCATGGTCTTCCCGCTGCTCTGGCTCGGCTCGAACCCTACCTCGATGCCAGCGCCCTCCAGGATTCGGCGCGTTGCCGGCCCGATCGCGCCCCACGACGGCGCGTCGCTGCCGAGGTTCGCGTGTCCCGCCGCTCCGAGAAGCGCCCGGGCGCCGTTCGCACTCGTGATGACCACCCAGGCATACGACCCGAGGCGACGAGCCGTCGCCTCGAGGTCTCGACTTGGCGACCGGAGCTCGATCGCGATGGTTGGGACTCGCACCGCATCGAGGCCGGCCTGCCGCAGCCTTGACACCAGCTCGTCACCTTGGTCCGCCGCACGCGTGACGAGGACCCGGCCCGCCCTCATCCGCCACGTCGTTCGCGATCCGGCATCGGCGCCAAGTTCCGCGGCCAGCTCGCGGGCGAGCGCTGGGCCTGCGCCCACGGGGCCTCGGCGGTGGCCGAAGACCGTGTGGGAGCCATCGGGCCGCGCGTAACCGCCGAGGACGGCGAGCACATCGCCATCGATCGTCGCCAGGGCCCCGATGGGCGAGCGGCAGCCCCCGCCGGCGGCGCTCAGGAAGGCCCGCTCCGCCTCCACCGCCAGGCGCGTCGGGGCATCGTCGAGCGCCGCGAGGAACCCGAGCGTTCGGACGTCGTCGCTCCTGGCCTGCACCGCGATCGCGCCCTGCCCTGGCGCGGGCGGCACCAGGGACGGCTCCAGTCGCTCGGCGATCAGGTCTCCCAGCCCGAGGCGATCCAGACCCGCGCAGGCCAGAACGAGCGCGTCTGTCTCTCCGGCCTCGAGCCGGCGGAGCCGTGTATCCACGTTCCCATGGAGCGGATGGACCTTGAGGTCCGGCCTGCGTGCGAGCAGGAAGCCGGTGCGACGCGGGCTGTCCGTGCCCACGCGCGACCCAGGTGGCAGGTCGTCGAGTCGCCGCTGCAACGCGTCGGCTCGGACCACGAGGGCGTCGCGCGGGTCCGCTCGCGGCAGATAAGCGCCGATCCGCAGCCGCGGGTCGGGGCCGGTCGGAACGTCCTTGGCGCTGTGCACCGCAATGTCGACGTGCCCGGCTAGCAGGGCGCACTCGATCGCGGCGACGAACGCGCCCTCTCCCCATGCGGTGTCCGGCGCACGCCGATCGCCTTCGGTCTCGATCGCGACGATCTGGCTCCGCTCGCCTGCCTGCCCGAGCGCTTCGCGCACGAGCCGCGCCTGGGCCAGCGCGAGGGCGCTGCCCCGGGTGCCGATCCTCACCTCCGGGACGTTCACAGCGCGAAGATGTCGCGGACGGCTTGCCCGTTCCGACCGTCGGCATCACGGCCGAGCCGTTCGAGTGGCTCGCGAAGCAGGCGCCCGGCGAGGTGACGGGTCATCTCCTCGATCACCAGGCGGGCGTCCGGCTCGAGATCTGGTAGTCGCCGCCACAATGCGGCGAGCTCCGACCTGCGTTCGAGATCCGCGCGCTGGACGAGCGCCTCGGCCGCCGCACGCCCATCGCGCCGGTCGAGCCAGCCGATGAACTCGGCCGTCGTTCGATCAGCAAGCGCGTCCAGTCGATCCGTCGCCGTGTCGGATGTGGGGCGGCCGACCGCGGCGAGCGCGAGCGCGTCCACCGTGATCAGTCGGTCGCCGATGGCGTCCGGGAGCCCGACGGGGACGGCGGCCGGGACCGACAGGTCGACGACGGCGATCCGGGTCCCGGCGAGCGCTTCGATCGTCGCGGCGCCGATCGGCCACGGCCCCCGCAGCGCGACGATGACGCCGGCGAAGGCGCTGATCCTGGAGCCGGGGTCAAACGCCTCGGTTCGGCCACCGCACGAAGCCGCCAGCGCGACGGCTGCGTTGGGCGATCGGCTTGAGACGGCAACGGAAGCCCCGGCGGACAAGGCAGCCCGTGCCGCGATCCGACCCATCACGCCGGCACCCACGACGAGGACGGGGCGCTCGCGGATCGGGCCGACACGAACCTCGATCGACGCAATCGCGAGGTCGGCAATCGAGCGAGTCGGGCCCTGGCGCCAGGACCGTGCCCGACGCCCCGCCTGCAGCGCGAGCGTGAACAGGCGGTCCAGCACCCGGTCGAGCGAGCCGCTCGAGCGGGCTCCATCGACAGAGACACGGAGCTGATGAAGGATCTGGTCCTCGCCGACGACCACCGAGTCGCGCCCCACGGCGACGGTCATCGCGTGGTGCACCGCGCGCTCGCCGGACAAGGCGCGCCCGCCCATTGGGAGCACGGTTGCGAGGCGTGCGGCGTCATCGGAGCCGCAGACGTAGGCCTCCACGCGATGACAGGTCTCCAGGATGAACACCCCGCTCGATACCGCCTCGCGTGCTGCGATCGAGAACCGCGAGCGCTCGACCGCGGGTACGTGACGCGCATGGGTCACCAGCGCTCCGATCGTCGCGGGCGCGTCATCGTTCACTGCGGCGAACTTCCGCCCGCTGACGGGGAAAGGCGCTGCGCGTGACCGTGCCTGGCGCCGGCCAGGCCGTGGCCGGCCATGGTCGCCAGAAGTAGCCGATCCATCGCTCGCTCGGCCGCACCGAGCAGGTCCGTCGTCTCGGAGGTATCGAATCCACGTCGCCGGGCAGCGACCGCCAGCTCCTGATGGAACGGAGCTCGGAAACGCAGGAACCCCTCGACCGTCTGGCTGAGGGACAGGCCGAGGCTGGCCGCGACCTTGCCATACTCGGAAGCGGCGTCTGACGCTTGTCCGAGGTGGTGCTCCGCCGCTTCGGGCTGTGACGCGTCGAGATGCTGCAGGAGGCTTGCGGCCAGCCCCTGGCCTCGTTCCCGAAAGAGGAGGCGCTGCTCGTCGGTGAGCGTGAGGACCCAGGGCAGCTCCGGTACCACCTCGCGACTCGCGCGCCGGTATGTCTTCGCGATCCGGGCAGGTGACAGGCCAGCGCCGCCGATCGATGGCCGGCGGGACCGGTCAGCGGGCAGGAGCCTCTCGAGGGCCGAGCGGGAGAAGCGCCGATGGCCACCGGGAGTCGTGTAAACACGCAGCCGGCCGGCGTCGCTCCAACGCCGAAGCGTGGCCGGCGAGACGCCAAGCACGCTGCTGGCCTCGGAAAGGCCCACCCAATCTTGTTCCTGGGACGCTCGGCGAGTCACAAAATCTACTCAAATCTACCATTATATTGCCGACTCGCTCAATGTAGCACTTCGGAGGTAACGCAATGCGCAACGTCGCGATCCAACCGGCGCATTGACCGGCGTCGATTCACGCGCGGCTTCGGACCGATCTCTTAGCCCGGCTCGGCGCCCGTCCCGTTCGCGCCGTTGGAGCCGTCGCCGCGGGTTCGCTCGCGGGCGCGGCGTATACCCTCGGCGAAGGAGGGGCCGTCCGGGTCCAGGGCGCGCTCCGCCAGCTGCTTGCCCAACCGCGTGACAACCGGCTTGAGCGCTCCGCCCAGGAGCAGGGCGGCCGTGGCGCCGAGATCCCGTTCCTTGCGCTGGGGCGCCTTCTCGTCGAGGTAGTTGGCGAACTCGCGCTCCAGCGTGCCGCGCATCTTGTCGCCGTCGCCGCCGAGCTTCTTGAGCGTCTTCTCCACCTCCGGCGGGAGCATGGACTTGGGCATGTCCGCCTTCGCGCCGAACAGGCTCGTCCGGATGCCCTTCAGCAGCCGCTTCGGGCCGCCGAGCAGCAGGAACGCGGCGCCACCCGCAGCGCCCAGCACCTTTGCCGGCTCGCGCTTCAGGCGTGCGGGGATATCGACAGCGGCACGCCCGGCTGCCTCCAGCCGAACGAGCTCTTCGTCGAGGCCCGCCCGAGCCGCTAGGACTTCGGAACGAGCGGCGTCCGTGCGCGCACCCATTCGATCGTCTCCTTCGTGAGGTCGATGGTCTGTTGAGGAACGAATTTCCTGGCGAGCGCATCGCCGTCCACGCCTGTTCGGGCGAGGTCGCGACCCGCCACGATTGGCCACGTTATCAGCGCCACGAGGACGCCCAGGGCGGCGCCCACGGTCCCCGGGATGCTGATGACGGTGAGCAGGCCCACGAACAGTCCGATGATGGCCCAGACGAGGAGTCGCCCCCACGCGTGGCCGAAACCGTTCCTGATGCCGGTTGCAAAGCCGAGCATGCCCAGCACGAGGGCAGAGATGCCGATGGCCAGGAGCACGGCCCGTGTGTTCGCGTCGTACGCCGACGCGACCGAGTCGCCAAGCGCTGTCCAGCCGCGGTGGGTCAGGTCCAGGGCCATCACGACGCCCACGGCGACCCCCGCGACGAGGGCGACCACGAGCGAGGTACCAAGCCGGCGTCCATCCACGTCCAGGGCGAGCAGCAATGCAATCACGGCCATGTCGATCAGGAGGACGGTGCCGAGGAGGACGCCCCAGCCGATCGACCCGAACAGCCAGTCGCCGAGGAACAGCAGGCCGCCGATCGTGAACAGCAGACCGACCATGAGCAGCGCGCCGAGTGCCATCGCGCCGAGGGCGACCATGCGCTTGACCTCGCCGACGATCTCGCCGATCTCGGTCTTGGCAAGGTCAACGTGGGCGCGGAACAGGCGACGGCCGGCCTCGATCGTCGCGCCGAACTGGGCGCGCAGGCCCGGCGGCTCGCCCGACGCGGGCTTGCCGGGGGGCGGCGAGGCTGGGGGGCTCGTCGTCGAGCCGTCGTCGTCCACGGGACCTCCGATGGTCGTTGGGACCACTAAGGGTACCAGCGTGATCTCGCATGCCCCCTTCGGGTCCCCTACCCTCGCCACGATGGAACCGCTTCGAACCGCGGAGCTGCTGTCGATCGGAACGGAGCTCACGGTCGGCGAGACGCGCGACACGAACGCGGGCGATCTCGCGCGCGATCTCACGCGTCACGGGGTCGTGGTCGGTCGGATCTCCGCCTTGCCCGACGACCTGACAGCCGTGACCGCCGGATTCGCCGAGGCCCTGGAGCGCGCCGACCTCGTCGTATGCACGGGTGGCCTCGGGCCGACCCCTGACGATCTCACGCGCGAGGCAATTGCAGCGCTCGTGGGCGAGACGCCGACCGTGGACCCGGGGCTCGACGTCTGGCTCCGCGACCTGTTCGAGCGGCGCAGCCTGCCGTTCCCCGAGACGAACCGGAAGCAGGCCTGGCTCATCCCCTCGGCGACCGCGATCCCGAACGGGAACGGCACGGCGCCGGGATGGTACGTCGAGCGACCGAACGGCCGGGTCATCGTGGCGCTTCCCGGGCCGCCACGGGAGATGCGCCCGATGTGGGACGCCTGGGTCGTGCCACGGCTCGAGGAGCGGGGCCTGGGAGTGCCGATCGCCTCAGTCACGCTGCGGCTCACCGGGATCGGGGAATCGGCGATTGCGGCGCGGCTCGGGTCGCTGCTCGATGCCGGGTCGCGCCCGATGGTCGCGACCTACGCGCGCGCCGACGCGGTCGATATCCGCATCTGGGCGCATGACGATTCCAGGGCTGCGGGCGCCGCCGCCGACCTCGTCGCCGGATTGGAGCGGCAGATCGTCGAGATGCTGGGCGACCACGTCTGGGCGCGCGGGGAGACGACCTGGCCGACAGCGGTCGCGGCCGCCCTCGAGGCAAAGGGCTGGCGCCTGGCCGTCGTCGAGGTGGGGCTGCGCGGCGCGCTGCTCGCGCTGCTCGGCGAGGGCCTCGCGGATCGGCTCGCGTTCGGCGAGACGCTGACCGCGCGGCCGGAGCCGCACGACGGCCACAGGACGACGCTCGAACACCTCGCCGAGCGGGTGCGAGAGCTCGGCACGGCGGAGGTTGGGCTGGCAGTGGAGGCCCGCGAGCGCGGCGGCGACACAGCGGTCACCGTTGCCGTCGTGACGCCAGAGGGTGCGCATCGCGAGACACGAGTCGTCTTCCTTGGGGGCTCGCTTGGCCGTGGGCGCGCGGCGATCGCGGCGGCGTCGATCCTGCTCGCCCACCTCCGATGACGCGGCGCAGGCGGGCGCGGCGCGACGAGGCACGGCGTGAGGGCCGACCCGCTACCGTGGCGCCTGCACCCCGCCTGGAGAAACGATGCGCCTGACCATCCTCGGCACCGGAACCGCGCGACCTGTCGGTGACAGCCCGCAGTCCGGCGTGCTCGTGGAGTCGGGCGACACGAAGATCCTGTTCGACATTGGCAGCGGCGTCGCCTCGCAGGTCGAGGCCCGCATGAACGCCGCGGACCTCGCCGGGCTGCTCGTGGGCCACTTCCACGCCGACCACTGGATCGACATCGGCCCGCTCCGCTACCGCTTCCCATGGGCCGAGCGGGCGCTCCGTCCGCTGCCCGTGTACCTGCCGCCGGGCGGCCGGGACAAGCTCAGCCACCTCGCGACCGCGATCAACGAACGGCCCACGTTCTTCGAGGATGCGTTCGCCATCACCGAATACGAGACGGACCTGCGCATCGAGATCGGTGCGTTCGTGATCGTGCCGCACGCGGTGGGCCACTACGTCCCCGCCTGGTCGATGGACATCACGGGGCCCGACGGGGAGCGCGTCGTGTACGCCGGCGACATGGGCCCCTCGGAGATGGTCGTCGACCTCGCGCGCGGCGCGGACCTGCTGATCCTCGAGGCGACGCTGGAGAACGGCGCGTTCGACGACGCGCGGCGCGGACACCTCGACACTGGCGAAGCGATCGACCACGTGCGTCGCGCCGGGGTTCCCAAGGGCCTGCTCGTCCACTACCACTCGGAACGACGGGCGACGATCGCGGCGCAATGTGCCGCGTCGGGGGTGCCGGTCGAGCCGGCAGTGCCGGGGATGGTCGTCGATGTCGAGCGCGGGAGCGTCCGGATCGCCGGTCGCCCGGCGGGTTACGAGACGGTCAGAACCGGCTGACTCGCCCCGGCGGCGCGGACGCTCATGCGTGCCGCGACAATACGCGCGATGCTCGTGAGCGCGAGTGCCGCGGGACCGGGCTCGCGCTGCGCGACGGCCGGCACGCCCACATCGCCACCCTGGCGAACCGTGATGTCCAGCGGGATGCCGCCCAGGTACTCGAGCTGGTGGTCCTTCGCGAAACGCTCGCCGCCGCCTCGGCCGAAGATCTCGGTCGCCTCGCCGCAGTGCGGGCAGACAAACGCGGTCATGTTCTCGACGAGCCCGAGTACGGGCACGCTCATGCGCTTGAACATCGCGAGCGCCTTCTCGACGTCGAGCAGGGAGACCTCCTGCGGCGTCGTCACGAGCACGGCGCCGGAGACCGGCACGGCCTGGGCGAGCGTCAGCTGGGCGTCGGAGGTGCCCGGCGGCAGGTCGATGACGAGGTAATCGAGCTCGCCCCAGTCCACGTCGCGCAGGAACTGGGTGATCGCGCCGCCCACGAGCGGGCCGCGCCAGATGATGGGCTGACCGGCGGGCACGAAGAACTGGATCGAGATCGCCTTCACGCCGTGGCGAACCAGCGGCATGATCTTGTTGTCCTCGGTCTTGCCGGGTTGGCCCTCCAGCCCAAGCATCAGCGGCACGTTGGGGCCCGTGATGTCGGCGTCCAGGAGGCCGACCGACGCCCCGTCTCGCGCTAGCGCGACCGCAAGATTCACTGCGACCGTGCTCTTGCCGACGCCGCCCTTGCCGGAAGCGACCGCAAGCACGTTCTTCACGCCCGGCAGCAGCTGCTCGGCGGTTCGCGGCGTGGCGCGCCGGACGCTGGCGCCCCAGGTAAGGTCCACCGATTCGACACCGATCGGATCAAGTGCCGCATGGACGCGGGTCTCGATCTCGTCCTTGAGCGGGCAGGCCGGCGTCGTCAGCTCGATCTGGAAGGCGACCTTCGCCCCGTCGATGACCAGGTCCCGGATCATGTTCCGGGTCACGAGATCGCCGCCCAGCTCGGGCTCCTGGACGTGCCGCAGCGCGTCCATGACGGCGGCCTCGGTGATCTGCAGCATTTCGGGGCGGGTCCTCGAGCAGCGCGTGGCTTGGCCTGGTTTCTGACGGCTTCTGCGTCGATATCCTAGCCCGCGTCCTCGATCCACGCGTCCGGCGCATCGACCTCCCGCGCATCGACCTCCGGCCCGTCCGGCACGGCCTTCCCGGGATGCGCCCCCAAGGTCCCCGCCTCCACGGGCCTGGGCCAACCAAGGCGACGATCGGCCTCGTCGGTCGCCCGTTTCCAGGGATCGCCGTACAACATGATTTCGAGGGCCGTCTGCGGGATGGTCGGCGGCTTCTCGAACAACTCATCCCCGACGGCCAGGGCGTCGAGGATCTTGCCCAGCCTTCGGATCGACAACCCGCGCTGAACACCCCGTTCAAGACGCGAGATCGTGGTCTGGTCGACGCCAGACCTCCGTTCCAGTTCCGCCTGCGACCAACCCCAGAAGAGGCGCATGCGAAGCACGCCGCGGCCGATCTTGGCCAATGCCTTTGGCCGAAACTCGGAGTCCAGGGCCGTGCCTCGCTCCTCCAGCGCAGAGCCTCGCTCCTCCGCCGCCGTCCGTCGCTCCACCATCGGGGTGCCTAATCCCCTCCGCAGAAATCCATGCCAATCGATGCATATGCGCACAGCGGTCGCTGCCGCGTGCACTAGTACAGCGGCGAACGATCACCCGGCGGTCACCCGGCGGTCACCCAGCGATCACCCGCGATCACCCGCGATCAACAGCGATCAACAGCGCCGGGCCAAACACGAGCGAGCAGTCGCCGATCGCCCGGGCGGTCGGCCGGCGCTCCGTAGTCGGCTGGCCGATTGGGCCGGTTATGCATCGATTGGCATAGGAATCGGGGCCGGGGGAAGAAAGGGGGTGCGCGAGCTGGCCCTGCGCGGGCGGCTTATGCATCGATTGGCATAGGAATCTGGCCGGGGAGAAAGTCGTTGGCGCGGGTCCCGGCACGGGTCCCGGCACAGATCGCCCTGGGTTTCCGGCGCGGGTTCGCGCCAGTTCCCGGGTGCGAGCCGGTAAGGCAATGCCCACACAGCTTTGGATTTCGCACGTGCGACGCCGAAACTGTGCGAATCTCGCAACATCGCCCGCGCAATGACCAAGGGATTCCGTGGTTTGACACCCTTGCTCGGCGGTGCCTATCCTCCCGCCACGGGTCGGGATCGTGCGCGCTACGCGCGATCGGAGGACCACCCGGAAGAGGAGACCCCCGCTCGGGTGACTGACGTTGCAGTTCGGCTGGTCCAGCTCACCAAGCGCTTCGGCGGCGACGCCGCTGGTCGGCGAGTAGCCAAGTACGTGCCCGGCGCCAACGCCGACGACGGGTTCCTCGCGGTCGACCACATCGACCTCGACGTCCGCGAAGGCGAGTTCTTCAGCCTCCTGGGGCCTAGCGGCTGCGGCAAGACCACCACCCTGCGCATGATCGGCGGCTTCGAGCAGCCCACCGACGGCCGCATCGAGCTCCAGGGCGAGGACGTGACCTGGCTGCCTGCCTACAAGCGCAACGTCAACACGGTCTTCCAGAACTACGCCCTGTTCCCCCATCTCACGATCTTCGAGAACGTCGCGTTCGGACTGCGCCGCAAGAAAGTGTCGGAGACGGACGTGAAGCAGCGCGTCACCGAGATGCTGGAGCTCGTGGAGCTCCCGGGCTACGAGAAGCGCAAGCCGGGCCAGATCTCCGGCGGCCAGGCGCAGCGCGTCGCGCTCGCACGCGCCTTGGTGAACAAGCCGGCCGTCCTCCTCCTCGACGAGCCACTGGGCGCCCTCGACCTCAAGCTGCGCAAGCAGATGCAGGTGGAGCTCAAGCGCATCCAGCAGGAGGTCGGGATCACGTTCATCTACGTGACCCACGACCAGGAAGAGGCGATGACGATGTCGGATCGCATCGCGGTCATGCACAAGGGCAAGTACGAGCAGCTCGGCGACCCGGAGGCCCTGTACGAACGCCCCAAGACCCGCTTCGTTGCCGGCTTCCTCGGGGTGAGCAACCTGCTCCCCGCCACCCGTGACGGCTCGGGCGACGGCTACGCGGCATTCAAGCTCGCCGACGGCAGCGCCGTCCGCCTCCCGGCCGCCCTCGTGGAGGGTCGTGGCGCGCAAGTCTCGATCGGCGTGCGGCCGGAGAAGTTCCGGATGTTCGAGCCCGCGAAGGACATCCCGGCGGCGCTCAATCGCGCGCCCGGCGTCGTGACCCACGCCTCGTACCTCGGCGTGAGCACGCAATACATCGTGACCCTCACCGACGGCCATCGCGTGACCGTGTTCGAGCAGAACGTGGAGCGCGCAACCAAGGCCGAGCTGTGGACCGCGGGCGAGCAGGTCGTGCTTGCCTGGTCGCCGGATCATTGCTTCGTGGTCGAGGAAACCGCCGAGGATGCGGCCGCAGCCATCACCGACCCCCATGAACTCGAGCTCGTTTCATGACCCCAGCGGCGAACCCCGAAGGAGAACCCCGGATGTCTGACCAGCCCGTGCTCGATCGGCCCGTCACCCGTCGTGCGGTGCTCGTCGGCGGAAGCCTCGCCGGCTTCGCCGCGTTCCTCGCCGCGTGCGGCACGTCCGGAACGAAGACGGCTGACCCAACCACGGGACCCGCGACCGCCGGCCCCACGAGCGCGCTTGCGACCTCCGGCCCCACGAGCGCGCCGACCACGCCACCGAGCCCGTCGGCTGTGCTGAACTGGGCGAACTGGACCTACTACATGGACGTCGACCCGACCGACGACACGAAGTTCAAGACGCTTGAGGACTTCAAGGCCCTGTTCGGCACGACGGTGAACTACCAGGAAGTCATAGACGATAACGACAGCTTCATCGGCACGATCCGGCCGCAGCTCCAGGGTGGCCAGGACACCGGCTGGGACATCATCGTCGTTACCGACTGGATGGCGGCGCGCCTGATCCGCCTCGGCTGGGCCGTGGGGATGGATCTCGGCAACATGCCGAACGTGACCGCGAACCTCCAGGACGTCTACAAGGGCGTCTCGTGGGATTCCACCAATGACCACCACGTGCCGTGGCAGTCCGGGATGACTGGGCTGGGCTTCGATACGGCAAAGACGGGCAACCTGACCAGCATCCACGAGTTCTTCGATCTCAAGTACAAGGGCAACATCGACTACCTGTCCGAGATGCGCGACTCGATCGGCCTAACGCTGATCCACCTCGGCAAGGACCCGTCCACAGCGACCACGGCCGACGGCGACCTCGCGGTCGCCGAGATCAAGCGCGTGCAGGACGCGGGGATGGCGGCAGTGTTCAAGGGCAACGCTTACGCCCAGGACCTGACAGCCGGCAACATCCTGCTGGCAATGGCCTGGTCCGGCGACATCATCGTTGCCCAGGCCGACCTGGCGACGCTCAGCTTCAATGTCGCGACCGAGGGCGGGATGCTCTGGACGGACAACTGCGTCATCCCCAAGGGCGCGGTCAACCAATACACCGCGGAGCTTATGATCAACTTCTGCTACGACCCGAAGATCGCGGCGCAGCTTGCGGCCTACATCAACTACATCACGCCCGTGAAGGGCGCCGCCGAAGCGCTTGTGGCATCCGACCCGGAGATGGCGAGCAACCCGTTGATCTTCCCGCCTGCCGACGTGCTCGCTCGCCTCAAGATCTTCGTCGGGCTCAACGAGGCGGACGAGGCGCACTTCAACGAGCAGTTCGCGACCGTGACCGGCCTGGGCTAAGGGGCTGCCTGAGCCTCCCACCTCGGCGACAGAGCGAATCGTGATGGGCTACCTGGCCCGCCATCGCGGACTGGTCCCATACCTGCTGCTAGGCCCCGGCCTGCTCTGGCTGTTCGTGTTCTACGTGATCCCGGGCATCTCTATGTTCACGAGCTCCTTCTGGTCGGGCACCCTCGAAACGGGCTACACGTTCTCCCTGGACAATTTCACCAACTACACGGCCGCGCTGGGGCGGTTCCAGCCGCAGTTCATCCGCTCGGTGCTGTACGGCGGCGCCGCGACGCTACTGACCTTCGCAATCGCGTATCCGCTCGCGTATGCGATCGCCTTCCGGGGCGGCCGCTATAAGAACCTGCTGCTCTTTCTGGTCGTCGCCCCGTTCTTCACGAGCTTCCTGCTCCGGACGATCAGCTGGAAGATCATCCTCGGCGACAACGGGATCGTCTTCGGCCCGCTGAAGGACATCGGCCTGTTGCCCGGCGATTTCGCCGTCTTGCAGACGCCGATCGCGGTGATCTCGGGAATCACCTACAACTTCCTGCCGTTCATGACCCTGCCGATCTATGTCTCCCTCGAGAAGGTGGACTTCCGGCTCATCGAGGCGGCGCAGGACCTCTTCGCGAGCAGGCTTGGGGCGTTCCGGCGGATCACGCTGCCGCTCTCGCTGCCCGGTGTCTTTGCGGGCTCGTTGCTGACGTTCATCCCGGCCATGGGTGACTACGTGAACGCCGAGCTGCTCGGCAACACGACGACCACCATGATCGGCAACGTCATCCAGAACCAGTTCCTCACGCAGAACAACTATCCGACGGCGGCGGCCCTGAGCTTCCTGCTCATGGCTGGAATCCTCCTCGCGGTCTTGGTGTACGCCAGGATCCTGGGCACCGAAGAGCTCACGTCGGGGGGCCGCTGATGGCCACCCAGCCGATCGCGATGGGCAAGCCGCCTGCGTCCCCGATCGCACGCGTCGGCCGGTTCCTCGACCACTACCTGCTGCTCGTCTACACGGGCTTCGCGGTGGTGTACCTGATGCTGCCCGTGGCGGTGATCGCCGTGTTCAGCTTCAACGACCCGGCCGGACGCAGCAACTTCGTATGGCAGGGCTTCACTGTCGACGCGTGGCTGCGGCCTTTCGCGATCCCCGGACTCGGTGACTCGGTCATGGTCAGCCTCGCACTCGCGTTCGGCTCCACAATCATCGCGACCTCCCTCGGCACGCTCATCGCCCTCGCCCTCGCCCGGTATCAATTCCGCGGTCGTGCAGCCACGAACTTCTTCATCTTCCTGCCGATGGCCACCCCCGAGATCGTGCTCGGCGCTTCGCTACTAACGCTCTTCGTCTCGGTCGGTCAGCCGCCGGTCTTTCCGACCGGCTTTCTGACGATCCTGATCGCTCATGTCATGTTCAACATCAGCTACGTGGTCGTGACCGTACGGGCTCGCCTCGTCGGCTTCCCGATTCACCTCGAGGAGGCCGCCATGGACCTCGGGGCGACGCCCTGGACCACGTTCTGGAAGGTGACCTTCCCGTTGATCCTGCCCGGCGTGATGGCCGCCGCCCTGTTGGCGTTCAGCCTGTCGATCGACGACTTCGTGATCACCAATTTCACGGGCGGAACGAACACCCAGACGTTCCCGATGTTCATCTACGCCAAGAACCGGATCGGGATTCCGCCCGAGGTCAACGTCATCGGCACGGTGATCTTCGCCGTGGCGGTCGGGATGGTCGCGCTGTCGGTCTGGCTTGGGAAACGGCGCCAGGGCCGCGAGGTTGGGCCGGCCGACGTCTTCCTGAACCTCCACAAGCAGCCTCGCGAGGGCAAATAGCGGCGAGGGCTGCAACCTGCATTGCACTTCGAGAAGACCATCGACATCGAGGCCTGGCCGGGGCGCATCGAGACGGTCGACACCGTCGAGCTGCTGACGCCTGCACCGATGACCAAAGGCAGCCGCGTGCGCCTCGCGCAACCGAAGCTGCCCGTGGGAACCTGGGACGTCACGCCGAGGGCATGAAGCGGGCGGCTGAGGCAGCTTAGCGCAGGCGCGAATCACCTGGATCTGCGGGCGATCCCGCTGCATACACTGCCCCGGTGACAGCCTGCACGACCTGCGGCTTGGCGCTCGGCCCAGCGGCCAAGTTCTGCCCTGAGTGCGGCACTCCAGTGGCGGCGTCGAGCACGCGCGAACAGCGCAAGACGGTCACCGTGCTGTTCTGCGACCTGACCGGCTCGACGGCCCTGGGCGAGCAGCTGGACCCCGAGGCACTGCGGGTGCTGCTGGCCCGCTACTTCGAGC
>JANLSG010000196.1:0-8938 GCA_031362295.1 Chloroflexota bacterium
GGGAGTAGGAAAAGAAAGAACCCCGGGTGGTCGGGACCCGGGGTTCTCAGGTGTATGCGATTGGTTGCGGGGGAAGGATTCGAACCTCCGACCTTCGGGTTATGAGCCCGACGAGCTGCCGCTGCTCCACCCCGCGAAGGCATTCTACTGTACTTGCATTCGACCTTCCGGTCAAAGGCAGGCTCCCGCTTCCGCTAGAGTCACCGGCGATGGTCATCGCGCTCCGAGTCGCACGCATCGCCGTCCTGATCCTGGTGATGTCCGCGTGCGGCGGCCAGGTGGCCGTAACGAGTCGGCCCACCGTCGTGGTACCGACGTCGGGTCCAAACCCCGGCACGACGCCGGCGATCGCGACCGCCGGACCAACCACCCCGGTGGCCCCGCCGGCGCAGACCTTCCTGATCGACACGGATGTCGCGGCGGACGATCTCGTCGCCCTCACGTTCATGTTGCGTGCGCCGAACGTGACCGTTGCCGGCATCACCGTCTCGGGGACGGGCGAGGCGCATTGCCAGGGAGGCGTCGCCGTGGTCCTCCGGCTGCTGGAGTACCTGGAGGCCCCGGCCATCCCGGTCGCCTGCGGGCGGGAGACGCCGCTCGTCGGGGATCACGCGTTTCCCGATGCATGGCGCGAGGGAGTCGACCGTGGCTCCGGCCTGGTGCTTCCGGAAACGAACCGCGTGGCGGTGGAAGGCAACGCCGTCGAGCTCATCAAGGGCCTCGCTGGAGACCATCCAGGGCTCGCGATCCTCACCCTCGGCCCGCTGACGAACCTCGCCGATGCACTCTCCGCGGAGCCGGGCCTCGCGGCCCGGCTGGGGCCGGTCTTCGTCATGGGCGGCGCGCTGCATGTCCCGGGCAACATCGTGGGACCGGGTGCACCGACGGGGAATCGCGTCGCGGAATGGAACATCTACGTCGATCCGCACGCTGCCCAGCTCGTCGTCGATGCCGGACTCGACGTTCGGTTCGTCAGCCTCGACGGAACCAGCCAGGTTCCGGTGACCCCGGAATTCGCACACCGGGCGATCGACGACGGCACCACGCCGGCGGCTCGCGTCCTGGCTGACCTGCTGATCGAGAATCCATTCATGATCGACGGGTCCTACTTCCTGTGGGACCCGCTTGCCGCGCAGCTGGCGGCCGGCTACCCGGTGGGCACCTTCAGCCCGGCGTCGATCAAGGTCGAGGAGGCGGAGGGCGCCGAGTCAGGATTCACCCGGCCGACGGATGGGGACCCGAACATCCAGTTCCTGAGCTCCGCGGACAAGACGGCCGCCGAAGACACGCTGCTCGCGATCCTGAACGCGCGCTGACGCTCCTTACACTGCGCTGACACGCGGGCGAGCGGGGTCGAACTCGACCCGGCCACCGTACCTCCCACCGGCGCGATCGATTTTCCGGCCGGACGATCAATCTCTTCGAGGAGCAACGACACGATGCGCATCCCAACCTGGCGGCTCGTCCTGACCGGCGGCGCCATCGCCATGCTCGCGGTCGCGGGCATCGGACTCGTCGCCGCGTCCAGCAACCCTGCGACGCCGGCCTCCAACGTCGCCGCCGCGGACCCGACCGCCGGTCCCGGTGCTTCGCCGCGCGTGCGGGATGGCAAGACCGGTGAGGGCGACGGCGCGCGCGGCCTGCGGCTTCTCAAGGCGGGTCGACATCTCGTTCACGGCGTCGTGACCGTCACGGACCGCGACGGGAAGCTGGTGACGCTCCAGTTCGACCACGGGACGGTCCAGTCGATCGGCGGCAGCTCGTTGACGATCCTCGAGGCCGGCGGCGGCACGGAGACCGTCTCGACCAGCGACGCGACAAAGGTCCACCTCGGCCGCGAGGCGGGCGACCTCGGCGACGTCAAGGTCGGCGCGGAGATCTTCGTCCAGAGCCGCATCGACGGCGGCGAGAGCCTCGCCAAGCGGATCCTGGTGGTCGTCTCCAAGACCTGATCTCGAACCGAATCGCGACCTCGATGGGCGGGCTCTGGTGGCCCGCCCATCGCTATGCTCGGGGCGATGCGCCCGTACGCCCCCGACAGCCCGTGGGATTTCGATCCGGCCATCACCTACCTCACCCACGGCACGTACGGCGCGTGTCCGCGACCCGTCCTCGAGGCGCAGCGGGCGCTCGTCGCGCAGCTGGAGGCCAATCCGCTCCGCTTCCTCACGCGGGAGTTCGAGGGCCGGCTTGACGCGGCTCGGGACACTGTTGCGGCCTTCCTGCATGCCGATCCCGAGGGCCTCGTCGTCGTCCCGAACGCCACGACGGGCGTCGCGACGGTGCTCGAATCGCTCCGGCTCCGGCCCGGCGATGAGCTGCTCACCAACGATCACGAGTACAACGCGACCGTCAATGCATTGACGACCGTTGCGGAGCGGGCCCGTGGCCGGGTCGTCCAGGTCTCGATCCCGCTACCCATCCGTCACGAGGAACAGGTGACGGAGGCGATTCTCGCCGGCGTCTCGCCGCGGACCCGACTGGCGCTGATCAGCCACGTGACGAGCCCGAGTGGCCTCGTCTTCCCGATCGAATCGATCGTGCGGGAGCTGGCACGTCTGGGCGTCGACACGCTGGTCGATGCCGCACACGCGCCGGGCCAGGTGCCGGTCGACGTCGATGTGCTCGGCGCCGCGTACTGGACCGGCAACGGCCACAAGTGGTTGTGCGGTCCGAAGGGCGCGGGTGTTCTGCACGTCCGCACGGACCGGCGCTCCGGCGTCCTGCCGCTCGTGACGAGCCATGGGCGCAACGACCCGCGATCCGACCGTCCACCGCTGTGGAAGGAGTTCGACTGGCAGGGCACGGCCAACCCGACCGCGTTCCTTTCGCTTCCAGGAGCGATCGAGCTGATCGGGAGCCTGCAGCCGGGTGGCTGGCCGGCGCACATGGCAGCCAACCGCGCGATGACCCTGGCGGCCCGCGACCTCCTGAACGATCGCCTCGGCCTGGAGCAGATCGCGCCCGACTCGATGGTCGGCGCGATGGCCTCGATCGCGCTGCCGATGGCACCCGACGAGGCTGCCACGGAGGCACTCACGAGCGCCCTTGCGCTCGAGGATCGCATCGAGGTGCCGGTCGGGCCGTTTCCGGCTCGGGCATGTCGCGTCCCGGGCGTGCCACCGGCGAAGGCCCTCCTTCGAATCTCCGCCCAGCGCTACAACGAGCCCGCGGACTACGAGTTGCTCGCCGACGCGCTGGTCCGGCGGGGGTTCGGACGAACGGCCGCGAGCGGCGCCTCGGGTATCGTGGCGGGGTGACCGATACCGCCCAGCCAACCATCTCGCGTGATGCCGCCGAGGAGCAGCTCGACCAGCTGCGCTTCCTCCATCGCGTGGCGCGCATGGCCACGACTGCCGGGACGTGGGAGGAGCTCCTCGAAACGGTCGTCGACGAGACACGCGACGCGCTTCGGGCCACGGTCTCCTCGCTGTATCTCCTGGACCGCGACTCGGAGAACCTGACCCTCGTCGCGACGAACGGCCTCGATCGATTCCAGATCGGGCGCGCGCAGGTGCCGTTCGGAGACGGCGTCACCGGCCGCGTCGCCGCGACGCGCGAGCCGCTCGTGATCCCGGATGTCAGCCAGGACGACCGATTCCTGTGGGTGCGCGGCATCGACCAGCGCCGGTTCATCGCCTCGATGCTGTCCGTGCCCCTCGTCTGGAACGATCGGATCGTCGGCGTCCTCAACGTCCAGACGGAGCAGCCGCGCGACTTCAATCCGTCGGACGTCGCGCACCTGCGAGCCATCGCGGACCTGCTCGCCGGCATCGTCGAGAAGGGCCGGATCCAGAAGGAGGCCGAGGCGCGCGCGACCGAGCTGAAGGCGATCGACGAGGCCCGCGCCGAGCTCATCGCGATGGTCACCCACGAGCTCCGGACGCCGCTCGCCGTCGTGCGGGCGTACACGGAATTGCTCGCGGAGGAGCCGCCGCTCCATGGCCGGGAGTCGCGGGACACCGAGCGGCGCGATCGTCGCGCCGTCTGGTACAGCGCCACCATGGGCCAGGTCGCGCGGCTGGACCGGCTGGTCGATTCGATTCTCGCCTCCGTGCGGGTCGATTCCGAACCTGCCGCGGACCTTGTCCCAACCGACATCGGCGTCGTGGTGAGCGAGGCCGCGACGGAGCTCGCGCCGCTGCTGGCGCGCCATCGCCTGGAGCTCAAGAGCGGCATCCGCCTCTTCGCGCTCACCGACCCGAGCCGCCTCCGCCAGATCCTGGAGCACCTCGTCGAGAACGCGGTCAAGTACGCGCCGCCGGACACCACCATCCGGCTCGACTGGCAAATGGCCGACGGGAGCGTGCGCATCGGTGTCGCCGACGAGGGCCCGGGCATCCCCGAGGAATGGCGCGAGCGGATCTTCGAGCCGTATGCGCGGCGCGACACGCACACCGCGCGCGGGTCCGGCATCGGGCTCTACGCGGCGCGGCGGCTGGCGGATTCCGTCGGTGCGCGCCTTTGGTGCGAGCCAGCGAAGGGGCACGGCGCGAGATTCGTGATTGCCCTGCCCGCAGCTGCGGCAGTCTGATGGCACGCGCGCTGCGGATCCTCGTCGTCGATGACGACCCGGCGATGGTCGGGGCCATCACCGCGCTCGTGGGCACGGAGGGCCACCAGGTCATCACCGCGTACGACGGGTTGACCGCGGTTCGCCGCTATCGCGAAGAGCGGCCGGACATCGTGCTCCTGGACCTGGCGATGCCCGGACCCGATGGGTTCACCGTCGCCGGCCGAATCCGCGCGGAGGGGGACGCGCCCATCGTCGTGGTCTCCGGCGAGAGTTCCGAGGAGGCGAAGGTCCGGGCGCTCGGCATCGGCGCCGACGACTACATCGTGAAGCCGTTCGGGCGCGCGGAGCTGCTGGCGCGGATCGCCGCGGTCATGCGCCGCGCGGAGCGGATGCCGGCGCCGACGTCGTCGGGCATCGATGGCGAGACCGGCTCCACGACCCTCGAGGCCGGTGGGCTCGTCCTTGACCTGGGGCGCCACGAGGCCCACGTCGGCGACAATCGCCTCGACCTGACCCCGATCGAGTTCCGCCTCGCAGAGGCCCTCGTCCGCGCGAACGGCGACCTCGTCCCCCACCTCCGCCTGGTCCGCGCGGGCTGGCCCGCCGAGGCCGACCCAGACCTCCTCTGGCTGAAGCCCCACGTCGCCCGCCTCCGCCGCAAGGTCGAGTCCGCCGGCGGCCCGCAGATCCTCGCCGTTCGTGGTGTGGGGTACCGCCTGGGGAGCTGAGCAAAGGTTGACAGGCAAGTCCCTGCTTGCATATCATCCGGCCAGTGAGCGACCTGTTCAAGGCCCTGGCTGACCCGACCCGTCGGGCCATCCTCGATGAGCTCCAGCAGCGCAATGGCCAGACGTTGTTCGAGTTGTGCGTGCGGATGATCACCAACCATGGCTCGACCTCGACGCGCCAGGCCATCTCGCAGCACCTTGATGTCCTCGAGGCTGCCGGACTCGTCAGGACGCGCCGGCACGGCCGCTACAAGTTCCACGACCTCGACACGTCGCCACTCGGCGAGATCGCCGAGCGGTGGCCGACCATCGATACGAAGGAGTAGCCCCATGCGAATCGTGGTGACGAGCGTCATGGTCGATGACCAGGCGAAGGCCCATCGGTTCTACACCGACATCCTCGGCTTCCAGACCAAGCACGACATCCCGCTCGGCGAGGCGCGCTGGCTGACCGTCGTCTCGCCGCAGGATCCGGACGGTACGGAGCTCCTCCTGGAGCCGGATGGCCACCCTGCGGCGAAGCCGTGGAAGCGGGCGTTGGTCGAGGACGGGATCCCGGCGACGTCCTTCGGTGTCGACGACATCAATGCCGAGTACGCCCGGCTTACCGCACTCGGCGTCGCGTTCACCCAGCCGCCAGCCCAGATGGGCCTGGTCACGACGGCCGTCTTCGACGACACCTGCGGCAACCTGATCCAGATCGCCCAGCGGGGATAGGGGCGGGCGCGCCTCGGCGCTGAGCCATGACGTCAGCGCAAGAGCCGCAGCCGCCGATTTCCGTCAGGTAGAAGTGGCGCGGGTAGCAGGCAGCCAATTGTCATGCGACGCTGTCTGGGACGAGCGTGGAGCAGGCTCGCGAACCTGTCGGACAGTCGCACACGGCCCGGTCCGACGAGTCCGCCCTGCCGAATACCCGCCTCGGTTCTGTCCGACGACACACGACCCGCTCTGGGCCCCCAAGTGTCGCTTCCGTTCTATTTGACAAGTTCCGAGGCGCCCGGGGCCGCCAGCAACATCGGGATGCCACGCCACAGTCGCGCGACTAAACCGCCTCGGCGAGCGCCTCGCTGAACTGCGACTCGTAGAGGTCGGCGTAGAAGCCCTCCTTGGCGATGAGCTCGGCGTGGTTGCCCTGCTCCACGATCGCGCCCCTGTTCATGACGAGGATCGTGTCGGCGTCGCGGATGGTCGAGAGCCGGTGCGCGATCACGAACGCGGTGCGGCCCTTCATGAGCCGCGCCATGGCGCGCTGGATCAGCACCTCGGTGCGCGTGTCGACCGAGGAGGTCGCCTCGTCGAGAATCAGGATCGCCGGGTCCGCGAGGAATGCCCGCGCGATCGTGAGGAGCTGCTTCTCGCCCGCGGACAGGTTCGTCGCGTCGTCGTCGATGACCGTGTCGTAGCCATCCGGCAGCGTTCGCACGAAGTGGTCCACGTGCGCAGCCTCGGCGGCAGCGACGACCTCCGCATCGGTCGCACCGTCGCGGCCGTAGGCGATGTTCTCGCGGACGGTCCCGTGGAACAGCCACGTGTCCTGGAGGACCATGCCGAAGGTGCGCCGCAGGTCGTCGCGGGTCATCTCGCGAGTGTCGACGCCATCGATCGCGATCCGCCCGCCATCGAGCTCGTAGAAGCGCATCAGCAGGTTCACCAGGGTGGTCTTGCCGGCGCCCGTAGGCCCGACGATGGCGATCGTGTGGCCGGCGTCGGCGACGAGATCCAGGTTGTCGATGAGCGGCACGTCGGGCAGGTAGCGGAACGAGACGTCCTCGAAGGCGACCGCCCCCTTGGTCGACGGCAGGCGCGTGGGCTCAACCGGGTCGGCGATCTCCTCGGGCTCGTCGAGAAGCTCGAAGACCCGCTCGGACGAAGCGACGGCCGACTGGAGGACGTTGGCGATCGATGCCGCCTGGACGATCGGGAACGTGAACTGGCGCGAGTACTGGATGAACGCGATGACGTCGCCGAGGCTCATCTGGCCTGTCGCGACGCGCACGCCGCCGATGACCGCGATCGCGACGTAGTTCAGGTTGGACACGAAGTTGAGGGCCGGCTGGATGATCCCGGAGATGAACTGCGCGCGGTAGCTCGACGCGTAGAGCTTCGCGTTCTCCTCGTCGAACCGGTCGATCGCCTGCTGCTGGCGCCCGAAGACCTTCACGATCGCGTGCCCGGTGTGCATTTCCTCGACGTGGCCATTGAGCGTGCCGGTCGATGCCCACTGCGCGGCGAACTGCTTCTGTGAGCGAGTCGCGATCAGGACGGTCACCACGATCGAGATGGGGACGGCCAGGATCGAGATCACGGCGAGGATCGGGCTGATCGTGAGCATCAGCGCCAGTACCCCGATGATCGTCAGCAGCGACGTGATCAGCTGCGTCAGGCTCTGCTGGAGCGTCTGGCCGATGTTGTCGATGTCGTTGGTGACGCGGCTCAGGACGTCGCCGCGGGGGTGGTTGTCGAAATACTTGAGCGGCAGCCGGCCCAGCTTCTTGTCCACGTCCTCGCGCAGCCGGAGGATCGTCCGTTGCGTGACCCCGGCCATGATCCAGGCCTGCAGCCAGGCGAACACCGAGCTCAGCAGGTAGATCGCGATCAGCACGAGCAGGATGTTCGCGAGGTCGGTGAAGTCGACGCCCTGGCCGGGCGTCAGGTGCATGGAGCCAAGCATGTCCGCGAGCTGGTCCTTGCCCTGGGCGCGCAGCCCGGCGATGACCTGCTCCTGGGTCACACCGGCGGGGATCTGCTTGCTCAGCAGGCCGACGAAGATGTCGTTCGTGGCGTTGCCCAGGATCTTCGGGCCGATGACGGCGAAGGCGACGCTGATAACCGCCAGCACGATGACGATCGCGATCAGCGGCCGCTCCGGGCGCAGGCGATCGATCAGCCGGCGGAACGAGCCGCGGAAGTCCTTCGGCTTCGCCGGCGGGAGGCCCATCCCGAACATGCCCGGGCCTCCCCCGCCCGGACGTCGTCCGGGGCCCATCGGCGGGCCGCCGGCGCCGGGCCGCGCGTCGCCGCCCTGGGCTCCGGGGCCGCTCCCGCCCGGTCTGCCGCTCATGCCGCCGCCTCTTCCGCGGACAGCTGCGAGTACACGATCTCGCGATAGGTCTCATTGGATTCGAGCAGCTCGGCGTGCGTGCCGCTGCCGACAATCCGGCCCTCGTCCATGACGAGGATCCGATCGGCCTTCATGATCGTGCCGACGCGCTGCGCGACGATGATCCGGGTCGCCCAACCCATCTCGCGGTCGAGGGCGGCACGCAGGCGCGCGTCGGTGCCGAGGTCCAGCGCCGAGAAGGCGTCGTCGAAGATGAGGACGGCGGGTCGCTTCACGAGCGCCCGCGCGATGGCGAGCCGCTGGCGCTGGCCGCCGGAGACGTTCGTCCCGCCCTGGGTGATCGGCGCCTCCAGGCCACCCTCCATCTCGTGCACGAAGTCGGCCGCCTGGGCGGTCTCGAGCGCCTGCCAGATGGCCTCGTCGGAGGCGTTCGGATCGCCGAAGCGCAGGTTGCTCGCCACGGTCCCGCTAAACAGAAACGCCTTCTGCGGGATGACGCCGAGGCGCCGCCACAGGTCCTCGCGGTCCAGCTCCACGACGTCGATGCCGTCGACGAGGATCGAGCCCGCCGTCGCGTCGTAGAAGCGTGGGATCAGGTTGATGAGCGTGCTCTTGCCGCTGCCGGTGGAGCCG
>JANLSG010000136.1:0-7553 GCA_031362295.1 Chloroflexota bacterium
GCCGCCGCGGCCACCCGGTTCCCGGCGTACGTGCCGCCGTGGCTGACCTTGTCCGGCAGGACGGACATGACCTCGTCCGTGCCGCCGAATGCGGCCGCGGGATAGCCGTTGCCCATCGCCTTGGCGAAGGTCGCGAGGTCCGGCGTGATGCCGAAGTACTCCGCAGCGCCGCCACGGGCAAACCGGAAGCCCGTCTTGACCTCGTCGAAGATGAGCAGCGATCCGAACTCGCGCGTCAGCGCCCGCATCTCCTCGTGAAAGCCGGGGCGGGGCATGATCCCCTGCGCGTTGCCGAGCACTGGCTCCACGATGATCGCCGCGATGTCCGCGCCATCGCGCTCGAAGATCCGGCGCAGGACGGCCATCTCGTTGTAGCGGGCCGGAATGATCGTGCGGGTGACGGCTTCCGGAATACCGCGGCCCCACGCCAAGCCGACCGGATTCTCCTCGTCACCCAGCTCGGCCATGTCATTCGGCGTGACGGACACCAGGGCGTAGTCGTGGACGCCGTGGTACTGGCCCTCGAACTTCACGATCTTGTTGCGACCGGTGTAGGCGCGGGCGACGCGCATCGCGTGCATCGTCGCTTCGGTGCCGGACACGGTCATGCGCGCCTTGCCGATCCAGCCGGTGAGCTGCTTGAGCAGCTCCATCGCCTCGACCTCGTCCTCCGAGGTGAGCGAGAAGCTGACGCCGCGCCGCATGCGCTCGTTAACGTAGTCGTCGACGCGAGCGTCGCCGTGCCCCAGGATTACCGGGCCGTAGCCCATGCGCAGGTCGATGTACTCGTTGCCGTCGAGGTCCCAGACCCTGCCGCCCTGGCCACGATCGACGTACACGGTGTCGTCGCCCCAGACGCGGAAGTTGGAGTTCGTGCCGCCGGGCATGGTCTGCTGCGCGCGCTTGTAGATCTCGAGCTGACGCTGCCGCTTGAGCGGAGGCGGCTGGTGGGCGGGCATGAGGCTCCTTGCTGCCGCGGGTTCGCGGCGGGTATGTGCCCCGAATCGTGCCACGCGCCGGATAGGCCCGTCAAAACGGGATTCGACGATTTCTAGCTCGGGGCGTGCGAATCACGAACGGACTGGGTCGATTGAGATCGAAATCCGCGCTTCTCCAGGGTGTTGTCGAACACGCGTTCGAAGTCGGACTCGGATGCCGAGCATTTCACGCGTCGGGCGAGGGCTTCGCGCGTCGCTCGACGGGCGCGATCGCGACATCAGCCGGGTTGGGGCCGTGTCGGAGCGTCGCTGCCTTGCGTCCTCCCTCGCCCCAGTCGTTGAACCGGTCCGTGAACCATCGCTCAATTCGGGACGGGATCGGCAGGTCGCGGTCGCCCTCGACCATCGCCCGGAGGGCATGCCAGGTCTGGGCCGTGTAGTTGGCAATGGCCTCGCGCGTCGGCCGCTCCCCCGTCTCGATCGGGTCCCCGATCCGCACGCGTGCGCGACCCCGGAAGTGGGCCCAAGAGGTCCCGGTGATCGCGACCGGCACGATCGGAACGCCGGCCCGCAGGGCGAGGTAGGCGACACCCTCCTGGAACGCCAGCAAATCCCCCTCGTGGATGTGGATCGCGCCCTCGCCGGAGATTGCGAGCACGCCACCGGTGTCAAACACCGCCTGGGCCCAGCGCACCGACGTGAGGAGGTCGTCCTTGAGCGGACTGAACGGCACGGGGAGGCCGGTCCACCACATGAATCGGTTGCGCCCTCCCGAGTGAAGGTTCTCCTCCTTGGGGCCGTAGAAATGGAGCCGAGGTTTGCTCGGGAACGCGGCGAGCAACAGGATCGGGTCCATCCAGTTCAGGTGGTTGAAGCAGTAGACAGCAGGTCCGTCCACAAGGCGTTCCTCGCCCACCAGCTCGACGCGGAACCAGGTCTTCATGAGGAGCGCCGCAGCGGTCCGCGAGAACCAGTGTCGGAAGGAGCGCTGGAACGGCGACAGGTCGCCGCGCGGCAGGTTCCGAGCGGCAGCGACGGGATCGATTGCGCGATGGCGCCTGGGCGGCGGCGCGGATTCGGCCGGACGGACCTGCTCGCTCTCGGAAATCGGGTGCCCGTTGGTGTTTTCGCTCATGACGTCAGCCCCGAGCGGCGGCAGTGACCCAATTCGGGAGCTCTCGGGAAAGCGTCGCGAGGGGCAGCGAGCCGTGGCCAAGGAGCTGGTCGTGGAACTCGCGGAGGTCGAACGCGTCGCCATCCCGAGCGGAGATCAAGCGCCGCAGCCGCTCGATCTCGAGCTGGCCCACCTTGTACGTCAGCGCCTGCGCCGGCCAGCTGATGTATCGGTCGGTCTCGATGACGGCGTCGGTCTCGGTCAGGCCGGCGGCGAGCAGCGTGTCGATCGACTGCTGGCGCGGCCAGCGGAGCGCATGCATGCCCGTATCGACGACGAGGCGCGCCGCGCGCCATGCCTGCGCATCCAGCATGCCGAACCGCTCCGCCTCGTTGCGATAGAGGCCCATCTCGTCGGCAAGGCGCTCCGCGTACAGGCCCCAGCCCTCGACGTACGCGCCACCGGCGTATCGCGCGGCGAAGCGGCGGAAGTTGTTGAGTGCCGTGTTCTCGCCCTCGAGCGAGATCTGCCAGTGGTGGCCCGGGATCGCCTCGTGGTACGTGGTCGCGGCGAGCCGCGAGAACGTCCGCGACGGCAGGTCGAAGGTGTTCACGTAGTACGTCCCTGGCCGCGTCGTGTCCGCGGAGGGCGGGTAGTAGTAGGCGAACGGCGCGTCGCGCTCCTTGTACTCCTCCACCGGGATCACCCGACAGAGGGACACGGGCGCGCGGCGGAACATCGCGGGAGCGAGCTCGAACGCGCGCTCGATGTCGTCCGTTGCGCGGGCGATCAGGTGCACCTGGGACTTGGCCTGGTTCTCCGCGTCGGCCGCGAGCGACGCCCGATAGGCGACGGTGTCATCGCCGAATCCCGCGGCGTTGGAGATCGCGCGGCGCTCGGCCTCGATGCCCTCCAGCTGGTCCAGGCCGGTCTGGTGGACCGTCTGCGGATCGAGATCGAGGGTGGTCCAGCGCAGGATCTGCGTGCGATACAGCTCGTCCCCGTTCGGCGCCGACCAGAGGCCGTTCTCCGGCCGGCTCGCGGCGAGGTAGTCGCCCTGGAGCGCTTCCAGGAACGCAGCGATCGCCGGCTGGACCTCGTCCCGGATGACCTGGCGGATCGCCTCACGATCCTCCTCCCGGGCCACGGTCACGAGGGACGGCACGACCGCTTCCTCGATCGGCGTGGCGAGCATCCGCTCCAGCTGGGCGATCGTCCGCTCGGCCACGATCCTGGGCGCCGTCAGCCCGCTGGCGCGCGCCTCGTGCGTGAGCTCGATGTTGTCGGCCATGTACTGCGGGTAGGCGTGCAGCCGGGCCATGAACAGCTCGAGCCGCTCGGGGGTATCGGCGCTCTGGAACTGGCACAGCTGGGGGAGCAGCTGCTGCGGGCCGCCCATCTGGTCCACGACCTGGAGCGTGTCGATGCGCTGGTCGTCCTGGACGATGAAGATCTCGCCGATCACGCGCAGGACATCACGCGTGATCCGGTCCTCGACCGACAGGCCCTCGTCATGGAGCGCGGCCGCCGCATCGCGCATGTCCTCCGCGAACTGGCGGGCTTTCGCGCGGCCGTCCGGGCTCGGATCGGGCAGCTGGTCGTCGTAGCGCGTATCGCCGTTGACGGTCGCGCTGATCGGGCTCAGCTCCTTGAAGCGCTCCCAGAACGCGTCGGCGAGCTGGTCGACGGCGGTTGGCTCGGACAAGGTCGTCTCCCCCGTACAAGTGCTCGTCAGGGTCTCGGCGGGTCAGAGTAGCCCCGTCGCGGCCGCTAGGTACTGAAGAGGTCCAGTTGCTCCGCCCGACGCTCGATGGCGGGTTCCAGGCCGAGGTACGGCTCGAGGTCGGCGAGATCGAGCGGCTCGCGCTCGAGCCAGGCCTTGAGGTGCGACCACAGGACAAGGTGCCAGTTCGCGGCCTCCATCGCCTCGCGCAGCACCGGCGACGACTCCAGCTTATGGCGGGCCAGCTCGCGCCGCTCCGGAGCGATGGCGAGGAAGCGCACGATGCGGTCGTCCGGCGGGATCTTCGCGTGCCGCCGCAGGAGGACATCGCCGAGCATCGCCGTCCACTCGACCTCGAACAGGAACGCCGAGCCGCCGCGCCGATACCAGACGCAGTCGATCGCCTCGCCGTCCTCCTTGGGCACCAGTGAGATCGTCGGGAACCACGGCTCGCGCTCGCGATAGTCGAGGAAGTCGGCGAGCGTCCTGTCGCCGATGCGACGCGCCTGGTCGCGCTTGCCGATCCAGACGCGCATCCCGAGCTTGTGGCCGCCGTTCGCGAGTCGAGCGAGCAGCTCCGTGTGCTCGTCGGTCCGACGGCGGAGGTCCTCGCTTGTCACGAGGCGGCTCGAGGTGGAGGCGGGACTGCGGTAGCTGGCGAGGCAAGCCCGAACGAGCGTCTCGTCGGGCAGGTCATGGCCGGAGAAGAGCGCCGCCACGCGCTCGAAGAACGCGGATTCGGCGATCGGGCCGGCGGTCGACAGAAGGCTGTAGACGGCCCACTCGACGCGGTCCGCGAGCGGGATGGCCGCGGCCTCGCGGTCGCGCCGGTCCCCGAGCCACCAGCGACCGGGCTCGATCTCGACGATTCGGCGCTGATCCGCCCGGCCGAACTCGTTGTTGACCAGCGCCAGCACGCGCTCGACCGGGTCGCGGGGTTCCGGGGGCCTCGCAAAGGTTCGCGTTCGTGTTCGGGGCGGGGCCGCGCCCCCACCGGCGCCGGCTGCGGAGGTCGCTCCCGCGGCGCTCGCGCTGCCGAGCATCCCTGGTCCAGCGTCGAAGCCCGGGCCATGGTCGTCGATCGGGGTGTCCGGCGGGTTTTCGGGCGGCTCGCCGTCGGCGGCGCCCGGAGGGTCGGTGGCGATGAGGCGCCGGAGCTGACCGGATCGATCGAGGCCCACCAGGATCTCGCCGAGGAGCCGGTCGTAGCGCGCCGGCTCGCCTCGGGCCTGGAGGACGTCGATGGCGGTGTCGAGGACGGTTGCGGCGGCCTCCTTGGCGGAGAAGGGACGCGCCTCGATCCGCTCCGGCGGCGCGAACAGGCCGGGGCCGGGCACGAGGTCCGGGTCGCCACGGTTGCCCGGCCCGTGCTCCAGCTTGACGTTGCTGCGGGTGCGCGGTCCCGGCGGGAGGACGCCACCGGGCGGGATCAGCTCCACCACGCCACCGATCTCCTCCTCCGGATCGGTCAGCCGTGCCTCCGCCAGCCGGTACCCCGCGCCGACGCCGCCGAGGACGGCCGCCGCGAGCGCCTCGGGCCCGCCGTGCTCCAGAAGGAGAACGACACGCGCCTCGCGAGTGAGATGCGGCACGATCGCCTCGAGCGACCGCCGGAGCGTCGCCGCCTGCCACGACCACGGCGCGCGAACCGCCGTTCCCAGCAGCGGCTCCAGCGGCAGGAGCGCCGCCGCCTCGCGCCCGAGCGCCCAGCTGGTCCCGTGGTACGCAGCCCCGAGCCGCTCCTGGCTGAATCGCGCCGGTGGCTGGCCGAGGACCAGGGAAATCCGTGGCGTGGTAGGGATGTCGCGGCCGTCGCGTCCGTCGCGACCCTCTCCCGCCAGGGTATCCAGGGCGCCCGGCGTCATGACGCGAACGACCGCATTGGACGAGCCCTCGACGAGGCTCCGCAGGTCCCCACCGAATCTCGCCTCGAGCGGACCCAGGGCATTGCTCTCGAGGCGCTGCACAAAGCCGCGCACCTGGCGGAAGCCATCCTCGAACGCGAGCCAGGGGTTGCGCTCCCGCCACGGATCCGGGATGACGCTCTTGATCGCGCCGCCGGCGATGCGCAGCGACGGGATCCGCGGGCCGGCAAGGCCCAGCCGGCTTGCCGGCAGCACGGCGTGCAGGAACGCGAGCCGCAGCGCCGATTCGACGGGCGCCGCCCGCAGGTCGCCCTCGATCCGGCCGAGGATCGCCGCGAGCCCAACGAGCTGCCGGTCGGTATGCAACCCGAGGATCGCGTCGACGAGGTGGTCGCCGCCGTCCGGCACGGGAAATCTCTCGCGCAGGCGGCGCCGGACGTCCTTCGAGCCGACATCCGCGGCGGCCCGCTCGCGATCGGCTGGCGTCGCCTCGGTCGTCTGGTGCTCGGACCTCCGTTGCTGGTCGCGGCACAGCGTGCATCGATAGTGGATGCGACGGATCTCACCTGCCTCCCACTCGAGCTCGTCGATCGTGACGTTCCGACCGCACGTCGGGCACTTCATGGCGAACAGCTCGGCGATCGCGAGGCGCAGGCTCGAATCCCCATGCGGCGATGCCGACAGGGCGGAGAACGCCGCATCGAGATGGCGCAGGTCCGGCGGCCGGAGCACGAGCTCCGCGAGCAGCCGCGTCAGCGGGCTCGACTCGAGGCTGAACGCGCGACGCTGGCGATCGACTGCCGCACGGGCGACCCAGCCCCCGCGCCCGAACAGGTCAGCGACGATGTCGCCCGGCGCGGAGTTCGCCTCCAACCGTGCCCCGACGAGATCCGGCGCCGGCGGCGGCGCGATCCGCTCGAACGCGGGCAGCGTGAAGCCGGGCTCAGCCCGCGAGAGCAGCAGTCGCCCCGCCATCGCCAGCGATTGTGGCAGGTCGATTCGGTCGTCAGTCCCGTCCGGCCCGCGCCCTCGCCCCCGCGTTCGCGTTCGCGTTCGCGATCACGGGCCTGCACGGCCACCAAATGGCGTTCGATGATCACCACATGAGCATTTCTGGCGTTTGCACGCGCTCAGTCCCGGTGGGCCGGCCCAAGCGTAGTCGTCGACCGATTGATTCGTGCTCAGACCGCGTCGATTCGTGCACGAATTGGCGCCGACAACGGCCCTCGGTGCCGCGTCAGAAGGCGAAAAGGCCTTGCAAGTGCCGAATCTGCTCGTGTGGTGAGCATTTGCACTGCGAATGGCCGCCGACTGCACCTCTGGGCGTGGCCCACCGCCGGCGGCGTCGGGCGTGGCCCACCGCCGGCGGCGTCGGACGACTACGGTAGGCACTCGCTCGGGGTCACCCCACTCGGAAACGGTGGGCCGACGGGACAGTTTTGCACCAGCTCAACGGTCGGCCGTGGCCCCGGCCACGAACATCCACCCAGCACCGCTGCCAGAACAAGGACAACAAGCAGTCGCCGCACGGAAACGCCGCGCTACGGCCGCAGGAGCCTCAGCGAATCACCGGCGCGCGGAGGCGGTCGGAGCGCAAGGGGGAGCCGAGCACGAGAGCGAGCGCACCCCAAGGTGCGTGAGCGATCGCGCGGAGGCGACAACGCGGCGAAACGGCCGCATCCGCGCGCCGGTTAGGGCTCGTCGTTCTCGTCGGTCTCTTCGATGAATGCTTCGTCGGTCGTGTCCTCGGGAGGAAGGACGCGATCGAGATCCGTGATCTCCTCGTCCTCGACGTCGTCCTCGAGGTCCTCCTCGAGCTCCTCGTCCTCGCGGAGCAGCGTGCCCTTGGTGTACGGGCGAAGGTCCGTGGACTTGGCGGCGGTCGGGAAGCTCACCTTGCCGTAGTTGCGCGG
>JANLSG010000142.1:0-7062 GCA_031362295.1 Chloroflexota bacterium
CGACGAGCACATCGGCCGCATCGCCGACGACATCTGCTGGGTGCCCGACACGCACGAGACGCTGAGCCCCGTGCTCGCGATCATCCCGCTCCAGCTGTTCGCCTACCACGTGGCCCTCGCACGGGGCACGGACGTCGACCAGCCGCGCAACCTGGCGAAGTCGGTCACGGTCGAGTAGGGCGTCCGCCCGATGACGGACGCGCCCGGAACACCTGGCATCACGCCCCCGCCGGGCACCACGGAGCTCGGGATCGACATCATCAAGGTGTCGCGCATCCGGGATTCGCTGGCGAGATTCGGCAGGCGTTTTCCACGTCGCGTCCTCACCGACGCCGAGGATCGCTACGTCCGCGACCGGCCAGAGACGTTCGCCGGCCGGTGGGCCGCCAAGGAGGCCGTGAGCAAGGTCCTTGGGCTGGGCGTGCGCGGCATCGGCTGGCGGGACATCGAGATCGAGCGGCTCCCGACGGGCCAGCCGGCGGTGCGCCTCCACGGTCGCGCAGCCGCGCGGGCGGAGCAGCTGGGCATGGGCCGGATCGCGGTGTCGATCACCCACGAGGCCGAGTACGCGGTGGCGATCGCCTTTGGCATCCGCACCGCCGGCGGCCGATTCCTCTTCCCGCCGGACATCGAGGCACGCCTTGACGACCGCGAGCGGCGCATCCTCGCCCGCATGGAGCGCATGCGTTCGAGGGCCGACGGTGATGGGCCGGTGCCTGCCGTGACCGCGCCGGAGCCCGAGGGTGCCTGAGCGGCGATCGCTCGGCTTCGGGCGCCGCGACGAGACCAGCGACGCGGAGCAGGGCGCCGGCAACGGTCCGGCGACGATGGACGATCAGGCTGCGGCCGCGCTCCTGCCCGAGCGGCCCGCGCGCGGCCACAAAGGCACGTTCGGCAAGGTCCTCGTCATCGCCGGTTCCCTGGACTACGCGGGCGCCGCGCTCCTGGTGTGCCGGGCCGCAGGGCGCGCGGGTGCCGGTCTCGTGACGCTCGCGGTTCCCGAATCGCTCCAGCCGCTGTTCGCGGCGAAGGTGGTCGAGGCCACGACCATGGCCCTGCCGGAGGACGACGTCGAGGAGATCGACCCGGAGCCGGCCATCGCCCGGATCCTCGACCACGAGCACGACGCGATCATCGTGGGCCCGGGGCTGCGTCCCGGGCTGGCAACGGCGGAGCTCGTGCGCATGCTGCTTGCCGTTCCTGACGATCATCCATCGCCGATCCCGATGGTCCTCGACGCGGAGGCGCTCCGATCGATGGCCACGCTCGGCGAGTGGTGGGCCGGCGCCGTGCGACCGTGCGTCCTCACGCCCCACCCGGGCGAGTTCGAGCGGTTGCGCGAGGGCGCGAGCATGGAGCCGGCCGACGCCGGCGACCTGGGCGCCGATGACGAGGCGCGACGTACCGCGGCGAGCGCCGCAGCGACCACGTGGGGCCAGGTTATCGTGCTCAAGGGCGCGAAGACGGTCATTGCCGAGCCTGACGGGACCGTCTCCGTCGCGCCGTTCGAGAACCCGGCGCTCGCCACCGGCGGCACTGGCGACGTCCTCGCCGGGATCATCGGAGCGCTGCTCGCCCAGGGTCTGCAGCCGGGTCCCGCCGCGCGCCTGGGCGTGTACCTCCATGGGACCGCGGGCGACCTCGTCCGGGAGCGACTGGGCGACGCGGGGCTTCTCGCCTCCGACCTCCCCGACGTGGTGCCCCTCGTGCGCAAGCGCCTAGCCGCGATCGCGGAACGCGCGCGAACTGGCAAGCGCCTCGGCTTCGCGGTCCCCGACGACGACGGGGCCGACGCCTGAGCACGTCGATGGCGGGTCGCCCGATCGAGGACCGGCTGGCGGCGGCCGGCCTCCCGCCACTTCCGCGGCTGGCCTGGGCGGAGGTCGACCTGGATGCGCTCGCCGGCAACCTGGCCGTCCTCCGACGTCTCGCCGGGCCGGGTACGCAGGTGCACCCGGTGGTGAAGGCCGACGCGTACGGCCACGGCGCGATCCCGGTCGGCCGCGCCTTGGAGGCCGCGGGTGCAGACGGCTTCTGCGTCGCCGCGTTCGACGAGGCCGTCGCGCTCCGCCGGGCAGGCGTCGAGCTCCCGATCCTCGTCCTGTATCCCATCCCGCCGGCACTCGCGGGTGATGCCGCTCGCCAGCACATCGCCGTCACGGCGGGCGATCGCGAGCTGCTTGACGGGCTGCTCGCCGCGCTCCGGGCCGACCCGCCCACGCGGCGGCTCGACGTCCAGCTGGAGGTCGAGACGGGCCTCGGGCGCGGCGGGTTCGCGGTGGATGCGTTGCTCCAGGCAGCGCGTGACGTCGCTGCGACCCCTGGCGCGCGGTTCGCGAGTGCGTGGACGCACTTCCAGTCGCCCGCGGATGCGGGGCGCACCGCGGCACAGGTCGCGGCGTTTGAACGCGCGACGAGCGAGTTGGCGGCAAACGGGCTGGCGGCGCCGTGGCGCCACGTGGCAGCCAGCGGCGGCCTTCTGCTCGAGGGCGTCGTGAGCCTGGACGGCGTCCGGCCTGGTCTCGCGATCTACGGCCTCGTGCCGGACGACATGCTCGGCGAGAGCGGCACGATCGAGGGCGCCGCCGACATCCGACCCGCACTCTCGTTGCACGCCCGGCCCGTCCGCGTCGCGGACCTGCCCGCGGAGTGGGGGATCAGCTACGGACCGTCGTTCACGACGAAGCGGCCCTCGCGCATCGCGACCCTCCCGCTCGGCTATGGCGACGGTTGGTCGCGATCGCTCTCGAATCGCGCCTCCGCGCTCGTCCGCGGCCACCGGGTCCCGCTGGTCGGCAACGTCGCGATGGATGCGGTCATGGCCGACGTAACCGACATACCAGGTCCGCCCGTGGGCGTCGGCGACGAGTTCGTGCTCCTCGGGGCCCAGGGTGACGAGCGGATCACCGCAGCGGAGCTTGCGAGCGCCCGCGGGACCATCTCGTGGGAGGTCGTCACGGCTCTCTCCCGGCGCCTGCCTCGGGTGTACCATGCGGCCTCGGTTCCGCGGGAGACGCGGACACTCGTCGCCGACGAGGTTGTCGACCGGGACTTGGCCAGGAGGTCCACGCGACCGTGAGCGAGCTCGGCGGCCTCGGCGAGGAGCAGCGCGACGAGCTGGTCGAAGAGGTCGCGCGCGAGATCCAGCTGCGTGGGCTGACGGCGTCCGCGGTCCACTTCCTACAGGCGTCGCGGCCGTACCGGCCCCTCGGTTCGAACGCCATGCTGTTCTTCGATCCGGTCCTGCGTGGGCTGTTCGGCGGCGACATGCCCGGCGCGTCGGCGCTGCTTGCCGACGAGGACGGCATCGAGCAGCTCATCGAACGGCTGGAAGACCTCTCCGAAGAGACCGGCTGGGACGCGTAAGCCGTCGGCGGCGGCCGACGGGGGATTGAGCCGGTAGCATTGGGCGGTGACGACCGTTCCCCGGGCGCTGCTCGCCATCGATGCCGGCTCGGCCACGACCTCGGTCGCGCTGCTCGGCAAGCCCGGTGCCCGCTGGCGCCTCCTCGGCGCAATGTCCGCCCCGGCCGGGACCTCGCCCGACCTGCTCGCGGAGATCCTCGCGACCCGGCTCGTATCCGCCGACCTTGCCCTCGCCGATCACGTCGGCGTCGCGCCGCTCGGCGTCGGGGACCTGCCCCGGCTCGAGGCGACGAGCCAGCCGCCAAGGACCCTTGCCGTCCTCGGCGCGTCGCGCCGCGCCGTCGGGCTCCTGGAAGCCGTGGCCGCGCGAACGCCGTGGCAGATCCGCGTCGCTTCGCCGGAGAGCCACGACCCGCGTGAGATGACCGAGCTCGCGCTTCGGCCGGACGTGTCCGCGGTCCTCGTTGGCGCCGGCGATCCGCCCGGGCCGGACGAGCGCGGCTGGCTGGACGATCTCGCGGGCCTCGTTGGCGCGGTCGCGCGGCGGCGCCCGGAGCTGCAGGTCGTGCTCGCCGGTCCCGTCGCGGAGCGCACCGGCTGGGCGGAGGGGTTCGGCGCATCGATCGAGAGCGCCGGTGAACGCGTCTCGCAGGCGCCGGCACTCGGGCTGCGGAGCGGTCCGGACGAGCCATTGCGCGAGATCCTGGAGCGCCTCCTGCCGGACTCATCCGATACCCGGCGCACGGCCGTTCGCGCAGTCCTCTCGCTGGCGGACGCGCTGGATCGCCGGCTGGAGCTGCTCGACATCGGGCTCGATGGCGGCCTCCGGGCCATGGCCACGCCGGGCGTCGCCGACCAGGGACCGATCGCCGTCGCAGTGCGGACCGCTGCCGCGGCGCTCGTTCCCGTCGACGTGACCGACGCCGCAGTCGATGCCGTTCTCGCGTGGACCACGGGCAGCCTCGACCGGCACCGGATGGGCGATCGGCTGCTGGACCTCCGGGCACAACCCTGGGCCGACGCATCGGGCGAGGGTGCGCGGCTGCGACTGGCCGCGGCACGCGCCGCGCTGAGCCGGCTCGTCGCGCGCAGCACGGACATCGGCGCGATGTCCAGCCCGGACCTGACGATCATCGCCGGTGGTGCCTTTGCGGTCGCGCCCGCGCGTGCCGTCGCGCTGGCGGTCGCCGACACGGTCCGTCGCGCAGGCGCCACGCAGCTGGCAATCGACCACGCTCGCCTGCTTGGCCCGATCGGCACCATCGACGATCCCGACGAGCGCCGCGACCTCCTCGCCGACCTGGCCGACGACCTGCTCGCGCCGATCGGCAGCCTGCTTGTCGTCGGCAGCGTGCCGGCCTCGCGCCGGACTGCCGCACGCGCGGGCCGGCTCACGCTGGACGGGGACCGGCACGGCCGGCACGACCTGGCGGGTGGCGAGGTCTCGTTCATCGACCTCCCACCCGGAGATCGAGCGCTCGCAACGCTCGAGTTCCGGGACGCCGTGCGAATCGGGCACCGGGCAAAGCGCGTCGCGGTGTCGGTATCCGGTGGGGTCGCAGGGCTGGCGATCGACCTGCGTGACGTACCCCTCCGCCTGCCGGAACGGCGCGACCGGCGGCGAGCCGCACTTGCGGCGTGGGGCGAGCTCGCGTGGCCGGGCGACGAGCGATGAGCAACCAGCGATGACGGCCACGGACGCGGCGGAGATGACCGGCGCGATGCGCCTCGGCCAGGAGCTGCTCGCGCCTCGGACGCTGGTGGTGTCGCCGGTCGACGCGTTCTTCGGACTCCACCCGGGGGACCGCGCGCTGGTGAAGGCCGGCGAGGCCGTAGGACGGGGCCAGCCGCTCATCGAGCACTATCGCGACCCGCGCACGATCGTCCTCGCGTCGAACCTCGACGACGACGGGCCTGCGGCGCCGGGCGAGCGCTGGACCGAGGCACCCGGCCGTCGCGCGAACGGGGCCGATCCGTCGCCGAGCGGCGAGCTCCTGTTCCGGAGCGGCGGGAAGTGGCGGATCGCGGGCGGGGACCGGCCGGACCCGATCGAGGCGCCGTTTGCGGGGATCGCCCACGACGTGCGACCGGGGATCGGCGTCACGGTACGGACGGCCGCGCGCGGGATCGTCGGGCGGACCGCGCTGGCAGGCCCGACGTGGGGCAGGCTCCAGGTGGTCACCGATGCCGACGGCGAGCTTCGGGCGCAGCACGTCGACGTCGGCGCGGCGGGGGCGATCATCGTCGCCGGGGCGCGCATCGACGCAGAGGCGCTCACGCGCGCACGCGCCGTGGGCGTCAGGGGCGTGATCGTCGCCGCGCTGGGCATCAAGGAGCAGCGCGATTTCCTTGCCTCGGAGCGGCGCGGCCGTGCCGCTGTCCACGGGCTGCCGCCGTTCGGCATCCTCGTGCTCGATGGCGCCTCGCGCCGGCCCATCGCCTCGCCCCTGATGGCCATGTTCAAGGCACTCGAGGGTGGGATGGTCGCGATCGTGGGCAGTCCGCCGCTGCTCGTGATCGACGACGCCGCGATGGAGCTGCCGACACCTCCGCCCGATCTCGTGCGCGTGCGGTCGGGTCCGCTCGCCGGCGCCGAGGGCACATGGGCAGGACTGGCTGGCCCGCGCCGCTTCCCGGCCGGCGTGACGCTGGAGGCCGCGTTCGTCCGATTCGGTGGCCGCCCGCCGGTCGCCATCCCGATCGGCGACCTCGAGCGCTTTGCCTGACAAGCTGGAAGTCGTAAGCGGGAATCCCGAGGCGACTCGCGCATTCGCCGCGAATCTCGCCACCGTGGCGGCTCCCGGCGACCTCGTCTGCCTGTGGGGCGATCTCGGCGCGGGCAAGACGGTGTTCGCGAAGGGCTTCGGGGTGGGCCTGGGCGTTCGCGACACGATTCTGTCGCCGAGCTTCGTGCTCATGGGCGAGTACGCGGGACGCCTGCCCCTGTTCCACATCGACCTGTACCGGCTCGCAAGCGCGACCGAGGCGCTCGACGGCGGGCTGCTTGACGATCGGCAGTCGACCGGGGTCGTGCTGATCGAATGGCCGGACCGTCTCGGGGACTCGCTGCCGGAGGATCGGCTCGACGTGCGGATCGATGGCGGGGCCGACGAACCTCGCTCCCTCACGTTGGAGGCCCACGGCGCCGCCCATCGTCGATATCTCGATCCCGCCCGCGCCGCCGGGGCGAACCCTGCACGATGAGCGAAGCGACACGCGGGACCGGCTGGCTGCTCGCCCTCGACACCGCGACGAACACCATCGTCGTGGCCGCCGGCTCCCCCGGCGGTGACCTGCTCGCCGCGGAGGCCTTCGAGGGGCGCTACCGGCACTCCCAGGAATTGCTGCCCACCGTGGTGCGATTGATCGATGGCGCTGGCCTGCGATTGCCCGATCTCGCCGGGGTCGTCGTCGGCACCGGGCCGGGCGCCTTCACCGGGCTGCGCGTGGGGATTGCCACGGCCAAGACGCTCGCCCACGAGCTTCGCTGCCCGATCGTCGGGGTGGCGTCGTCGTCGGCGCTCCTCGCCGCCGTCGACGGAGCGGCGGTGCTGTGGCTGCCGTCAGGGCTGCGCAACCGGATCGCGGTCCTCGCCGGCGCAGAGCCCGTCATCGTCGCCGGCACGGATCCAGGTCCAGTGCTGCCTGCGGGCGCGATCCAGCTCGCCGTGGACCTCGAGGGTCGCGCCCCAGCCG
>JANLSG010000161.1:0-4424 GCA_031362295.1 Chloroflexota bacterium
CGCCGATCGCAGCGGCGGCCGCCAGCCCGATGGGGGGCCAGGCGACAAGCGCGAGCCCGAGACGCCGGATCGGGTCGTCGGCCGGCCCGCCGAGCCATGCCCGGGATGCGACACCCAGCGCCTCGAAGCGATCCGTGTCGAGCGGGGCACGAGGTCCGGCGTCGCCCGGCCGCCCTCTCGACGGCTCCATGCTCGGTCGCTGGGCGCTGACACCCGGATTTCGCTCTCGATCAGGACCCGTCGTCGACCACGAGGAAGCGCGGCGTTCGGTTCGATCGCGTGTGCTGGCGGCGGTTCGCGCCCGCGTGCGCCAATCGTTGTCGGAGGCCGGCTCCGACGTCGTCGCGCCCGCCGCGGCGCCGGTCGTGGCTCCGGTCGTAGCGCCTGTCGGGGTGCCGCTCGCCGTGAACGCTCCGCCCTCCGAGCCCGTTGCCGCCTCCCGGGCATCGCCTTCGAGCGGGCGCCGGGCGCGCTGCTGATACTCGGGGCCGTGCTTCCGCGGGTCTGCGTACTCCCGCGGGTTGACGATCCAGTACTCGCCCGACGACGGCCCGTACCAGGAGGCGCCGCTCCAGGTCGCGTCGCTCGGGTCGCGTGTCGTGTCGGCAGGGTCACGCGCCTCGTCGTACGAGGTCGAGCCCATCGTCGCCTTGCGCACGTCGCGTCGTCGCCCTGATCGGCCGCTCGACGATGTGCCGCTCGATGACGTGCGACTCCGACCACGCTCGGGCCCGGTGGGACCAGCGCCGGCAGACCCGGCGGTGCCGGTCGAACCCGCGGCCCCACCGGTACCGGCAGGTCTCGTTCGCGAGGTCGGGCCGGCGCGCGCCGTCCTTGCGCGCTCGCGCGCGGCTCGCGCCCGCGAGGGATCCGCGCGCCACGGCTCGGATGCCGGTGGCGGTGGCGGCGCCGGCCGCGACGATCGCGGCCCTGCAATGACCTTGCCGGTCTTCAGCTGCTCGTATGCGGCGTGGATCGCAAGGAAGCGCGGTAGCGCCTCCTCACCGGCGGAGTCCGGGTGGAACGCCTTCGCGAGCAGGCGATACGCGCGCTTGACCTCGACCGCCGACGCCCCCGGCTCCAGGCCCAGGGTTCGGTATGGATCAGCGCCGGCGTCCTGTCCGCGTGCCATGCCACAAGCGTATGCCCAGCACCGCGGAGGCGAGGCCTAGCGCGACAACTCTCCCACCGGTGCGAGCTCGAACGACGCGACCGCCTCGGCGGATTGCCGCCCGTGCGGGTCCGTCACGACCGGGCGGTGGTAGCGGCCCAACACCCGAAGCGGCTGGCCATCGAGCACGCCCGCCTGTGCGAGCGCCTCGATCGACGCCGCCCACGTCCCGCGATCGAAGCCGTCACCGTCCTCGATCTTGATCGCCATGCCGGACGCCGCGGCCGACTGGCTTCGCGCGCGCGGGCCGGGCAGGATCGCCAAGCCACGCAGCGCCTCCATCCCGCCCTTCGAGATGATCCGGCCCGGGAGCGCCTTCATGACGGAGGTGTCCAGCCGGTCGCGCGTGCCGGCGACGAGGTCGGGATTTGCGAGCATCGCGTCGCGGACCAGGGTCAGGGAGCCTGCAATCGAGGCCCGCGGGTCGGACGAAGGCACGGACGAGGGGTCCGCGAGGAACGCATACGCCCGCGCGATCTCCCGCAGCGGGAACGCATACGTCGCGACGCCGCAGCCATCGATCCCCAAGCGCAGCTTCGATGGTGTCGTGCCGAAGGCCGTCGCGACGGCCTCGCGGTAGGCGACCTGCGCCGGGTGCTCGTCGAGCCAGTAGTCATCGGTCGACCAGTTGTTGAGCCGGCACAGCAGCAGGAAGACGGAGTGCTGGCCCGAGCACATGTGCCGGATCTCGCCAGGTCGCTCGCCATCGCGGGCAAGCCGCGCCGCCGTGAGCGCGTCGAGCGGCATCCCGTCGATGCCCGTCGCGAGCGCGGCCTGGCTCACGCCCGTGCGCCGGTACATTGCCTGGAGCGTCCTGACGTGCAGGTCCTCGCCGGAGTGGCTGCTGGCCATGATCGCGAGCTCCGGCGGCTCCAGGTTGAACGCCTTCAGGCCGCCGGCCTCGAGGATCGCCGCGACGCCGAACGGCTTCACGCATGAACGGAGATTCACGAGGTGATCGGGATCGCCGAGCGCGCGGATCATCCGCCCGCTGACATCGACCTCGACGATGTCGCCCCGATGCACGCTCTCCTCGACCCCGTTGCGGATCTGCCGAACGAGCACCGGGGGCGCGATTCGCCGCGGCTTCGGGGTGCCGCTACGCCCGCCTTCTCTGGTGGATGGTGCGGTTCGGGCAGGCACGACGTGAGCGTACCGCGACGCTCAGGTGATGGCGACCCTGTTCCGGCCTGCTCGCTTGGCCGCGGCGAGACCGACATCGGCGGCGCGGACGAGCGCCTCGCGCGTCGGCTCGGCATCATCGAGCGCGGCGCAACCCGCGGATACGGTGGCATGCAACTCCTCGCCGGCCGGGCCAGTGATCGTGCGCAGTTCGAGGCTCTGGCGAACCTCCTCGGCGATCTGGACCGCGTCCTCCAGCGTGGACCCCTCGAGCACGGCGACGAACTCCTCTCCGCCGTAGCGGGCGACAACGTCACTTCCCCGGAACCGCGTGAGCAGGATCCCGGCGAACGCTCGCAGGACGACGTCGCCAGCCTCGTGGCCGTACTTTTTGTTGAACAGCCCGAAGTGGTCAAGGTCGAACAGGATTCCTGCGACGGGCCACGGATGCTCGCGATCCCGACGGCGACGGGCCATGATGTGGTCGGTCGCGGCGTCGAAATGGCGACGGTTGTACAGGCCGGTCAGCGGATCGTGGATCGCGAGCTCGGAGACCTCCTCGAGCAGGCGCGCGTTCTCGAGGGCCAGGATCGACTGAGCCGCGACCAGCGGCAGGACCTCCTGTTCGAGAGTGGAGAATGCCGGAACGCGCTCAGTGACGCGGCCGATCACGATGGCGCCGAGGACGGCACCCTCGCGGATCAGCGGCACTGCGGCACTCGCCATCGCCTCGCGACCATCGGCACCGGCGCCCTGCCGGCCGAAGGCATAGCGGTCGAACCTGTCGAGGACGAGAGCCCGTGTCAGGATGGCCTGACCGGGTGAGCCTTCGCCCACGCGGATCTCGCCGCCGACCGCGCTCGACGTCAATCGACCGCGGACTGCGCGCACGACATAGTGCCCGGTCGTGCGATCCAGCTCGACGAGGCCCGCCGCAGCGGCGGGGATGACCTGCTCGAGGGCATCCAGCAGTGCGCTCCACAGGAGCGACGATTCGATCATCGTCGCGGCCGTCGTTGCAAAGCTGGTCAGAGCTGCGAACAGGCGGGCCCGCTCGGCCAGCGCCTGCTGCTCGCGGCCGAGGAGCAGCGCGACCGAGAGGCGTTCCGCGACGGCCTGCGCAAGCTGAAAGTCGGAAATGGTGAGTGGCGTGTCGGCGACCGACTCGATCGAGAGGACGCCGAGCGTTACGCCCTCCGCGGCCAGCGGCACGGCAATCTCGCTGCGCACGAGGGGGTCGCCGGCGAAATAGTCGGGGTCGACGGTCACATCGGGCACGAATGCTGGAACGCCGGTCCGGAACGCCCGACCGCTGACACCCCGGGTGGGTTCGAACGCATCCGGGAGATCGAGGTAGCCCGTCTGTGCACCGACCCGCAGGACGTCGCCTTCGCGCACGAACAGGACGAGGTACCTGTAGCCCATGCCCTCCGCGAGGATCCGGAGGATGACGCCCATTGACTCGGGGGTTGGACCCTGCTTGGCAAGCAGTGTCCCGATCTCCTCGATTCCGTGCAGCGCGACCTGCGCCCGGCGCTCGGAGGTGATGTCGATGCCGGTGCTGACGAGGTGCGTGAGCATGCCGTCCTCGTCGTAGATCGCGACGTTTGACCAGGAGATCAGCCGGATTGCGCCGTCTCGGTTGATCCAGTGGTTCTCGTTGGGCGCGGGCGCGTCTCCGGCGCGCAGGCTCGCGAGCGCGTCACGCACACCCTGTACTTCGTCCTCGGGGATGAGGAACTCGTAGAAGGGCCGTCCTTCGATCTCCTCGAACGTGAACCCCGATAGCAGCTCGCAGGCACGGTTGAAGCGCAGGAACCGGCCCTCAGGGTCGAAAACGCAGAACAGCGAGCCGGCGACGTCGATGACTGCATCCACGAACCGCGATTCGTCGCGCAGGGCATCCCGCGACGCAATGGTGTCGGTGATGTCCATGACCGTGCCGATGTGTCCACCGAGGGCACCGTGGGCATCCGGATAGGGCATCGCCGAGCCAGAGAGCCAGACCGATGTGCCGTTGGGTCGCTGGAATCGGTATTCGAGGTGGAACTCACGTGACTCGCGGATGGCCGCCTGCCACTCCTGCTCGACGCGTTCGCGATCCTCGGGATGGATCGCGTCGGCCCAGCCG
>JANLSG010000212.1:0-5384 GCA_031362295.1 Chloroflexota bacterium
CGCCGCGGTGCCTACGATTCAGTCGTGACCCCTGAGCTCCAGGCGATCCTCAAGAAGCTGCCGGACCGGCCGGGCGTGTACCTGATGAAGGACGCGCGTGGCTCGGTGCTGTATGTCGGCAAGGCGGCCAGCCTGCGCAGCCGCGTGCGCAGCTACTGGCAGAAGGAGGCTCCGGGCCTCGAGCAGCACCTGATCCGGTCGGTCATCGATCGCGTCGTCGACCTCGAGTACACGATGACGGACTCGGTGGGGGAAGCGCTGCTGCTCGAGGGCAACCTCGTCAAGCGCTTCCAGCCGCCGTTCAACGTCCGCCTCAAGGATGACAAGAGCTACCCGTACATCAAGATCACGCTCAACGACGACTTCCCGCGCATCGAGCGGACGCGGAAGCTGCCGAACGATGGGAGCCGGTATTTCGGGCCGTACGCGTCGGCGTCGAGCGTGGACGAGGCGATGAACCTCGTGCGCCGGCTGTTCCCGTTCCGAACCTGCACGATCGACATCAAGGAGGGCACGCGGGCACTCCAGCGCCCCTGCCTGCTCTATCACATCAAGCGCTGCCAGGGCCCGTGCATCGAGGCGATCTCGAAGGACGACTATCGGGCCGATATCGACCAGGTCCAGCTCTTCCTCGAGGGTCGCCAGGAGTCGCTCGTCAAAGCGCTTGGCGAGGACATGCGCCGGGCCTCGGAGCGGGAGGACTACGAGCAGGCGGCGATCGACCGGGACAAGATCAAGGCGATCGAGCGGACGATGGAGAGCCAGAAGATGGCCGCGTTCGCGCGGACGGACCTGGACCTGCTGGGCCTTGCGCGTCGCGACAACCAGGCAGCCGTGCAGCTGTTCGTTATCCGCGGCGGCAAGGCGCTCGGGCGCGACGTGTTCCTGCTCGATACGCCGCGCGGCGCCTCCGACGCCGAGGTCGTCTCCGGCTTCCTGCTCCAGTACTACGCCCGCGCGACCAGCATCCCGCCGGAGATTGCGATCCCCCTGCCAATGCCGGACGCTGCGGATCTCGAGCGCTTCCTGTCCGATCTCCGGGTCGCGCCCGAGAGATCGCTCAACCGGACCGAGAACCTCTCGGTCCCGCGTCCCGATGCCGTGCGGGTCACGCGGACGCGCACGCGAGCTGCCGGCACCGCAGCGCCCGTGCGCCTGGTGGTGCCGCAACGGGGTGAGCGGCGTCATCTGATGCAGCTCGCGACGCGCAATGCCGAGGAGATGCTCGCCCGCGAGCAGGCACGCTGGCTGGCGGACCAGGGCAAGACCCTGGGCGCCCTCGAGGAGCTCGCGGACGCGCTGTCACTCCCGGGCCTGCCGGCACGGATCGAGTGCTACGACGTCTCCAACTTCCAGGGCAGCGAGACGGTCGCGAGCATGGTCGTGTTCGAGGACGGCAAGCCGCGGACGGGGGAGTACCGACGCTTCCGGGTGCGGACGGTCGAGGGACCCAATGACGTCGCCTCGCATCGCGAGGTCCTCCGGCGCCGGTTCCGCGGCGCGCGCCCGGGCGACGAGGGCAGCGCGGAGGAGCGCCGCTGGGCGATGCCGGACCTCGTGATCATCGACGGCGGCAAGCCGCAGGTGGGCGCCGCGAAGGGCGTTCTCGACGAGCTCGGACTGCACGACCTGCCCCTCGCCGGGCTCGCAAAGGAGCGCGAGGAGCTCGTCCTCCCGGACCGCGCGGATCCGGTCCTGCTGCCCACGACCTCGCAGGCGCTGTACATGGTTCAGCGCATCCGCGACGAAGCCCATCGGTTCGCCATCACCTACCACCGCGACCTCCGGCGCAAAGCCTCGATGCGCTCCAAGTTCGACGACCTGCCCGGCGTGGGACCTCGGCGGCGAGGTGCGCTCCTTCGCGTCTTCGGCTCGATGAAGCGGGTCAAGGAGGCTCCCGTCGAGCAGGTAGCCGCAGTCCCGGGCATCGGTCCGGCCCTGGCAGCCAGGATCAAAGCCGCGCTCGAGGCCTGAGCCGCGCAAGCGAGCGGATGGTGGGCTGGCAGCCCCCGGATTCGGCGCGGGAACCTCGAAAGCTAGGCTGGCGGCCCCAGTCGCGACAGTTTTCAAGCCGGTCGCACCCGCAATGCCGCTGGATCTGCGGCTGGCAGCCCGGTTCGCGGCAGTCCTGCCCAGGAATCGAGGGCTGGCAGGCCCGGTCGACTAACGTGCCGCGACGAAACGAGCGGGTCGGCAGTCGGCAGCGGGCGCGGGTGAGAGCGTGCACCTGTATCATCCGCCCTCGTGCGTAGAACCGGCCCCATCCTCATCGCCGTTATTGGCCTGCTCGCGCTCGTCATCGACTTCTGGCCGAACCTCACCTTCCCGGCAGTGACCGCGGGCGAGGCTCCGCGCGTGATCGAGACGAAGCTCGGGCTGGATCTTCAGGGCGGGCTGAAGGTCGAGTACCGCGTGAAACCCAACGGCGACATCGTGCCGACGATCGGCGAAGTCGAGGTGGTCAAGCAGATCATCGAGCGCCGAGTGAACGCGACGGGCGTCTCCGAGCCGGTCGTGGTGACGTCAGGCACGGACCGGATCATCGTCGAGGTGCCGGGCATCAGCGACACGGCGGCGATCCGCAAGCTCGTCGGCCAGACCGGCAAGCTGCAGTTCGTCCCTATCCCGTCGTCCATGACGCCGCCGACCCAGGGCACGCCCCTGGTCGTCGACCCCAAGGTGGTGTGCCCGACCACGGGCAGTCCCGCCGCGCCCTGCGTGCTTTTCGGCGGCGAGCAGCTCAAGAGTGCAAACGTCGGGTCGGACCAGCAGGGCCGCCGCACCGTCAACTTCGTCCTCCAGCCAAAGGGCTCGGACCTGTTCGCGGCGTGGACCACAGCCCACAGCCGTGAGTACTTCGCGATCGTCCTGGACAACGCGGTCATCTCGGCGCCGGTGATCAACGAGCCGATCCCCGGCGGCAATGTCCAGATCTCATCGGGCGGGCTTGGCGGCTTCTCCAAGGCAGAGGCCGACGAGCTGGTCAACGTCCTGCGCTTCGGCTCCTTGCCGTTCGAGGTCGAGGAGCTGGCGAGCGACACCATCGCCCCGACCCTCGGCCAGGAGTTCCTGAATAGCAGCCTCCTCGCCGGCGCGATCGCGATCCTGCTCGTGGTCTTCTTCATGCTCATCCACTACCGGCTCCCCGGCCTCATCGCTAGCTTCGCGCTCCTGTACTACGCGGTCCTCGTGCTCGCGCTGTTCCGGCTCATCCCCGTCACGCTGACCCTCGCGGGCATCGCGGGCTTCGTGCTCTCGGTGGGCATGGCGGTGGACGCCAACATCCTGATCTTCGAGCGGACCAAGGAGGAGCTGCGGTCCGGCAAGTCGCTCGCCCAGGCGATCGAGGCGGGCTTCGCCCGCGCGTGGAACTCGATCCTGGACTCGTACGTGTCCAGCCTGATCACCGCGACGATCCTGTACCTGTTCGGGTCGTCCGTGATCCAGGGCTTCGCGCTGGTCCTGATCATCGGCGTGCTCGCATCGATGTTCACGGCGATCATCGTGACTCGCTCGATCCTTCGGATCATCGTCGCCCGCGAGTGGGCCCGCAAGGCGTGGCTGTACGGCGTGAGCGAATCCGAGTTCACCGCCCGGCCCACGACCCGGAGCGGCCTGCGCCGCGAGCCGCGCAGTGTTTGACATCGTCGGGAAACGGAACTGGTTCTTCCTCCTCTCCCTGATCATCACCATCCCGGGAGTCCTGTTCATCCTCCTGACGCCGATCACCAACGGCGCGGCGGGGCTCAAGTTCTCGATCGATTACACCGGCGGGACGGAGTGGTCCATCCGGTTTGCCGACCCGGACGTCACTGCCGCCGAAGTCAAGGACGAACTCGCGCTGCTCGGCCAGGAAGACGCCCAGGTCACGCGCACCGGCAAGGGCTTCCTCGACATTCGCATGAGCAAGCTGGATCTCCGCGAGGTCGAGCCCACCCCTTCGGCCGGCCCGACTGCAGGCCCCACCTCCAGCCCGGCAGCGAGCGGCTCCACGCCAGCGCCCACGCCAACCCGGGTACCGACGGCCACACCCGCGCCGACCGCGACCCCCGGCCCCAGTGCGACTCCCGCACCTACCGAGACGCCCATCCCGGGTTCGGCCAATGCGGTCCCCACGCAGGGCGAGATCGGGGCGATCGCGAAGGCGCTCCAGCTCAAGTTCGGCCCGATCGCGGAGCAGGCCAAGCTGAGCTCGATCGGCGCGATCGTGAGCTCCGACCTCATCAACCAGGCGTTCCTGCTGATCATCATCGGCTCGGGCGGCATCCTGGCCTGGATCACGCTCCGCTTCCGTGACGTCAAGTTCGGCGTCACCGCGCTCGTGGCGCTGCTCCACGACGTGATCGTCGTCCTCGGGATCTTCGCGATGCTGGGCACGTTCTTCGACGTCAAGATCGATGGCCTGTTCGTCACGGCGATGCTGACCGTCATCGGCTTCAGCGTGCACGACACGATCGTCGTGTTCGACCGCGTGCGGGAGAACAGGGCGCGCCACGCGGGCGAGGCGTTCTCCGAGGTGGTCAACCATTCGATCCTGCAGACGTTCGGCCGATCGATCACCACGAGCTTCACCGTGGTGCTCACCCTCGCAACATTGATCCTGTTCGGCGGTAGCGCGACGCAGGAGTTCGTCCTTGCGCTGCTGATCGGCATCGTTTCGGGCACGTACTCCTCGATCTTCAACGCCGCGCCGCTCCTGGTCGTGTGGCAGGAGTACGAGGATCGCCGCCGCGGCCGGCTCGCACCTCCGGGCAAGTCCCGCCGTGCAACCGCCTGACAAGCCGTAGGAAAGCCGCGGTAGAGCGCCGCGTGACATCCTGACGACGTGCTCGCGCCACGCAGCCGCTGGATCTTCCCGAACCCCGTCGCCGTAGCCCCGTCCCTGCTCGATGCCGGGTACGAGCTTGGCCTCGGGCCGCGCGTCGTCGCGCTGCTCGCGGCGCGGGGCGTAACCGGCGAGGACGACCTCCGGCGCTTCCTCGGCGATCCAGCCAGCTCGCTGCACGACCCTCGCCGGCTGCCCGACGCGGCGGTGTTCGAGGCGCGAATCGCGCTGGCGAAGGAGCGCGGGGAGAAGGTCCTCGTGTTCGGCGACTTCGATGCCGATGGGATCACCGGGTTGGCGATCCTGACGCTCGCCCTCCGCCGCCTCGGGGTCCAGGCGATCCCGTACGTGCCATCCCGCCTGGAGGAGGGCCACGGCCTGTCCCTGGCCGCCGTGGACGCGGCAGTTGCCGCCGGCGCGACCGTCATCGTGACCGTCGATACCGGCTCCTCCAGCGTGGACGAGGTCGCGGCCGCGAACGCCGCCGGAGTGGACGTGCTGATCACGGACCACCATCGGGTGCCCGCGGTGCTGCCGAGTGCGCACGCCATCGTCAATC
>JANLSG010000227.1:0-15235 GCA_031362295.1 Chloroflexota bacterium
GCACCGCGGTCGTCGTCGTGCCCGACGCGTCCGCCCCAGCCACCTCCGAGTAGGTGTCCACCGGGGGCCGCGTCCTGTATGCCGTCGGTGTCGTCCTCGTGATCGCTGCCGCGATTGTGTTCCTCTTCGGGGACCTGCCGCTGGCCGTCGTGTTCGTGCTGATTGGGGGCTTGCTGCTCTGGCGGGCGCGATTCACGGTTGAGGCTCCGCTTCGCCCTGGTCAGATCAAATGAGCGCGGTCATTCGAGGTCTCCTGGTCGTCGGCGGGTTCCTGCTGATGCTCGCGGGTATTGCCGTAATCGCCGCCTTGCCCGCCATCGGTGCCTGGGCCGGCCTGCAGCTCGTCGCGTTCGGTGCGTTCCTCGTGGTGATCGTCACGATCGAGCGACACCGGTACCGCTCCGCCTCCGCAGAGCGTACCAACGCGCCGGTTGGGCCGGGCGGCGGTGAGCCCGCCGGAGCACAGATCGAATCTCGCTTCCGTCCGACGGCCGAGATGTTCATCGATCCGACCTCGGGCCAGCAGATGCGCGTCCTTATCGACCCGACCAACGGCGAGCGCCGGTACATCGCCGAGGGTTGATCCCGCGCCGTTGATCGACTGTTAACGCGGGGCCGACGCCCCGTTCACTCCACGAATCGACGCTGCCTCCATACGACAACGCCTGTGTGCATGTCCAGGGAGGACGCATCGAGTGACCACAACCAAGCGCCACGGCCTGGCCCTCTTCGCCACCGCCGCGATCGCGATCTCCGCCTGCTCGGGACCCGCAGCAACGGGTCCCGCGGCCACTGCCGCGACCGGGACGCCTGGGGCAACGGCGGCCGCCCCGCTCACCGGCGAGATCAACATCGACGGCTCCAGTACCGTGTACCCGATCACCGAGGCCGTCGCCGAGGAGTTCCAGAAGGCCAACAAGGGGGTCAAGGTGACCGTCGCCTTCGCGGGCACCGGCGGCGGGTTCAAGCGCTTCTGCAACAACGAAACCGACATGAACGACGCGTCGCGCCCGATCAAGACGAAGGACACGCCGGAGGCCAAGTCCGAGGCCACCCTGTGCAAGGAGGCCGGCGTCGAGTACATCGAGCTCGGCATCGCCACCGACGCCCTTTCGGTCGTCGTGAGCAAGGACAACACCTGGGCGACATGCCTCACGACCGCACAGCTCAAGCTCATCTGGGACCAGGGCAGCACGGTGAGTACCTGGAACCAGGTGGATCCGGCCTTCCCCGCCGAGCCGATCAATCTCTTCGGGCCGGGCGCGGACTCGGGCACGTTCGACTACTTCACCGAAGTCATCAACGGGAAGGCCAAGCAGAGCCGGTCCGACTACACGCCGTCGGAGGATGACAACGCGCTCGTGACCGGCGTCGCCGGCGACAAGGACTCACTCGGGTACTTCGGCTTCGCGTATCTCGAGGAGAACCTCGACAAGATCAAGGCCGTCGCGATCGACAGCGGGGCCGGCTGCGTGGAGCCCTCTGCCGCGACCGTGGACAACGGGACGTACAAGCCCCTCGCCCGCCCGCTGTTCATCTACCCCTCGAAGGCGGCACTCGACCGACCCGAATTCGCGGCCTTCGTCCGCTACTTCCTCGACAACGTCAACACCTACGTCGACGAGACCGGGTACATCGAGGCCCAGCCCGATGTCCTGGCCAAGGCGAAGACCGACTTCGAGGCCGCCCTGAAGTAGCGCACATCACTCCCCAATCACGCACCGACCTGGGCGACCCGGTCGGTGCGTTCTCGTCGTTTCTGGAGGTCATCATCGCCACATGAGCGCAGCTCGCCGGCCCCTGGTCCTGCGTCGATCCGCGTCCGAGCGCGCGATCGAGGCGCTGCTCGCCGGCGCCGCCGGCGTGGGCATCGTCACGACGGCCGGCATCGTCATCGTCCTGCTGCTCCAGGCGGTCCAGTTCTTCGCCTTCGTGAACCCGATCGAGTTCCTCACGGGGACGGTCTGGTCAGCCTCGATCCTGCCGTTCAAGTTCGGCGTCATCCCGCTGGTCGTGGGCACGCTGGGCGTCGCGCTGATCGCGCTCGTGGTCGCAGTCCCGCTCGGCCTGCTGGCCGCGGTCTACCTCGGCGAGTACGCATCGAACCGGACGCGGACCGTGATCAAGCCGATCCTCGAGACCCTCGCCGGCATCCCAACCATCGTGCTCGGGTTCTTCGCGCTCAACTTCATCACCCCGGAGCTGCTGAAGCCGATCCTGCCCTCGATCGGGACGTTCAACATGCTGTCCGCGGGCCTCGTGGTGGGGCTGCTCGTGACCCCGCTGATCGCGTCGCTCAGCGAGGACGCACTGCGGGCCGTCCCGCGCGGACTCCGCGAGGGCGCCTTCGCGATGGCGGCGACGCGCTTCGAGGTGATTCGCCGCGTGATCTTCCCCGCGGCGCTCTCGGGAATCATGGCCTCGGTCATCCTGGCCATGTCCCGGGCCGTGGGCGAGACGATGGCGGTCGTCCTCGCGATGGGCTTCAACCCGAAGCTGACGATCAACCCGCTGGAGCAGGGCGGCACGATGGCCGCGTTCATCGCCCAGATCACGAGCGGCGACACCCCCCAGGATTCACTGCAGTTCAAGTCGCTGTTCGCCGTTGGGCTCGTGCTCTTCGCGATCACCCTCGGGCTGAACCTCGTCAGCAACCGAATCGTCGCCCGCTACCGGAACCGGTACACATGAGCGCTCTGTCCGCGCCGGCCGCGAAGTCGGGCTCCCGGTTCGAGCCTCAGCTCGCCCGCCGGAAGCTCGCCGGGACGATCTTCCTGGGCGCGTGCATGGCCGCCATCGGGCTGCTCCTGCTCGCGCTCGTGCTGCTCCTGTACGACGTGCTCACGAAGGGCCTGCCGTACATCGATCTCGACTTCATTACCGGCACGCCGTCCCGCAGGCCGGAGCAGGCGGGCGTTCTGCCCGCGCTCGTCGGCTCGGTCGAGATCGGGCTCATGGTCGGGCTGATCAGCTTCCCGCTGGGCGTTGCGGCGGCCATCTACCTCGAGGAATATGCGCCGAACACGCTGTTCAACCGGATCCTCCGCACGAACATCTCGAATCTCGCCGGCGTGCCCTCGATCGTGTACGGCATATTCGGGCTCGCGCTGTTCGCGCGGGCCTTACAGCTCGGCCGCTCGCCGATCGCGGCAGCGCTGACGCTGGCCCTCCTGATCATGCCCATCGTGATCATCGCCACGATGGAGGCGCTCCGGTCCGTGCCGGATTCGCAGCGTGAGGGCGCATACGCGCTCGGGGCGACGCGCTGGCAGATGGTCCGCCGATCGATCCTGCCCGCCGCGGCGCCAGGGATCATGACCGGGATCATCCTCGCGATGGCCCGGGCGATCGGCGAGGCCGCACCGATCATCGTCGTCGGGGCTGCGAGCTTCGTGACCTTCCTGCCGACCCCGTTCCAGGAAGGCTTCACCGTGCTGCCGATCCAGGTCTACCAGTGGGCGAGCCGGCCGCAGGAGGCGTTCCACGGCATCGCGGCCGCGGCGATCCTCGTCCTCCTCGTCCTGATGCTCCTGCTCAACGGTCTCGCGATCATCGTCCGCGCTCGCCTGTCGCGGCATCTCCAGTGGTAGAGGAGTCCAGCTCGATGCCAAGCCTTTTGGCGCCGCCACAACCGCTCGGCGTCACGATCGCGCCCATGCCACCCGCCGATGTCGCGGCGAGGCCGGCCGACACCGACCGCGAAACCATCCTCGGCATGGACGGGGTGAGCTGCTGGTACGGCTCGTTCCGCGCCGTGAAGGACGTGTCGATCGACATCGGCGCGCGCGAGGTCACGGCGCTCATCGGCCCGTCCGGCTGCGGCAAGACGACGCTCCTGCGCACGCTGAACCGGATGAACGACCTCATCCCCTCATATCGAACCGAGGGCCACATCCAGTTCGGGGGCGAGGACCTGTATGGACCGGGCGTGGATCCCGTCGCGGTCCGGCGCCGGATCGGGATGGTCTTCCAGAAGCCGAACCCGTTTCCGAAGTCGATCTACGACAACGTCGCCTTCGGGCCGCGGATCAACGGGTTCAAGGGCAATATGGACGAGCTCGTGGAGCAGAGCCTCCGGCGCGCGGCGCTGTGGAACGAGGTCAAGGACAAGCTCAAGCAGTCCGGAATGGCGCTCTCTGGCGGCCAGCAGCAGCGCCTGTGCATCGCGCGGACAATCGCGGTGGAGCCCGAGGTCATCCTCATGGACGAGCCGTGCTCGGCGCTCGATCCCCGCTCCACCCTCCAGATCGAGGAGCTGATGGCGGAGCTCAAGCGCGACTACACGATCGTCATCGTGACGCACAACATGCAGCAGGCGGCACGCGCCTCCGATCGAACGGTCTTCCTGACGATGGGCGAGGACCGGGCGGGGTACGTTGTGGAGGTGGACGACACCGTGAAGATCTTCACGAACCCGCGCGAGCGCCTCACAGAGGACTACATCTCCGGGCGGTTCGGCTGATGGCGACCGAACCGGCTGGCTCGGCGTTCTCCGCTCGCCGCGAGGCCCTGGACCGCGGTGAGCGGGAGATCAAGGACCAGGTCCTGCGGATGGCCTCGCTCGTCGAGCAGCAGATCCGCGCGGCGATCGAGGCGCTGGTGGGCCGCGACACGGAGCTCGCGACGCGAGTGATCGAGGGGGATGCCGCGGTCAACGATGCGCAGCGGGACGCGTCGGCCCTCATCACGATGACGATCGCCACACAACAGCCGGTCGCGCGCGACCTGCGCTTCCTGCTGTCGCTGGACCGGGTGACGTACGAGCTGGAGCGCATCGGCGACCATGCCGGCGACGTGGCCAAGCAGGCTCGCAAGCTGGCTGGAGAGCCGGTGTTGCGACCCTACACGGATCTCGCGACGATGGGCAGGGTCACCGCGAACCTGGTCCGCGGCATCGCCGGAGCCATCATCGACATCGACGAGGATCTCGCCCGCAAGGTCGCCGAGGGCGACGACGAGATCGACCACCTGTACCACCGGATCTTCATCGAGGTCGTGGACCTCATGCGAGCCGATCCTGCCAACGTGGAGCGTGGGACGCGAATCCTGTTCGCGGCCCATGATTTCGAGCGGATCGGCGATCGGGTGACGAACATCGCGGAGGACGTCGTGTACCTGGCGACAGGCCAGATCGAGGACCTGAACCCATGACCCCGATTCGCGTGATCTTCGTGTGCACCGGCAACTCCGCGCGGAGCCAGATGGCCGAGGCGATCCTTCGCCGCGACGGCGGAGACGCGTTCGAGGTCGTGAGCGCCGGTGTCGACCCGCACGGCGTCAATCCGTTGACGATCAAGGCTCTCGGGAAAGCCGGCATCGACATCTCCGGCGCGGAGTCGAAGTCGGTCGGTTTGTTCCTCGGCCAGCACTTCGACTACGTGATCACCGTGTGCGACCGGGCGCGCGCTTCATGCCCCGTGTTTCCCGGCGGCAGCGAGACCCTCCACTGGGGCATCGAGGATCCGGTTGAGGCCGAAGGGTCCGAGGCCGAGCGACTGATCGTCTTCGAGAAGGCGATGACCGAGATTGCGGGCCGGATTCACAAGTTCGTGCCGCTCGCGCTTGCGAGCCGGGATGTGGGCTCAGGCGCTCGCTGAGGGAGCCGGCCTCGGGGTCGGCCGCGGGCGCGCCGGGCGCGGGCGCAACGCCGAGACCTGGATCATCGCGCCACCCGGGACGAGGCCGGAGGCGATCCCGCTCAGGCGCTGCGTGAGGTTCGGGGCCAGCTGGTAGAAGACCCAGTTGCCGCGCCGCTCGGAGGTCACGGCGCCCGCGTCGCGAAGCACCTTCAGGTGATGCGAGACGGTCGGCTGGGAGACGTTGCAGCACGACATGAAGTCACACGCGCAGACCTCCGGCGCGCCCGCGAGCTCGCGCAGGATCTCCATCCGGGTGGGGTCGGCGAGGGCGGCGAGGAGCTGGATGTCGGGATCGAGTGACTTGACCATTGCCCGCATGGTATCGATGCATTTCGATATTGACAAGCATCGATATGGCCGCCATATTGACGTCCGTCGATACCGATACGACGACCGAGACCCACAGGAGCCGCGACCATGACCGACCCCGCCCTCGAGCTCAATGAGATCCAGCAGACCGTCCGCGATCGCTACGCCCAGGCCGCGGTCGCCGCATCAACCACCACGACGGTGCACGAGGTCATCCACGGGGACGCCAACCTGGCCGCGCCGCAGGCTGACACCTGTTGCGGCGACGGGTGCTGCTCCGACGTATCCGGCACCTACGGCCTGGACCTGTATACCGCCGCCGAGCGCGAGGGCCTCCCGGATGCAGCGCTGCTCGCGTCGCTCGGATGCGGCAATCCGATCGCGGTCGCTGAGTTGCGAGAGGGCGAGACGGTTCTCGACCTCGGCTCGGGTGGCGGCATCGATGTCCTGCTTTCTGCCCGACGCGTCGGCCCAACCGGCCGTGCAATCGGTGTCGACATGACCGACGAGATGCTCGCCCTCGCCCGGAGCAACGCCGTCGAGGCGGGCGCCACGAACGTCGAGTTTCGCAAGGGCACCATCGAGGCCCTGCCCCTCGAAGACGCGAGCGTCGACGTCGTCATCAGCAACTGCGTGATCAACCTCGCCTCGGACAAGGCGGCCGTGTTTGCCGAGATTGCGCGCGTGCTCAAGCCGGGTGGCCGAGTCGGCGTCAGCGACGTCGTCGCCGACGACTTCCTGACGCCCGCGCAGCGAGCCGAGCGCGGCTCCTATGTCGGCTGCATCGCCGGGGCGCTGTCGTTCCGCGAGGTGCGTGAAGGGCTGCGCGCCGTCGGCTTGACCGATGTCGAGGTCATCCCGACGAACCTCCTCACCGACGGGATCCACTCCGCGACCATCAGAGCCACCAAGCCAAACTAGCCGTCGAGGGCGGCGGCCTCCGTGATGATCGTGCCGACACCCAGCGCCTCGAGACGGCGGTAGTCCTCGGGGTCGCGAACCGTCCAGGCGGCGACATCCAGACCAGCATCGCTCGCGCGGGTCATGCCGTCCTCGTCGATCGACTGCCACGTCGCCGAGATCGCCGAGCACCCGAGCGAGATGGCGAGCTCGGTCGTCCCCGGCGACAGGTCCATGGCGTTCAACCAGCGTGGCCACGTCGGGCGAAGGGCGCCGAGCCAAGCGAGGATCGGGGCGTGGAACGACGAGAAGATCGCGTTGCGGATCTCCGGCCGGCCGGCCTCGTCCGTCCCGCCGCGCTCCAGCTCCAGGAGGTCGATCACCCCCCGCACGGGCTCCTTCAGCTCGATGTCGAGGAACGGATCGCAGCCGATCGCGCGCAGGACGTCGCCGAGCGTGGGCACGCCGTGCTCGGCCAGCTGCGCGGCGGTGAGCGTCGAGCACGTCAGCGGAACCCGCTGGACGCGGGCCAGGGTTTCGTCGTGCAGAAGCACGGGGACGTCGTCGAGCGAGGCACGCAAGTCGAACTCGAGGCCGTCACAGGCGGGAATGGCGACCGCGGCCTCCATCGCCGCGAGCGAGTTCTCCGGCGCGACGCGCCAATCGCCGCGGTGTGCGAGTCGACGAGCGGTCATCTGCTCGCCTCGCTCAAGCGCCGACGCGGATCCGGGCGCTGAGCCCGAAGTGGTCCGACGGGTACAGGGTCGGATCGTCGACCGCGGGGCGATCGAATGCCAGCCGGCACGATTCGACCGCGATCGAACCTCGGACCCAGATGTAGTCGAGACAGCCCGGCTCGCCGTCGACGTCCATCCCCGGTGCCTGGATACCCGACGGCCAGGTCACCGCGGGCTCGGCGCCGTTGGCCGCCATCGACGACGAGCGGAAGCCGGCGTCGAGCATCACCCGGTAGGTGGACTCGACGGGCTCGGCGTTGAAATCGCCGACCACCACGAGCGGGGTATCGATCGCGGCCAGCCAGCTCGTGAGGGCCTTGGCCTGCCCCTCGCGCGCAGCCTCGTCCGGGACGAGGTGGTGGAGATGAGTCACCACGAAGTCCAGCGTGGCGCCGCTCGGGAGCGAGACCGGGATGCGCAGCGCCGAGCGACTCATGCCGAGGTCGATACGCTCGCCGTCGCCCAGCGCGACTGGGGCCTTGCCCAGCACCGCGTTGCCGTACTCCGGACGCCCGGCATAGCCGTGGCGGGCTGCGTAGTGGCCCTCACCCGCAGCCCCGAGGAGCCGGTCCTGGCCGACCGCGAACACGCACTCCTGGAGCCCGATCAGATCAGGCTGGAGCGCCGCCATGTCGGCGAGGAGGAGCGGAATCCGCTCCGGCCAGCGATCGGCGATGTTGCGCAGGTTCAGCGTCGCGACGTGCAGCTCGTCAGGCATGGGCGGCTCCGGACGCCGGGGTTGCCTGGGAGGGGTGGGCTGGAGCGTCGGAGATTGGGATCGTGAACTCGAAGGTCGCTCCCCTGCCCTCCTCGGATTCGACGCGAATCACGCCCCCGTGGCCCTCCACGATATGGCGCGCGATGGCGAGGCCAAGTCCCGTCCCGCCGCCCGCGGTGCGGGTCCGGTCCGCCTTGTAGAAGCGCTCGAAGATCCGCCCCTGGTCTACCGGCGAGATGCCCGGCCCGTCGTCGCTCACGCTGCCCACGAGCATTGGCGGTCGGCTCCCGGCGGCGCGGGCCACCCGCACGCGAACCTCCGACCCCGACGGGCTGAACTTGACCGCGTTGTGGACGAGGTTCGCGAAGACCTGGGAGAGCCGCGCCGCCTCCCCGCGCACAGGTGGCAGGTCCGGATCGGCGGCCGCCCTCAGCGTGACGCCCTGCCGGTCGGCGAAGGTGCGCAGTCGTTCCACCGATTCCGTCGCGATCCGCCCGAGATCGACGTCGTCGAGGTGCAGCTGGCGGCCGCCGCTCTCGATGCGGGCAAGGTCGAGGAGCTCGGCAACCATCTGCGCAATGTTGCCGGTTTCCACCTCCAACTTGCCGATCCGCTCGCGCATCTTGGGCGGCACGGGAGCGAGGGCCGCCTCTGCCCCGTCCGCATCCCGCCCCAGCGACTCGATCAGCAGCCCAATCGTCGTGATCGGCGTGCGCAGCTCGTGGGACAGGTTGTCGATGAACTCCGCGCGGATGCGCTGGAGCCGCCGCAGCTCCGCGACGTCCTCCAGGACCAGCCAGATTCCGAGGATCGGCGAGCGGCGGGCACGAATCACGAGCGTGGCCCCGGTCACGCCCGGCTCGTCGGCGAGGGCCACCTCGCCACTGGACCAGCCGGCTTCACGAGCGCCGCGCGCAATCGCCTCCACCCGGTGGTCGCCGAGCGCCTCCATCGCGGTGTGACCGACCATGGAGCCGGGAGCGCGCCGCAGGAACACGTGCGCCGCGGTGTTCGCGACCTCGACGCGGAGCTCGTCGGAAAGCCGGACGATTCCGACGCCCACGAGGTCCGCGAGGTAGGCGAGGTCGCGGAGCCGTTGGACGAGCGCGAACTCAGCGGTCTCGGCGCGCCGTCGAAGGCGGCGCAATCGATCGGTCAGGTCTTCATCAGGGTTCGGCTTGCTGCCCTCGAGCTCCGTCTCGCGCAGTGATTCGTCGATCGCCTCGAGCGTCCGACCGCGCGACCAGGCAATGCCGAGCGCGACCGCGATGACCACCGCCTGGATCGCGACGAAGGCGAGGACGAGCCCATCCATGGCGCGAGCATCGCACATGGCAGCACTCGCGGCGATCCCGCCGATTGCCCGCTACCCTTGCGTCGTGCGGCTGAACCTGATCCCCCGGGAAGAGCGCTTCTTCGACATGTTCGCGGAGGATGCCGCGAACGTACTCAGCGCGGCGCGGCTGTTCGAGGCGATGCTCCGCTCGTACGACCAGCCAGAGGCGCGCGCCGCGGAGATCCGCGATCTCGAGCATCGTGGCGACGAGCTCAGCCACGAGATCGGACGGCGCCTCGAGAAGACGTTCGTCACGCCCTTCGACCGTGAGGACATCCACGGGCTGATCAGCGCGCTCGATGACGTCATCGACTTCATCGAAGAGGCTGCGGATACGTTCATCCTCTATCGCATCGAGGCCCCGACCGCCGTCGCCGTGCAGCAGGCCGTGATCATCGTCAAGCAGTGCGAACAGCTCGTGGAGGCGCTCGGCAACCTGCGCGGCTTCAAGGGGCTGGAGAAGTACTGGATCGAGGTCCACCGCCTCGAGAACGAGGGCGACCAGCTCGCCCGCAAGGCCATCGCGGACCTCTTCTCCGGCGGCGGCCACCCGATCGAGCTGATCAAGTGGAAGGAGATCTACGGTCTCCTCGAGCAGACGATCGACAAGGCCGAAGACGTCGCCAACATCATCGAGCGGATCACGATCAAGCACGCCTAGCAGGGGCACCGGATCGGCGGGCGAGACGCCCGTTATGGTGCCGGAGCCAGCTCCACGCGCTGACGTGCAAGGCGTCGAACGCGCAGTGCAACGACCACCTGCCAGCCCAGGGCAACGACCAGGAACGCTCGCTGCCAAAAGCCAAGCTGCGAGGCCTCGAAGTTCGACTCCAGCAGGAACCACACGACCAACACCACGCCAACCACCAGGGACCCGAGCGACAGGTCAGCCCATTCGGGCCGGCGGCGGAACGCGAACCATGCAGCCAGCGGGATGAGCGCAAAGCAGGCGAAGAGCAGGAGACCCGCGATCATGTGGAGCTGCGTTTGCGCGGAGCCCAGCGGCACGGCGGCGCTCAGCGCCAGCAGCGGCAATCGCAACCATGAGTGTGGTGACCAGCGATCGTCGCAAGACGGCCCACAGTGCGCCCGCGAAGGCGAGCTCCAGCGCGCCGGCTACGAAAAAGCCGCCGAGCTGCCAGACCAGCGAGTTGGTCGCACCCTCCTCGCCCAGCCTGCTGATCGGGTCCCAGACCAGGTCATAGCCTGGGCGCGTGAGGGCGAGGATCGTCGAGAAGCCGAGGAACAGGAACGGCATGACCACCCCGGCGACGGCGAGGCGCGGGGCGGCGACAGCAAGCCAGTCTGGACGATCCGTTTGGCCCATGGAGCCAATGCTGGAGCAAGACGTCTGGCACCGCAAGAGATCGCGAAGAAGATGTCGTCGCGGGGAGCCAAGCCGGGTCGGAGGGCGCCACATGTCACGTTGACGTGCGCGACACAATGTTCTCTTTGACGATCTGCCGAGTTGCGGCATTCGGCCCTTGACCGCGGGCATCGAGGGGCAGACTGATCGCGATATCGCAAGTCCCCCAGCTCGTCGATGCGCAGCAGGAGGCCCACATGTCGTTTCCTCAGCAGAGCAGGTCGGACCTCGCGGCGGCCGAGGCCAACCAACGGCGGCGGGAGCTGGATCAGCGAGGGCATGCCGATGGCGGTCGGGATCCTGAGCTCGGAGTCAGCCCCCGTACTGGTGGAGTTGTCGGCAGGCTCCGAACGTGGCTCCGCAGCCTGCTGCACAGATAACCGGCGTGTTTGAGTCAGATGACATTGGGCGTCGCTGATGTCCCGCTTTCTGGTCCCGCTCGCCAAGTTCGGCGTTATTCTCGTGGTCGCCGCGGTCATCAGCTTCGCGGTCGCGATGGGCGTCGCGATGCTAGGCCACGGGGTACTGGTCCGCGCCTATGGCGAGGATCTCCAGCTCATCGATGACACGCCACCCATGTTCCTGGCGGCCGCCTGCGCCTATCTCGCCGGGATCGTGGCGGGCTTCCTCGTCCTCCTGATCGGCTGGCGTCGTTTCGTTCGCGGAACGCGCTGACCCGCTGGACTCCACGATGCCCGCGATCACCTATCGACCGGCGCGAGACGACGATTACGACTTCCTGTTCGCCCTCCACAGCGCGGCGATGCGCGACGTCATCGAGATCGTCTGGGGCTGGAATGACGAGTTCCAGGTCCAGTTCTTCCGCGAGCACCACCGGCCGGAGCGGCTGCGGATCATCGAGCTGGACGGGAAGGCCGTTGGCGTCATCGGGTTCGATGTCGATGCAGATCGCTTCTGTGTCGGCCCCATCGAGGTGGATCCGGCCTTCCAGGGCCGCGGGATCGGCTCGGCGGCGCTCGCGGAGATGTTCCAGATGGCCGATGCCGCGGGCGTTCCGGCGACGCTGCAGGTCCTCAAGGTCAACCGCAGCGCCTTTCGGTTGTATTCGCGAGTCGGGTTCGAGATCTTCGATGAAACCGAGACGCACCATCTGATGCGACGGCGCGCGGCGGGCATATGATCTCGGCCAGTTAGCTTCGCGAGGGGGACCGGATGACTGACGAGGCCCAGCAACCGCCCGACGCATCGAACCCGCCGGCCGAGGCGGCGGCAGCCGAGCCGGCTGCCGCCCAGCTGCCGCCGGGCCACGTGTTCGACAACGTGACCGGCCAGCCGCGGCCGATGACCTTCATGGAGCGAGCGCGACAGGCCGCCGGTGCGGCCGCGGTCACCGCCGCCAAGGTGTCGGTCGACGTCGGATCGCAGGCGGCCAAAGCCGGCGCGGACCTCGGGAGCCGCGCGGCAGCCGCGACGTCGGCGACGATCAAGGATCCCGCCACCAAGGCGCGCGCCCGCGCCGCGCTGAAGAAGGCGAAGCGCGGCTTCACCACCGTCCTCGAGCGCATCGACCCGCGCATCCTCGCCGACGTCGTGGTCAAGGCGACGTCGCTCCAGGAGAAGGCCAACGCGAGCCTCAAGGACCGCGGCTCGGCCTATCGCATCGGCGAGATCACCATTGGGGCGTCGTTCCCGCCGAGCATCCAGTTCTCGATCGAGCGCATCGAGGACCCCGAGAGCGAGCTGCTCGACTCGAGCACGCTGCTCGCGAAGGCGGCGGCGGCAGCAGCATCGGACCCGGACGCGCCGATCGCGGACGCCATCGTCGGGCTGGACGGGACGTCGATCGACCGCGAGGCTCTCGAAGAGCTCGAGGACGAGGAGTAGGTCTCAGCCCTGCGGGGGGAACCCGTTGCGGAGATAAGCCTCGACATCCTCGATCGCGTGGGTTGCGCGCTCGCCGGTGGCGCGTCGGGTGACCTCGACGCCGCCCGCGGCAAGGGAGCGCGGCGACACGGTCAGGATCCAGGGCATGCCGAGGAGCTCGGCGTCGGTGAACTTCACACCGGGCGATTCGTCGCGGTCGTCGTACAGGATGTCCCGGCCCGCGTCCTTCGCGATCCCGTGCAGGCGTTCCGCGGTCTCGAGGACGTTGGGGTCGCGCGCGGCGCCGATGGTGACGAGGTGCGCGGCATACGGGGCGACCTCGTCCGGCCAGGCGATGCCCTTCTCGTCGTGGTGGGCCTCCACGATGCACGCCACGTTCCGCCCGAGCCCGATCCCGTAGGAGCCCATGACGATCGGGTGGCGCTCGCCATCCTCGCCCAGGTACATCGCCCCGAACGCGTTCGTGAAGTCCGTGCCGAGCTTGAAGATGTTGCCGACCTCGATGCCCTGCCGGAGCTTGATCGGATTCCCACAGGTCGGGCACGGATCGCCCTCGCGGGAGTTCGTGATCTCGGCGATGTGATCAGGTGTGTAGTCGCGCGGCACGTTCACGTTCTTGACGTGCCAGCCCACGCGGTTCGCGCCTGCGACGAGGTTCGGTGACCGGGCGACGAGCTCGTCGACGACCACGATGGCGTCCCGCGCACCGATCGGCGAGCCGTACCCCGCCTCCATGCCGCGCGCCTTGATCTCCTCGATGGTCGCGGGCCGGAGGCCACGCCGCGCCTTGACGACGTTGACGAGCTTCGTCTCGTTCACGTCGTAGTCGCCGCGGACGATCGCGACGACAAACCGGTCGTCGCCGGTCATGAAGAAAGCCGCCTTGGCGGTCTTCGACTTGGGAATGCCCATGAACGTGGCCAGCGCTTCGATCGTCGTGGCGTCGGGTGTTTCGACGTCCTCCATCGGGAGGGCGTCTTCCGGCTCCGGATCCGGCTTGCCAACGATGGCGATCTGCTGGTTGTCGGCGAAGCCGCAGCTGTCGCACAGCACCAACGTGTCCTCGCCGAACTCGTTGAGCACCATGAACTCGTGGGCGCCGGTGCCGCCCATGATTCCGACGTCCGCCCCGACCGCGATCGCATCAAGCCCGAGTCGCTTGAAGATCCTCTCATAGGCCTCGTAGTGCTTGCGATAGTTGACGTCGAGCCCGGCGTCGTCCAGGTCGCACGAATACGAGTCCTTCATCACGAACTCGCGCACGCGGATGAGGCCGCCACGGGAGCGAGGCTCGTCGCGGAACTTCGTCTGGAAGTGGTAGACGATCATCGGCAGCTGGCGATAGCTCTGAACGATGTCCCGAAGCAGGAGCGCGACCACTTCCTCGTGGGTCATCGCCAGCACCATGTCGCGCTCGCCTCGGTCCTTGAACCGGACCAGCTCCGGCCCGATCTTCGCGTAGCGGCCGCTCTCCTTCCAGATCTCGGCCGGATGGACGACAGGCATCTCCAGCTCCTGCCCGCCGATCGCGTTGATCTCCTCGCGGATGACCTGCTCCACGCGGTCGCTCACGCGCTTCCCGAGCGGCAGCAGCGAGTAGATCCCGGACCCGAGCTGGCGCAGGTAGGCGCCGCGCAGCAGCAATCGATGCGAGGGCATCTCGGCCTCGCCCGGATCGTCGCGCAGGGTGCTGAAGAACAGCTCGCTCAGTCGCATGGGACGCGAATGGTACGGGACAGGGCCGCTGGGTCGCGATCAGCGGCGATGAGCCCGTGGCGCTGCTAGCCTCGTGCCGTGCCCGAAGGCCTGAGCCTCCTCCTGATTCTGGTCGTTATCCTCGCGGTGGGATTCGACTACATCAACGGCTTTCACGACACCGCGAACGCGATCGCGACCTCGGTGTCCACTCGGGCGCTCCGCCCGACCCAAGCCATCCTCATGTCCGCTGTCGCGAACTTCGTCGGCGCGCTGAGCGGGACCGCGGTAGCCAAGTTCATCGCGTCCGGGATCGCGACGACGCCAACCGGCGACGACGGCCAGATCGTCGTCGCGGCCGCGCTGCTCGGCGCGATCACCTGGAACCTGATCACCTGGCGGCTCGGCATCCCGTCCTCGTCCAGCCACGCCCTCATCGGCGGGCTCATCGGTGCCGCGATCGCCTCCTCGGGGCTCTCGTCGCTGAACGGCCCCGGAATCTACGACAAGGTGCTCTTCCCGTTGGTCGCCTCGCCGGTGCTTGGTGTCCTCGTGGGTTTCGGGCTGATGGTCCTCCTCCTGAACGTCTTCAAGAAGGCCCACCCAAAGCGAATCAACGACCGATTCAGGCGCCTCCAGCTCGTCTCCGCGGCCTACATGGCCTTCAGCCACGGATCGAACGACGGCCAG
>JANLSG010000231.1:0-11353 GCA_031362295.1 Chloroflexota bacterium
GCCACGCTCGCTGCGCCTCGCCATGCAACGACTCGAGCTCTCCAATTTCTACCGCAAGCTCGAGTGCCTGCCCCGGGGCGGCAGAAGCCACAGCGAGGGCAACCTCACTGCGGGCAGCCTCGATATCGCCCAGGTGCGCTAGCGCGACCGCGCGGGCGAGCCGAGCGGAGACAAGCTCAACGCCTGCAGAGGTCGTTGAAAGCAACGAGATCGCTTCATTTGCGCTCGCGACCGCCTCGTTCTGCTGGCCCATCGCCGACCGTATGCAAGCGATGTTCAGAAGCGCCACGCCGAGAAAGTGAGTCTCGCCGCGCAGTCGTTGGGCGGCGCACAACTCTTCGAGCTCGCTCGCCGCCAACTCAAGGGAGCCATTGACGGACGATTCCATGGTTCGTTGGTAGACCCGTCCGATCTCCGCTAGTTCGGTTTGGGCTGACCTTTCCAGTAACCGGCCTGCGTCGAGACCTCCGGAAACGTCGCCGGCGAGCGTTCGTGCGGACAGGAGGTTCAGCAAGACCGCGGGCGACGCCGAATCCTCGGCGAAAGCCAACTCGGCGAGCTCGAGAGCCTCGGCTGCGGCCGCACGTTGCAACGCCAGCCGCGATCGGAGAACGAGGCCCGGCGCGCCGCCGAGCGCGCCCGACGCCAGCGACGAAGATAGTTCGTCGGCTGCTGCGTAGGCACCGGTTGCGAGAATGTTCTCGATGGCCGCGCCTAGGACCCGGCGCGCTTCGTCCTCCCGCGCGGCGGCGAGGTAGTGGCGCCCGGCGATCCGCCAGTCGATCGGTTCGGCGGCAGTCGCAACCCGGAGGTGAATGGCTTTCACCCCGTCATCGCCGATCGAGCGCGTGAGGCGCGCCTGCAGGAAGTCGCGGACGAGGGGATGCGCGCGAACGAAAAAGCGCGTGCTTGGGCCGCCCTTGCCGAACAGGCCGTGCTGCTCGCCGGTTTCGATGAAGGTTCTGGTCTGCCCGACGCTCACTTCGGCGGCGACCGGCGCGAGGGCGAGATCCACTGTCTCCAGCACGGACGTGCGCATCAGGAAGTCCTGGAGGTCGACCGGGAGCTCGCCGACGACCTCCTCGGCGAGGTATTCATAGAGGTGGCCTTCGGCACCGCTCAGCGACGAGATGAATGCGCGAACCTGGCGCGGATCCCGATCGTGGAGCGCCGCCCGCACGAGTTGGAGGGAGGCTGCCCAGCCCTCGGTTCGGCGGCTCAGCTCGGCGAGGACGGCGGGCTCCAGCCGCATCTCGTAGGTGTCTCGGAAGAGGCGCTCGGTTTCGGCGGCGTCGAAGCGCAGGTCGTCCGTTCCCAGCTCGGCCACCTCGCCCAGGGCCCGCAGGCGGGCGAGCCGGATCGGTGGCTCGCGCCGGCTTGCGAAGACGAACGACATCCGTTCCGGGCCACGCGTGAGCAGCTCGCGGAGGATCGTGCGCACGTCCTGGGCGTCATCGACCAGGTGGAAGTCGTCGAACACCAGTGCCGTCGGTTCGTTGGGGAGGCCACCGAGCTCGCGAAGGAACGCATCGAGGACCGTGTCCAGCGGCGGCGCCGTCGTCGCGGTCTCGCGGAGGAGCGCACTCGTCGCTGCGCCGAACTCCGGGACGTGGATGCGGACGGCTGCCACGAGGTATGCCAGGAACCCGACCCAGTCGCGGTCACCCCGATCGAGCCGAAACCAGAGGACGCGCAGCCGGGTGCGGCGGGTGAAGTCGGCGAGGAGCGTCGTCTTGCCATAGCCGGCCTCGGCGATCAGGAGCACGGCGCGACGATGGATCTTGACCGACAGCCACTCCAGCAGGCGATCGCGCGCCAGCGTCTCCTCGCGGAGCGGCGGCGCCTGCACCTTGCTGACCTGTACCGGGTACTCGGACATGCCGAGGTGCCCTCCCGAGGACGCGAGGGTGGCAGCGACGATGTCCTTGCGCCCGGTCTCGACGACGATTCGAGGCCGTGGTCGCCGAGATCGGGCGTCCGATGCCCGGTCGGGCGGGGTCAGGTTGGGCGGGCTGGCCGGCTGCTCGCGCTCGATCTCCAGATCGAGCCGCGCGAACGATAGGGATGGGTCGCGGCGCGTGTCAACGGCGGTCGGCCGACGGAGGGGCATGCCCAGCATCTTGGCGACGCACGCTCACCACCCGATTACCGAACGGTGGATTACCTGTGGATAGCCGCGAAGACCGTCCTCAGCCCTCGTACTCGAAGCCGATCTTGAGGTCCACTCGGTACTCGACGATCTCGCCGTTCTCGACGACCGCGTTGGAGCGCAGGACCTCGACGGTCTTGATGTTGCGCACCGTGCGCGAGGCGGTCGCGACGGCCTGGCGGGCCGCGTCGCTCCATGACTTCGGGCTCGTCCCGACCATCTCCCGAACGATGATCACGCCCATTTGGGATCTCCTTCGACTGGCCTGTGGTTTCGGTCCGGCCAGTCTAGGCGCGAGGGTCGAGGTCCCGGTTCAGCCCACCGGGGAGGCGGGCGCCGCCGCCTCGATCTGGCCTGCGCGGACCTTGTCGAAGCACGTGCTGCAGTAAACCGGACGGTCGGTTCGCGGCGCGAACGGCACCATCGCCTGATCCCCGCACGCGTTGCAGATCGCAGCGTGGTACTCCCGCGGGCCGCCCATTCGGACACGTTTCGCACTCGCTCTGCAGGTCGGGCAGCGCTGGGGGATGTTCTGGAGGCCCTTCTCCGCGAAGAAGCGCTGTTCTCCGCCAGAGAAGATGAAGCCTTCGCCGCAGTCGCGGCAGGCGAGTGTCCGGTCTTCGTACACCGTGTCCGTCCTCCGATGAGGGTCGTACGATCCCGTTCCGCCCGCCCCGATCCGGAACTCTTGCGCCGAAGAATACGTGCGGGCGTCAAGCGGCAAGCGCCCACGAGTCCGCGATGGTGCGGCGTGGCACCGACAACTCACGTGGGAACCGACGGTGGGGGATCGGCGTCCTCGGCGCCATGACCAACGAATCCCGCCTTCCTTCCGCACGCCCCGCGTGGGCGGCCGCGACGACCATCCTCCTGGTGCTCGTGGCCGCCTGCGCTCCCGCCGCCACACCCTCGGCGAGCCCGGGTGGTTCGGCTGGGCCGACCTCGGCACCCCAGTCCACCGCGAGCCCGGTAGTCAATGGTCTCCAGCACCCGACCGGCGCAGCGGACGTCGTCCTTCGGATGGAGTCGGGTGGTGGCTTCGTCCCGATCGACTTCTTCGCGACCGCAGCCCCGACCTTTACGCTCTATGGCGACGGGACGGTCGTCTTCCGTGATCCCACCGCTACGCCGCCCGACGCGGCGGGCAACGTCAACCGCCTTTCGCCGTTCCTGACCATCCGCCTCGACGAGGAGGGGATCCAGGCGCTGCTCGACGACGCGATCGGTCGCGGCGGGCTGGGCATCGCGACCGGCCCATACATGGGCATGGCCGCGGACATTCCGACCACCACGTTCACGGTCACCGCGGGCGGGCAGACCAAGGAGGTCTCGGTCAACGGGCTGTCGCCGGACATGCACCCGGACAACGTTGCCATCGTGACCTCGCTCGCCGGACTTGCCGAGCGCCTCGAGAAGTTCGCCGCCGCCGTTGCCGGCGAGCAGGTCTACGTCCCCGCCGCCTACCGCGGCGTGCTGATGAAGATCGATCAGCCGATCGGACCGGTCGTGGACTGGCCGTGGGCGGACATCGATCCGGCCGAGTTCGTGTCCGGCGACAACGAGTTCTTCATGCTCCGGACCATGACTCCGGCACAGATCGCGGTGCTCGGGATCCCGACGATCGAAGGCGGCTTCCAGGGCCTCACGCTCCAGAAGGCCGGCAAGCTCTACAACTTCGCGCTGCGCCCACTCCTTCCCGACGAGACGAAATAGCTCGCTATGGATCCCTGCTGACTCAGACCCCGGCCTCGGCGTAGCGCTGGCCCGCGTACGACTGGAAGCGGGTCTGGCTCTTGCGGAACCAGAGCTGGATGTCGCCGGTGGGGCCGTTGCGGTGCTTGGCGAGCTTGACGTTGATGACCTCGCCGTCGAGGTCCGCCTCCTCGCCGGTCTTCTCCTTCTCGCGGTAGAGGAACACCACGAGGTCCGCGTCCTGCTCGATAGCGCCTGATTCGCGCAGGTCCGAAAGCCGCGGCTCCTTGGACTCGCGCATCTCCGGCTGGCGGGACAGCTGGGACAGCGCGATGACGGGGACGGACAGCTCGCGTGCGAGGGCCTTGAGGCCGCGCGAGATTTCGCTGACCTCCTGGACCCGGTTGGAATCCCGGTTGCTCGTGGTCGCCTGCATGAGCTGCAGGTAGTCCACGATGACGAGGTCCAGGCCCGATTCCGCCTGCAGCCGGCGTGCCTTGGTGCGCAGCTCCATCGAGGTGATGTTCGGCGTGTCGTCCATGTACAGCGAGGCCTCCGAGAGGTCGTTCATCGCCGGCGCGATCCGGGCGAAGTCCAGCTCCTCGAGGAAGCCCGAGCGGAGGCGCTTCGAGTCGATGTTGGCCACGCTGGACAGGAGCCGGAGCACGAGTTGCTCCTTGCTCATCTCCAGGCTGAACACGCCGACGGTTTTCTTCTCGTGGACCGCCGCGTACTCCGCGATATTGAGCGCGAAGCTGGTCTTGCCGACGGACGGGCGGGCCGCGACGATGATCAGGTCGCTCTTCTGGAAGCCGGTGGTGAGCTGGTCCATGTCCGGGAAGCCCGACGAGATGCCGCTGAGCTCGCCGCGGTGGGCATGGAGGTAGTCCAGCCGGTCGTAGGCGGAGTGGAGCAGGTCCTTGAGCTGGCTGAACCCTGTGGTGATGCGTCGATTGGAGACGGTGAACAGCTCCGACTCGGCGCGGTCGATCGCCTCCTGGATCTCCGCGGGGTCCTCATAGCCGATGCCGGCAATCTTGCCGGCGGCCCCGATCAGGTTCCGCAGGACCGCCTTGCGCTCCACGATTCGTGCGTACTGGACGGCGTGGACGGCGGTGGGCGTCTGGTTGGAGAGCGTGGAAAGGTAGGAGCGGCCACCGATCTGCTCCAGGTCCTCTGCGCGCTCCAGCGCCTCGGCGACGGTCACGACGTCCACGGGCTCGCGCCGCTCGAACAGCTCGAGCATGGCCTTGTAGATGTTGGCGTGCGCCTGCCGGTAGAAGTCCTCCGGGCGCAGGAATTCCGCGATCTCGATGATCGTCTCGCGGTCGATCAGGATCGCGCCGAGGACCGATTGCTCGGCCTCCAGGCTGTGTGGCGGTAGTCGGTCGATCAACGTGGCTCCAGGATGGCGGCTGGTTGTGACACCTGACTGTCACGGCCGGACAGCGCAAGCGGAAGTGGCTTTTCCACGAGTAGTGCAGCGCCGGCCGCAACACCGTGGACCGACCGCTCGCAGCGTGTGGACTCCCTGTGGAGACCGGGTCTCGTCTCCGGAATCTCCGCGACCGCGGAAACCATTTGCGGTCGCGCGTCGTCATCCGCCCATGAACGTCAGAACGCTCCTCCTTGCTCCCGCGCTCGTGGCGCTCCTCGGCTGCCAGTCCCCGGGTGCGCCCACGGGGACTCCGGTATCGACACCAGTCCCGACTCCGGCTGCGACGGCGGCCTCGGGTGTCGAAGGCCTCGTGGCGGACCTGAAGGCTCGCGGTGTGGACGCCAAGATGGGCAGCCCCTTCTTGGCCGAGCCGATGGGCGGCCAGGGAATGTCCGTCTGTGTGGGCGCCGAGACCCTGCAGGTCTATGCATTCTTCGATCACGAGGCGGCCCTCGCCGCTTCGGTCAAGATCAACCGCAACGATCCATCGAACGTCGGAAATGCGATCGTCGAGTGGAATGGGCCGCCGCGCTTCTGGCTTCGCGACCGGGTAATCGTCCTGTACCTGGGCGACAACGCAGCAACCGACGCCGCGCTTCGGGGACTCCTGGGTCAGCCGTTCGCCGAGAGCCGCGAGCCCGGGCGAGGATTCCTGCCGAATCCGCCGTGTCAGTGATTCCTACCTAGTCCAGTCTGCGAATCACCCCGATGAGCTTGCCCTGGATCCGTACGTCGTCGTAGAACTGCGGCGGGTAGGCGGCGTTCGCGGGCTGGAGGCGGATCTTGTCGCGCTCCTTGAAAAAGCGCTTCAGCGTGACGCCATTGCCGTCCACGTTCGCGACCACGATGTCCCCATTGCGGGCGGTGGTCTGCGGGCGGATCAGGACGAAGTCGCCGTCCGCGATGTGCTCCTCGATCATTGAGTCGCCGCGGACACGGAGGACATACGCGTCACCGCTGGGCGCGAGCAGGTCCGGGACGGCCATCGTTTCCGACGCGTCCTGGTAGGCCTCGATCGGGCCGCCGGCCGCGATCTCGCCGACCACCACGAGGACATGCGCCTCCGCCGTGACGGACTGCGGGACAAGCTCAGTGGTGAGGCCCATCTCCATCGCCGCGGTGGGGGTGAGGCGGATCGCGCGCGACTGCGCGGCGCCGCGCTCCAGGAAGCCATCGCGCTCCAGCATCTGGAGGTGGTGGTGAACGGCGGACGTGGAGCTGAGCCCGACCGCCAGCGCGATCTCACGAACCGACGGGGGATAGCCCCGCGACCGGAGCGTGCCGGCGATGTAGTGGAGGATCTTCAGCTTCCGGTCTGCGTCGTGTCTCGTCACTCGTGGCTCCCATGGGGCGATGGCCTCGAGCATCATACCGAACGGGTGTTCGATGTCAACCCACTCAGCGACTGCACCTGAATACGAGCTCGCCGTTCGCCGTGTCGCCGGCCGTTTTGGTGAACCTGAGCTGGATGGTCCCTGCTGGGGGAGTCGGTAGCGTCGCCGGCGCCGCGAACGGGGCTTGGGCGAGGATCGCGCTGCCCTTGCCGGCGCCCTCGAGGAAGATCTGCATGCCCACGATCCCATCGACGATGTCGAGCTGGACCGTGGCCTTCTGGCCGTCGGCCATCGTGCCCTCTCCGAACAGGACGCCGATCCGACCTGCAAGCGCAGTGCACTCGCCGCTCACGGTCAGCGTCCCAGCGATCGAACCACTCAGTGTCAGGGTGCCGTCCAAGCGGGAAATCAGGCCGACGGACGGTCCCGGGACAAGCGGGTCGGTGGACGCCGGAGAGACGCTCGCCAAGGGACCGCCGCCGACGACCTCCGGGCTGCCGACCAGCACGACGGCGATCGTGCCCGAGTCCGACGGTTCTCTAGCGCCGACGATTAGGTAGCGGGTCCCGCTCCAGGTGATCGACCGTGCCTCTCCCAGCATCCCGGACAGGTCACTCGGCAGGGACTGGACGTACCACCCCGAGGCATCGCGCGACCCCTCGAGGAACGAGGTACCGCTCGATACCCAGCCAATCGCCAGCGATGCGGACCCATTGCCACGGACCCCGCGGAGATACCCGTCCGCGGACGAGCCCTCGACCGGGGTCGCCGCCCAGCCGAGCCCGTCCGACGATGCCCATGCCAGGCGCTGGCGGCCCCTGACGTAGCCCTCGACGAGCAGGGACGCGAAACCGACCGCCACGAATCCGGCTGGTCCGGCGGCCACCGCCGAGGCGAGGCCGTCCCGGGAAGCGGGCAGGACGACCGGTTCGGACCACGATTTGCCGTTCGTCGAGCTCCAGGCGACCGGAATGGAGCTCACAGCACCGGCAGCGGTCGCGCCGAACTTGTAGCCCACGGCGACGACCTGGCCGGACCGGGATGCGAGGTTCACGATCACGGCGCGATCGAACGCGGGCGAGTCCGCAAGGGCCTCCCAGGACAGCCCGTCGGAGCTCGTGAACACGACTGCTCGGTCCCCGCGTGTTCCGCCAGCGATGGCAAGGCCGTCGAAGTCGATCACTGATGTCAGCGCCGCGGCCTCGAACTGGTCGCCCGCTGCCCGGGTCCAAGTCGCCCCATCGGTCGAGCGCCAGATGGCGGCCTGACAGCCGCTTGCGCTCGCCATGTCGCCAACCGATTCGCTGACGTAGGCACGGCACCGATCGATGCCGACGGCGATCATGGCCGTCCCGAATTGCGTGACGGCAACGGCGACGCCCGTCGTCGAACCTCCGTCCGTGAGCCCCCGGGTCCACGTCTTCCCATCGCGGGAGGTGGCGAACGCGGGCCGGTCCTCGACCCCGCCCTGCCCGTCCTCGACTCTCCCGACGATGGTCGTGATACCCGCAGCAGCGTCGATTGCGAACGGCAGCATCTGGTGGAGGGCATCCGCATCCGGTAGCCGCGACCACGCTACCGCTTCGGGCACCGGCGCCGGCGCAGTCGCGAGGATGGGCGACGCAACGGACGTTTCCGACTCGACCGGTGCCGTGGCGGGCGGGGCGGCGGTGCAGGCGGCCAGCATGACTGCGCAGGCCGCGACCCTGATCTGCCGGAACGGGCGATACGACGCCTGGATAGCGGCTCCTTGGTGTGTGCGGGAGGTCGCCGTCGGCCAGCAGCCAGTCGAGGATCATGCGCTTCGAGCCGGCGAGAGGCAAGATTCGCCGCAACGGTCGATCGTTCATGATTCGCTAGACTCCCCACCCGACCGAGGATCGGCCGGAGGCGTCAACGATGCAGGAGGAACGCCGGCGATGGCGCGTGGTTCGCGGTCGGCGAGGGCTTCGAAACAGGAAGTCAGCGAGAAGCCGCCCGGACGCGGGAGACGCAGCGGTGGGCCCGGCGTGCGCCGGATGATCGCCGCCGCCGCGTTCATGCCGATGGCCGGTCGGGCGCCGCTGTACGCGCGACTGCTGTGGTCGCTCGTGAAGGACGACCGGACGCCGACCTCGCGCAAGGTGCTGCTCGCAGGTGCCCTCGGATACGTGGCTCTCGGGCGGGACATCGTTCCCGACTTCGTGCCGGTCCTCGGTCAGCTGGACGACATGGTCGTGGTGGCGCTCGCCACCGAGCTGTTCCTCGATGGACTCGACGACATGCTGCTCGCCGAGAAGCTCGCCGAAGCCGGCATTCCCCGGGCCGCATACGATGAGGACGTCGCCCGCGTCCGACGCCTGGTTCCGGGGCCCATCCGCCGAGCGGCGCGCCGCATCCCCGGCGCGATCAAGTTCGTGGCGGAGGCCATCGGTCAATCACCGGTCCAGCCGCAGATGCGACGCTGGATCAACCGCGAAGGCGCGCCCGCTCTTGGAGGTACCTCGATCTCGTGAAGGTCATCCTGACGAAGGACGTGGACAAGCTCGGCAAGTCCGGCGAGATGAAGTCCGTTGCCGACGGCTTCGCCACCAACTTCCTGATCCCGCGCAACCTCGCCGTGCCGGCCGCCGGCGGCGCCTATCGCGCCTGGCAGCACGACATCGCCTCGCGCGAGGACAAGCGCCAGCGCGAGCGCGCCGACGCAGAGATCGCCGCGACGCGCATTGGCTCCACCACGCTCACGCTCGGCGTCAAGGTCGGGGACGGCGGCAAGCTCTACGGCTCCATCGGGACCAAGGAGATCGCGGAGGCCCTCGCGCGGCGCGGCATCGTCGTGGACCGCCACAAGATCGAGCTTGACGAGCCCCTCAAGTCGCTCGGCACCTACAAGGTCGCCGTGAAGGTCCTCTCCGGGCTCGCCCCCGAAGTCACGGTGGTCGTCGAGCCCAAGGGCTAGTTCCGGCACCACCGCGTGCTGCTGCCCGGGGCTGAGGGCCGGAGGCGGAAACCCTATCGACCGCGGGAGGTCGACCGCGCGCGAGCCCGAGAAAGTGTCAGATACGCACGGGGTGACTCTTCGTCAGCGGAACGTTGCCAAATGGGCGGCGCAGTGACTATTTGCCAATAGCCGCGGTCCGGGCCGTGCTCAGGTTGCATTGAGACGCAAGCCAGCAGCTGACGAATAGTCACTGGGTGACTCTTTGCCAGAAACCGGTTCATGACACAGGCTCGCGCCATTCGAGGTGACACGCTCGAGGCGGACAATGCGGCCGTGACATCGCGAGGCGGTTCGCCCAGAACGATCCTGCACGTCGACCTCGACGCGTTCTTCGCGTCGGTGGAGCAGCGCGATCATCCGGAGCTGCGGGGCAAGCCCGTCGCGGTCGGGCTCGGTGGCTCGAATGACCGCGGAGTGGTGAGTGCGGCGTCCTACGAGGCCCGCAAGTTCGGTGTCCATTCGGCGATGCCGATCCGGACCGCGCGCCGGCTCTGCCCGGACTGCATCTTCGTCCCGGTCGATGGTGCCAAATACCAGCGCGTGAGCCGCGAGGTCATGGCGATCCTGCGACGGTTTACGCCGCTGGTGGAGCCGGTGTCGATCGATGAAGCGTTCCTGGATGTCACCGGGTCACGCGCGCTGTTCGGCGACGGCGAGACGATTGCGCGTTTGATCAAGGCCGCGGTTCGCGATGAGCTCGACCTGACGATTTCGGTGGGGGTTGCCGCCACGAAGCTGGTCGCGAAGATCGGCAGCGACCTGCGCAAGCCAGATGGCCTGGTCGTCGTCGAGCCCGGGACGGAAGCGGGATTTCTTGCTCCCCTGCCGATCTCGCGGCTGTGGGGCGTGGGGCCTGCGACCGCGGCGGCGCTGCGCGACTTCAAGGTCGCGACGATCGGCGACCTCGCGGCGCTCGATCCGTCGGCGCTCGTGCGGCGGTTCGGCAAGCACGGGGCATCGCTCGTCGATCGCGCCCGCGGGGTCGATGCGGACCCGGTCGACGATCCGGACGGAGCCAAGTCGGTCGGGCACGAGCACACGTTCGACGAGGACACGTCCGATCCCGAGGTGCTCGAGCGGACGCTCCTGGCGATGGCCGAGGGCGTGTCCGGGCGGCTCCGCCATGCCGGGCTCAAGGCGCGGACGGTGACCGTCAAGGTTCGCGACACCGCGTTCAACACGATCACCCGCCAGCGCGGGCTGGCTGAGCCGTCCGACATGACGGAGCCGATCTGGCGCGCCGCGCTCGAACTGGCGCGGCCGGAGATGAAAGGCAAGAAGATCCGGCTGCTCGGCGTGACGGCGTCAGGTTTCGGGGAGCGCGAGCAACTCGGGCTGTTCGAGGCCGGGGATGACCGGCAGCGGCGCGTCGTGCGCGCGGCGGATGAGGTGCGCGAGCGCTTCGGGACGCGCGCGATCACGCGCGCACGGCTGCTCCGGACGGGCATCCCGGCGCCATTCGAGCGGGATCTCGGAACAGCCGTGGAGCGGCGCGGCGAGCACGCCGAGGATCTGGACGGTGGTGTCGCGCGGCGGCGGAAGCGTCGTGACATACAACCTGACACGGCGCCCTCTGAGGATGCGTTCGACGAGTAGCCAGGGCTTGACATCGAACAGGTGTTCGATCTAGTCTCTGGGTCGAAACCGAACAGGCGTTCACGGCACCAGTGCCCGGTGACCGGAGCTCGCATAGCGCCCCCGAAAAGGAGCTGCGAAATGGCGATGATCCGAGTCGAGCCGGTCGAGGTCCGGGTTCGAGC
>JANLSG010000257.1:0-4917 GCA_031362295.1 Chloroflexota bacterium
GGGCTGGCCAAAGCGATATCCGGGTTAATTGCGTGCACACCGGTCCAAAGAAGGGCGCCGTTGGCGAACTCGACCGTGAACTCGCGCGACGTGCCCTCGTCGACGACGTACCTGATCGCCACGAACTTGGCCGCGAAGTCCTCGAGCGGCGTTGCCCCTGCCGGAACGTATCCGTCGGGCATCTGCTCCCACGTCTTGGCTGCCGTGTAAAAATTTGCTGGGACCCACCCGTCGCCGGCCTTGATCTGGGGGCAGAAGGGGGCCACGACCGCGGCCGAGAGATCGAGAAACGCATTCACGTCGACACCATTCGGTGCGACGCAGTGCTCGGTACGGCTGGCCGCCGGAGCGGCTTGCACTCCCGCGGCGCCGGCCAGCACGAGGGTGGCGGCGGCGATGAGGCTTGCGAGTCCCTTACGCACGTGGACTTCCTCCCATGAGACGCTGCTGACTACCGGCCCCTGCCAAAGCGTCGTCGGCGGTGGGCCTACAAGCAATGGGTCATCACGAGGGCGATTTGACGCAAGAAACGCCTGACTTCGTCCTGAGACCCCGGCTGCCTCTCAGCCTTACCAGCAATGTGGCGTCAAGCGGGAGGTTGGTTCCAAAAACGCTCGCGGAGCGCGACCGCGGAGGCGGCCAGCCAAGCGCCCAGCATGAGCGGGCCGCCGGCAGGAGGGAAGAGGATTGCCGCCAGGGTCGCCGCGGGAATTGCTGCCAGGAGCCTTCGCCTACCGGTCTCGGTGCGCGCAATCGCCACCGCGAGCCATCCGAGTGCGACGTCCAGGATCAGCAGGCCAAGAACGAACGCGTAGAACGCTGCCTCCACGCGGAACCCATCCTCGACGATGTTGACCACGCTCATCACGCCCGCAGCCGCTGCCGCGATCGTCACCGGGCGCGTCACGGATCGACCGCCGACCATCCGACCGAACGTCACCAGTGCGAGGGCGAGCAACAGGAGCGCTGCGCTGAACGAGATGACATTCGGCCATTCCTGCATCGACGCGGTCGTCTGAGAGGGGCCCGCGACGAACCGGAGCGTGAACCAGGCCACGCCGGTGCCAGCGAACAGCAGCGCTCTGAGCATGTCGCCCCTTTGTGCCAATATATCGTCATCCGCTATATAGGCCATGGGAGGCCTGACGTCAACCTTGCCCGATGACACGCGAATTGATCGCTGGTTATGCGCAGTGCGCCTCGTCAAGACGCGGCCGATGGCGACCCAGCTGTGCGACGGCGGGCACGTCCGCGTCAACGGCAACCCGGCAAAGCCGTCGACGAAGATCCGTGCCGGCGATGTGGTCCATGCGCTGATCGCCGAACGCGAGCGGATCGTCGAGGTGGTGCGGCCCATCGAAACGCGCGTCGGCGCGCCGGTCGCCGCCACGTGCTACATCGACAACAGCCCACCGCCGGTCGTCCGAGAGATCGCGCCCGGCATCAAGGCGGTCCGCGGGGAGGGCCGGCCCAGCAAGCAGCTTCGCCGGAAGCTCGAACGGATGCTCCGGGATGGCCGCGGCTGACGTGTGCGCGCCGGTCTTGCCTCAAATGCTCGCCTGGGGATTGTTAGGTTCGAGCCAGGCGGCGAATTGGCCGCGTTGACCCCACAGCGCCGCAGACCCTGGACCGATCCGTGCTCAGCAAGAGACGAATCCAAACGGCCCCGGAGAGCCCGACCGAGGTCAACCCACGAATCCGGACGCTAACGCTCCGTGGGCGCGCATATGAGGCGAGGGAAGTCCCTCTGTCCAAGCTCGATGGGGCCGACTACGATCCGCGCGATCGGCCGACGCTGGCCGTCAAACGGCGGATCGACATGACCGCATCTGGGGCGCCCGATCGCGGCTGGTCGCGGCCTACGTGTACCTCGTGTTCACGATCCCGGCGACGATCGCGCTGGTCGTCGGACCGGCCATCGTCCTGATGCTCCAGAACCTGAGCTAGGAGGAGTTCGACCGATGTCCATCGCCGACGCCGTCGCAAGCGCGAGTGCTTACCTGGCCGAGCATCCCGACGAGGCGCGCTACCGCGACTCCCAGGCGACGGCCAAGCTGGAGCATGGGCTTGTCGTTTCCGTCACCGGCCCCGGCGGCGAGACTGCGCGCACGGACATGCCAACCGGAATCGGCGGCACCGCAAGCGTGCCATCGCCCGGCTGGCTGTTCCGCGCAGCCACGGCCTCGTGCGTCGCGGCGCTCGTTGGGATTCGCGCGGCGGCGACCGGCGTGACGCTCGAACATGTCGAGATCACGGTGGACAGCGAATCGGACGACCGCGGAATTCTCGGTCTGGATCCAGATGTCCCTGCCGGCGCGATGTCCATGCGGGTTGCCGCGAATGTTCGCGCCCGCGGACTCTCCGCCGAGGGGACCGAAGCACTCATCCGCTGGGCGGTGGACCACTGTCCGGTTCTCGACACGGTCCGTCGAGCGGTCCCGATCGAGCTCGTTATCTGAGGCTGCAAACCCGAGACCGGAGCTCGAGGGGGAGCGGCGAGGGGAGCGGCGGAAAGAACGGCGTGCCGGCACCCAGGACGACGGGGTGGACGACGGGCCGGTACTCGTCAATCAGGTCGTGGCGAATGAGCTCCGCAGCGATGGTCGCCCAGTCGAGGCTATGGTCGGCCGTCTCGACGAATCCGTCGAGCGACACGTTCAGCGAATAGATGACCCTGCCCATCAAAGATCCTCGGGCAACCCGAAGAGCCACGGCACGGAGATGCCCTCGTCGAGCGTGTCCCACCAGATGCCGGCGCCGCCGCCGATCACTCGGAAGTCGCGCCGTTGTGCGTCGCTCGCGCGGGCCAACCAGTCGAACCACGCCAGTGGACTCGCGATCTCGCGCCCGTCCGCAACGGTGACCCTCAACGTTGACACGCCAACGAGCACCCTCGTGGCTCTTGGGTGCGCGCGAATTTCACTTGGCGCCGAAGAAGTCATGCCAGCCTTTCAGCAAAACCGCTCGATTGACGACGATCAGGCGTCGAATCCGCTCGATCTCGCGGGGAGTGTAGCCCCAGGACTTCCGGAACCGGACCGGCTCAAGCCAGAAGATCGCAAGTGCGTCGGTCGACTCAACGTGCGGGGCGCTACCGTCAGCATCGTCGAGTAGAGGGAGGCCAATCGCGATGTTCGGAACGGAAGAGCACCCGCTGGTGCACCCGGTGACGGGCGAACGAATCGTCTTCCGGAAGCGGGCCCGCGACACCGCCGGCGAGCTACTGGAGGTGACCCTCTACTCGGCGCCGACCGGGTTCGTTCCCTCACCGCACCTCCACCCGAACCAGGAGGAGCGCCTGGAGATCAGCGGCGCGCCGATGTGGGTGCGCATCGGAGAGGACGAACGGGAATATCAGCCGGGCGAGGTGGCGATCGTCCCTCCGGGTGTCGCCCACGTGGTCTGGAACGCGACGGACCAGCACGTCACCGCGTTGATGCAGTTCCGCCCGGCGCTGACCACGGAGACTATGTTCGAGACGTTCTTTGGCCTCGCGAAGGACGGCAAGGTCGGCAGGAACGACCTTCGGGACAAGCTGCACCTGCTGGTCCTTGCCCGCACCTACCGCAGGGAAATGCAACTGCCGCCGGCCGAACAGCGCGTCATCGGCCCACTCGCCACGATCGTGGCGCCCGTAGCCGGGCTATTCGGCTTTCGCGGCCGCTACGACGACTACAGCGGGCCGAAACACACCTAGTGCGCTCGTGAGCGCGACTCGGGCTCCGCGGCCGTCGGCGGATGACGGTTCCGCTACGGTAGGCGGCGATGGGCGCTGAAACCGCGGGCCGGATCGAGCGGGTCGACATCTTTGGCTACGACCTCACATACGTCCACGGCGACTACGTGATGTCGTCGGGGCGCGTGGTCAATCGACTGGCGAGCACCGTCGTGCGCGTGACGTCGAGGGATGGGACCACCGGGTTCGGCGAGGTCTGCCCGCTCGGCACCACCTATCTACCGGCGCACGCCGAGGGCGCCCGGGCGGCGCTGCGCGACGTCGCCCCGAGCGTCATCGGAGGGGACGTTACGAATCTCGCCGACGTGCACCGTCGGATGGACGCTGCGCTGATGGGTCACGGATACGCCAAGAGTGCGATCGATGTCGCGTGCTGGGATGCGTTCGGGCGGATCGTCGGCCAGCCGGTCGCGGCGCTGCTCGGGGGTGTCCTCCATCACGAGCTGCCGCTCTACGTGGCGATTCCCCTGGGTCCGCCTGCCGACATGGCGGCCTTTGCTCGACGCGAGCGTGCGGCCGGGATCCGTCGCTTCCAGCTGAAGCTCGGCGCTGCGCCGGCGGAGGATGCGGAGCGGGTCGCGGCCGTGGTCGCCGAGACCGGCCCAGGCGACGAGATCACCGGTGACGCCAACGGAGCGTGGCGGCGGCAGGACGCGATCCTCTTCGCCAATCTCGTCCGCGATGTGCCTCGATTCCGGCTCGAGCAACCCTGCCCGACCCTGGAGGAATGCCTCGCGGTCCGTCGGTTGACCACGCTGCCGATGGTCCTCGACGAGGTCATCACGGACCTGCCGACGCTGGTGCGAGCGGCAGGCCTCGACGCCATGGACCAGATCAACCTCAAGACCAGCCGCGTCGGCGGCCTCCTGCCGGCGCGCCTGATGCGCGACACCGCCGTCGAGCTGGGGATCCGCCTGATGATCGAGGACACCTGGGGCGGCGACATCGTGAGCGCCACGACGGCCCACCTCGCGGCGGGGACCCCGGCCGATGCCCTGTTCGCCGTCTCGTTCATGAACGACTGGACGAACGAGCACGTCGCCGGGTATCAGCCCCGGTCGAGTGGGGGAGTCGGGCGGGTGCCGGAGGGCCCCGGGCTCGGCATCGACGTCGAGGTCTCAGCTCTGGGCACTCCGATCTGGTCGACCGCCGCGTGAACGGGCGGCGCGACATGAAGCGCT
>JANLSG010000266.1:0-1525 GCA_031362295.1 Chloroflexota bacterium
CGTCGAGGCCGGCGCCCTCCACCACCCGCACCGTCGCCGGGCGCGTCGTGACCAGGGTCGGATCGCGCACGACGGCGGCCGTGAGCGGATCCCAGACGAAGTAGTCACCCGCGGTCATGAACGGATTGGAGGCCCAGATCTCGTACACGAGGTCCGCAGGACCGGCCGCATGATCGGCCTCCAGCCGTCGGAACAGGTCCTGCGTGAGCGGGACGCTGTTGGTGGCGTCGAGACCCACGAGGGTGATGTCGAAGCCGGCCGCCAGGACAATCCGGACCGCGGTGGGGTCGGCGTGGGCGTTCCACTCCGCAGTCGCTTCGCCGGCTGCCGCGCCGTCGGGCATGACGTTCCCCGGCACGTCCACGGCCCCGAGCATGGACACGACCCGGACGCGCTCCGGGAGGCCGGGGTCCAGCTCCAGCGCGCCGGCGACGTTCGTCAGGGTCCCGAGGGTGAGGATCGTCAGCTTCCGACCGGCGCCGGCCTCGCCGGCCGCAAGGTCCACGAGGACCTGCTCCGACGAGCGAGTTTCGGGCAAGAAGCTGGGCTGCACCAAGCGAATGCCGTTGCCGACGTCGGCGCCGGCTCGCCACTCGTCCGGGAATGGCTGTGCGTCGCCCATCGGCGTCGTTCGTCCACACCCGACGGGAATGGCAGCGTCGAGCAGCATCGTGACCACCGATCGAGCGACGAACATGCCGCCCGGACAGTGGGCCTCGCCGGTCCCGGTCACGGTGATCGCGAGCACGTCAACGCTCGGGTCCCGCAGCAGCGACGCGATGGCGACGACGTCGTCCGGCGCCATGTCCGTGTCGATGACCAGGCGCAGCCGATCGACCGCGGGTGGCGTCGAGCCGGTGGCACTCGTTGGACCGGCGGTCGGCGCGGGCGGCTGACCCGTGCCGGGGGCGGGTGGGCTCGATGGAGAGCATGCAGCGAGCACCATCACGACGAGCGCGAAGACGGCGACGATGTCCGCTCGATTGGTCACGAATCACCCTTGCGCGAATTCGTATATCGGTACGCGATAGAGTCGCCGTTCGACGCGGCCGATGTCAAGGACTGAGGCGAGGGGCTTCCAGGCACGAGCGCCACCGTCCGCCGAAACCGGCACCCGGGATCGTGGCGAGTCGGGCGGACGGTGCAGAAATCGAAACACGCTAGAGTCTTGACAACACCGTTGATAGGTTTCTAGCATTCGCATATGTCCGTGCCCCGTCCCGATCGAGACCCACAGCGACCCGTCTACGTCATCAGCGTGGCGGCGAGCATCGTCAGCGTGCATCCGCGAACGTTGCGGATCTACGAGGAAGAGGGCCTCATCTGCCCGGCCCGAACGCCCACCAACATCCGGCTGTACTCGGAGCAGGACGTGCGCCGAGTCACCTGGATCCGCCATCTGACGCAGAACCTCGGCGTCAACCTCGCGGGCGTGCGCATCCTGTTCGAGCTCGAGGAACGCCTCGGGACCCGGATCCTGGAGCGCCTGTACAGCGAAGCCGAGACCGACCGGGACGCATCGCGC
>JANLSG010000281.1:0-2524 GCA_031362295.1 Chloroflexota bacterium
GCGGAGCCGCTCCAGCATCGCGATGCCGGCGGAGCCGAACGCCTCGTAGAACGACAGGTTCGGCTTGACCGCGGCGGCGTACGGGAGCGCCGCGTCGAGGAGCAGCGTCGCAAAGCGCTCGACGCCGTCCAGATCAGGCGAGAAGCCGGCGGGCAGCGTCGCGGGATCCGGGTCGAGGCCCAGACACAGGACGGAGCCCGTGGCCACGCTCCGGGCCGCAAGGCGCTCGAGGTATGTCGTGGCCGCTGTCTCGCTCACGGCGCGACACTCGGCGCCGCGCCACCGGACGGCGCGGGCGTAACCACCGGCGTCGGCGTCGGGAGCGGCGGCAGCTGGTCCGCGGGGATGAACCACGTGGGCCGCGAGTCTGCCTCGAGCCCCGCGGAGATCGTCAGCGCCAGCGGCTCGCCGGCCGTCCAGTCGGGCCCCGTGCCGACAAGGGGCAGGAGATACAGGTCGACCACCCCGTGCTCGATCCGGAAGAACGCGACCGCGTCGCCCTTCGGCGACCAGACCGGGCTGAACGAGTTCTCGTCGCGCGTGACGCGCAGGAGCTCCACGCCGGTCTTCGCGTCGAGGATCACGACGTCGGTCCCGAAGGTGCTCGTCTTCGTTGCGGCAACGAACCGGCCGTCGCGGGACCACGAGGGCGCCTCGTAGCCAGGCCCTGTAAGGGCGGTCGACTTCCCGGTGGCCACGGTGTACCGAAAGATCGCCGGGGTGCCGCGCGGCCCCTCCCGCGCGTTGCGCACGTACAGGAGCGTCTTGCCATCGGGCGACCATGCCGGGTCCTGATGCCCGAGCGACTGCGTCTGGACGAATTTCGGGTCGCTGATCGAACCGTCGGCAAGGGTCACCAGCTTGACAACGACGTCGCTCTTCGTCGGGTCCGGGCCATCCGTGATGATCGCCGCGGTCAGGCCATCGGGCGAGATCGACGGCTCGCGGATGAAATAGGACCACGTGTTCGCGTTGCGCTTCAGGCGTCCCGTGAGCAGGACCTCCGGCTCACCCGAGCCGTCCGCCTTGATCCGGAGCAGGCTCGGCACGGCCAGGTTGTACGTGCGCGTGACGCCCGAGGACGGCCACTTGCCGCTCTCCTTCTTGACCCGGACGAAGTAGATCGACGCCCCGTCCGGCGCCCACGCCGGCATCGCGTCCTGGCCCCCGCTGGTCAGCTGCCGCGCCTTGTCGCCCGACTGCACCCAGATGTTGCCGTCCTTCACGTACAGCAGCGAGCCCGGGATCTTCGCTCGCGGATCGTCGGGGATCACGACCACGTTCGATGGGGTCGCGGTTCGGATCGGGCCGCCGGGTCCGCCAGGCCCACCGGGCCCCGTGATCGATGGCAGCGAGCCGCCGAGCAGCGCGAAGCTGACGACCGCGACGATCACCAGCCCGGCTGCCGAGAGCGCTGGGGCGATGTCGACGGGCAGCCGGCCGCCGCCGGTCTGTCGCGGCGCCCGCGGCCGCGGGTTGGCGCGGGTCACCTGGGCGTGGGAACGACGGGGCCAGGCACGGCCGCACCGGGGCCTACGGCGACCGGCACGGCCTCGAGGATGGCGCGCGATTCGGGGTGGTGGCCGGACGGGGCCGCGTCGCGGATCTCCAGCTGGAGCGATTCGATGCCGCCGAAGCGCCTGCTTCTGAGCTGCGCCACGACATCGATCACGTCGCCCTCGGCGACCTCGCGCGAGAGCTCGGGCCAGCCGAATGCGATGCCGTCGAGGACGTCGAGACGCCGCTTGAGCACGAGCGACGTGTGGCCGCCACCCACCTCGCGCACCTTCGTCACCGTCAGCCCGAGGACGGCGACGAGCGGCTCCGGGTTGCCCGCGCCGCACGGCGCCAGCTTCTGCAGGTCGCGATGCAAGGCGTAATCCACGTCACGGCTGCGGATCGCCAGGTCCAGCGTGATGCTCGGCACGGGATCCGGCGGCGCGGCCGCTGCGGCAAGGGCGATGAACCGCTCGCGGAACGCGTCCCAGTACTCCGTCCTGATCTCGAAGCCCGCCGCGCCTGCGTGCCCGCCGTGGCGGATCAGCAGGTCCGCGCAGAGCGCGAGCGTGTCGGCGAGGTGCAGCTGCCCTGCACTGCGGCAGGACGCCCGGATGACGGGCCCGAGCTCCGCCCCGACAATCGCGGGCCGCCGTCGCTCGTCCGCGAGCCGCGAAGCCACCAGCCCCACGATCCCGACGGGCCACGGCCCTCGGACGATGGTCGCCGCCGCGTCATCCACGGCATCCGGCGACGTGCGTGCCTCCGCGATGGCGGTCTTCATCAGGTCGCGGCGGGTCAGGTTCGCGGCCTCGAGGATGGCGGCGAGACGCTCGGCCTCAGCCTTGTCGTCGGCGAGGAGGAGGCTCGCGGCATCGAACGCCTCCCCCACCCGGCCGGCTGCGTTGAGGCGCGGCGCAAGCGCGAAGGACAAGGTCTCGAGGTCCACGTCGGCCGGCGCGATGCCGGCCTTCGTCAGCAGCGCGGCGAGACCGGGCCGCGGGCGCGCGCGCAGCAGCTCCAGCCC
>JANLSG010000028.1:0-5942 GCA_031362295.1 Chloroflexota bacterium
CACGCGCGCGACGGCGTGCTCGTCCTGACCGATCTCGGGTCGTCGAATGGCACTCGCGTGAACGGCCATCGGGTCACGGAGCTCGTCCTGGGGGCGGGGGACCGGATCCAGATCGGCGATACGAACATGGTCGTCGAGGCCGCGCCGGCCGAGGCGGGCGCGCGCTCGTAGCCGCGCACAGCCATGGATGCCGCCGTCCTCGCCATCTGGGTGCTCCGCCTGCTCTTCCTCGCGATGCTCTACGGCTTCCTTTGGATGGTGGTGCGCGCGCTGATCCGTGACCTTCGCTCTGCCTCCCGCGAGCCGATGCGCGAGCTGGGTCGCCTGGTGGTGGTGGCGTCGCCGAGTGGTGAGCCAGCTACCGGCTCGGCCTTCGCGCTGGACGCGATCACCTCGCTCGGGCGCGACGTGAACAACTCGATCGTCATCGACGACGAGTTCGTGTCTGCGAGTCACGCCGCGGTGACTTACCGCGGCCGCGCCTGGTACGTGGAGGACCTCGGGTCCACGAACGGCACGTTCGTCAACGGCAGCCAGGTCGACGGGCTGGCCCCGATCGCGTTCGGGGACGAGATCCAGATCGGGCAGGCACGACTCCGGCTCGAGCGCTCGCGGGCATGACCGCGGCCGCACGGGGCCTGCGCGCCGTCGGGCGCGAGACACGCCGTTTTCGGATCACCCCGCGCGTCCGAGGTCGCGAGCTCGGCCTGCTCGCGATCGTTGCGATCGGGCTGTTCGTGGGCAGCCTGTCGCTCGGCGCAACGGAGCGATTCAAGGCGGCGCTGCAGGACGGGGATACGAGCTCCTGGAACCTGCTCGGGCTTGCCGAGCCGGGCCTGCTCGCCGTCTACCTCAGTGCGCTATTTGCCGTTCACGTCGCGTTCGTGATCGCGGGTCGCCGGACGGACCAGATTCTCCTGCCGACGGTCGGGATGCTGGGCGGCATCAGCCTGCTGCTCATGGAGCGGCTGCCGCAGACGCTCGCCGGTGGCCTCGGCGGTCTCGCCCGGACGCAGCTGGTATGGCTCGTGATCGGCCTCGCGATCATCGCGGTCCTCGCGATCGCCGTCCGCAGCGACATCTGGCTACGCGGCTACAAGTACACGTGGGCGGCGGCGGGCGTCGGCCTGCTGCTCCTCACCTTCCTCCTCGGCCACGACGTGAACGGTGCCCGCCTGAGCCTGACCGTCGGGCCGTTCAGCGGCCAGCCGTCGGAGCTGCTGAAGGTGATCCTCGTCGTGTTCCTCGCGGGCTACCTGTCCGAGAACCGGCCGCTCCTCGTCGACGAGTCCACGCGAGTCGGGCCATTCCACCTGCCGCCGCTGCCGTACCTCGCGCCGATGATCGCGATGTGGGCGATCGCATTGGGGATCGTCATCGTCCAGCGCGACCTCGGGGCGGCGCTGCTGTTCTTCGCTGTGTTCCTCCTGCTCCTGTACGTCTCCACGGCGCGCGTGGGCTACGTGGTCGCGGGGCTTGGGGCGTTCGTCGTGGGCGCGGGCGCGCTGTATTTCGTGTTCGGCCACGTCCGGACCCGCATCGACATCTGGCTGGACCCATTCGCGGATCCGAGCGGCGCCGGCTACCAGGTGGTCCAGGCGCTCCACGCGTTCGCTCGAGGCGGACTCATCGGCACGGGACTCGGCGGTGGGCTGCCGACGATCGCCGGCCGCCCGCCGATCCCCGCGCTGCACACGGACTTCCCATTCGCGGCGCTCGGCGAGGAGCTCGGACTGGTGGGGATCCTCGCGATCCTGGGGCTGTACCTGGTGCTCGTGCAGCGCGGGCTCCGGATCGCCTCGGCCGCCCAGGACGAGTTCCGCGCCATCCTCGCGGCGGGGCTGTCGCTGGTGATCGGCGTCCAGGCGTTCATCATCGCCGGCGGCAACCTGAAGATGATCCCGCTCACGGGGATCACCCTGCCGTTCATCAGCTATGGCGGCTCGTCCCTCCTGGCGAACGCGGTCATCGTCGGGCTGCTGATCGCGCTCTCGGAGCGGACACGCGACCCGCTGCCGCCGCCGAGGCGCGTCGGGCGGATCCGGCGGATGCTCGATCGGGGGGCCGCCTGATGGCCGGGACCGGTCGGCCGCAGGAGGCTCCGCGGACCCCGCGATCACCCTCGCACGCCTACCCGATCTCCGGTTCCGCGCCGTCGTGGACCGGACGGCGCGTGGGCATCGGCGCGGCACTGGGTCGCGTTTCGCTGATGCTCGCGTTCGCGTTCGGCGGGCTCGCCCTCGGCGCCGGTTACTGGCAGGTCATCGAGTCGGCCAACCTGAGCAGTGCGGGCGACGACGCGGCAGTCATCGCGGCGGCGCGCAACGTCCTGCGCGGCGACATCGTCGACCGGGACGGCCAGCGACTGGCGTGGAACAAGCGCGACAAGAACGGCGAGCCGTACCGGGTCTACGCCTCGAACGCGCTCGCGCCGGTCATCGGCTACGCGTCTCGCCAGTACGGCACGACCGGGCTGGAGAACGCGTGGAACGCGCAGCTGAGCGGCGTGGTCTCGGCGGATCCCCTGCGCGAGCTGACCCGCAAGTTCCGCGCCGAACCGTCCGATCCCCAGGACATCCGGACCACCCTGGTCCTCTCGCTCCAGAAGGCGGCGGTGGCGGCGCTCGGCAAGAACCGCGGCGCGATCGTGATCCTCGATCCACGGACCGGCGAGGTCCTCGCCCTCGTCTCGACCCCGACGTTCGATGCCTCGGCAGTCGCCAACCCGGCGACCTCGACGGCGACGTTCGACAAGCTGCGCACCGACGATCGCCGGCCCCTCCTGCCGCGGGCGACGAGCGGCCTGTACGTGCCGGGTTCCGTGTTCAAGATCGTCACCTCGGTGGCCGCGCTCGGCAGTGGCGCGATCAACCCGGACACCACCTACGCGGACCAGCCGGCGTCCGAGAAGACGGGCTGGCTCGTTGATGGCTTCCGCGTGAAGGACGGGCATCACACGGCCACCGGCACCAAGGCGCTCGACTACGCCGAGGCGATCGAGGTCTCGTGCAACATCTACTTCGCCGAGACGGCCGTGCGAACCGGTGGCGCGCCCCTCGAAGAGTGGGCCGGCCGGCTGGGCTTCGGCAGCCCCATCCCGTTCGACCTGTCGACAGCGACGTCACAGGTCACCAACGGCGGGGGCTCGTTCGGTGGGGGGTTCACGGACCGTGTCGAGCTCGCAAACGCGGGCTACGGCCAGGGCGAGACGCTCGTGACCCCGCTCCAGATGGCTTTGGTGGCGGCCACGATCGCGAATCACGGGGAGCTGATGCAGCCACATCTGGTGCTTGAGGCGACCGGCAAGGGCGGCACGAGCACAATCCAGCCGACCTCGCTCAACCGGGTCATCGCGTCGGGCATCGCGGACGAGATCGCGGCCGCGATGCGGCAAGCAGTCGCCGGCGACCTTGGGCGCGTGTTCACGGCCGGCGCCGCGGTGAGTGGCCTCGCGGTTGCGGGGAAGTCCGGTACTGCGGAGCTCGAGTCCGGGACGAAGCCCCACTCATGGTTCATCGGCTTCGCGCCGTACGACGATCCGCAGGTCGCGATCGCGGTCCTGGTCGAGAACTCCGGCGGCGGAACAGTGAAGGCGTCGCCGATCGCCGGTGACATGTTCCGTGCCTGGCGCGACTGGTTGAAGGGATGACGCCCGAGCAGCGCCCGCTGATCGAGCGCGTGGGACTGGCCGCGATCGCCGTCGTCGTGGTCGGCCTGTTCGGGGCGATTGCCGTGGCGGCGCTCTCGGGCGGGGAGATCTTCCTCGGCGCCATGGCCGGAATCGGGGCCCTGATGACCCTGTGGGCCGCCGCCGCCTCCGTCCGGCGCGGCTGATCGTGCGGAACCAATCTGCCCGAGAACTCATCTCGCGATCGCGTCGTACCATCCCGTGACATTGCGCGGGTCGCTATGGGGAGCCAGATGACCAGGATTCAGGAGACCGGAGATCGCGTTCTCGCCAACGTCGAGCGCGTGATCGTCGGCAAGCACAACGAAGTCCGCTTCGCCCTCGTCGCGCTGTTGTGCCGCGGCCACGTCCTGATCGAGGACGTCCCGGGCACCGGCAAGACCGTCCTCGCCAAGGCCATCGCCAAGAGCCTTGGATGCTCGTTCCGGCGCATCCAGTTCACGCCGGACCTGCTGCCATCGGACGTGACCGGCCTGTCGATCTACAACCAGAAGACCCAGGAGTTCGAGTTCCGGCCGGGCCCGATCATGGCCCAGGTGGTGCTCGCCGACGAGATCAACCGCGCGACGCCCAAGACCCAGTCCTCGCTGCTCGAGTGCATGGAGGAGCGCCAGGCCACGGTGGACGGGACGACGTACATGATGCCGGACCCGTTCCTCGTGATCGCCACCCAGAACCCGATCGAGTACGAGGGCACGTTCGCCCTGCCCGAGGCCCAGCTGGACCGGTTCATGCTTCGGATCAAGCTCGGCTATCCGCAGCCCGTCGAGGAGGTCGTGATCCTGGACGAGCAGAAGCGCCAGCACCCGATCGACGACCTCGAGGTGGTGTGCTCCCTGGAGGAGCTGCAGGAGATGCAGCGGGCCGTGCGCGAGATCTACGTCGACCCGACTGTCGCCGAGTACATCGTGCGGCTGGTCAACGGCACCCGCGACCATGGCGACATCTACCTCGGCGCCTCGCCACGCGGCTCCATCGCCCTCTATCGCGCCGGCCAGGCACTCGCCGGACTGCTCGGCCGCGACTACGTGATCCCGGACGACGTCAAGGCGCTCGCGGAGTCGGCGCTGGCGCATCGGATGATCATCAAGACTTCTTCATCTATCCATGACGTGCAACCGGCGCAAGTCATCCGTGAGCTGCTCGAGTCGACGCCCGTCGGCGCCGCCAAGGACGCCGGCGTGGCGAGCCTGACCCCGACCAAGCCGGGCCTCCGGGCGCGCTCGGGCCAGGGCTGAGACGGAGCGAGGGAGCCCGGGACAGCAGGGACTGAGGCCGCATGTTCCGACGCCTGCAGCTGCTGATCCTCGCCGGGATCCTCCTGATCTCGGCGTTCTCTACGGGCGAGCAGTTCCTGTTCTACCTCGTGTACCTGGGTGTGCTCGTCATCGGCGGCTCGTACGTCCTGACGCGACTCGGCCTCGCCGACCTGGAGGCGGGCTACGCGGTCAACCAGCTGTCCGGCCACGTCGGCGACCGAATCCGGGTGACGTACACGCTCCGGAACACGAGCCGCATCCCCAAGCCCTGGCTGGAGGTCCACAACCCGACGTCGCTCCCCGCGGGACTTCCCGGGCGGGCGATCTCGCTCGGCGGGAATACGGAGCGGTCGTGGCTCATCCGGACGCCGCTCACCCGGCGCGGCCACTTCCGCATCGAGCCGCTCCAGATCCGCACGGGCGATCCGTTCGGCTTCTTCGAGTCGTCGGCGTCCGTCGGCTCGGGGATCAACGTCACCGTCTACCCGCGCCTTGAGCCGGTGCCGCTCTGGCGGCTGCCCGCGTCGAACCTGGACGGCAGCCACGCGATGCGCGAGCGGACGCTCCAGGCGACGCCGCTGGCGACGACCGTGCGCCCATGGGCGCCGGGTGACGCGTTCAACCGGATCCACTGGAAGTCGACGGCCCGCCACGGGGATATCCAGGTCAAGGAGTTCGATCTCGAGCAAACGGCTGATGCCTGGATCCTGCTCGACCTCGACCGCGGGATCCAGCGCGGGACCGGCGACGAGTCGACGGTGGAGGTCGCCGTCCGCTGCGCGGCCGCGGTGGCCGACAAGGCCCTCGTCGAGAATCGAGCCGTCGGCATGACGATCAGCGCGCATCGACTGGCCCAGCTCCAGCCTGACCGGGGCTGGCGCCAGCACCTCAAGGTCATGCAGCTCCTCGCCGCCGTGGATGGGGATGGGGCGACCCCGTTGGCCGAGGCCCTTGTCGCGAGTGTCCAGCGCATCCGGCGCGGGATGACCGCGATC
>JANLSG010000051.1:0-2848 GCA_031362295.1 Chloroflexota bacterium
GGGACGACCGCGATGCGCGACGTTCCAAGGGGCACGGTCATCGTGATCTGCGGGGCGGGCGGGTGCATCGAGCGGGTCGTCAACGACTATGGGCCGGCGAAGTCCACGGGCCGGATTATCGACATGTATCGCCCGGACTTCTTCGCGATCTGCGGCTGCGGCTGGTGGTCCGGCACGACGACGGTGACGGTCCGGATCTACTGATGCCGCCAGGGCATCGGGTGGGCGGTACACTCGCAGCCGACCTTCGTCGCCCGGCCGCGTGAGCCGGTTGATGGCCCCGTGAGGCCGGGAGGTAGGTAGTGCCCAGTCGCCGGATCATGACCGCGGACGAGATCCGCCGGGCGGTGATTCGCATCTCCCACGAGATCGTCGAGAAGCAGGCCGGCACGTCCGGACTGGTACTCGTTGGCATCCAGCGCCGCGGCGTGCCCCTCGCGCATCGCCTCGCGGCCGCGATCGCCGAGCACGAGGGCGTGACGCTGCCCGTCGGTGCGCTGGACATCACGTTCTACCGCGACGACCTCTCCAGGCTCGGCCAGTCGCCGGTCCTGAAGGGCACGGACGTCCCCTTTGAGGTCGAGGGCGCGACGGTCGTGCTCGTGGACGACGTGCTGTACACGGGCCGCACCATCCGCGCCGCGATGGACGCGTTGCGGGAGTTCGGTCGGCCCAGGGCTGTCCGGCTCGCGGTGCTGGTGGATCGCGGCCACCGGGAGTTGCCGATCCGGGCCGACCACGTCGGCAAGAACGTGCCCACGTCGCGCGAGGAGATCGTCAAGGTCCGCGTCAGCGAGGTCGACGGCGAAGACGCGGTCGATATCGACCAGGTCGCCGTGACGGCAGGCGTGCCGGAGTGAGCCGCACGCTCGCGGATGCGGCGACGGCCTCCGGCGCAGCCGGCGGGGAGGCGCCCGGTCCCGCGTGGCCGCACCGCCACCTTCTGGACACGGACATCCTGACCTGGTCGCAGATCGAGCTCGTGCTCGATACCGCGCGGCACATGGCGGAGATCGTTGCGGGCGCGCGGCCGCGGTCGACGGCGCTGCGCGGCGTCGGGGTGACGAACCTGTTCTACGAGGCCTCGACGCGGACGCGGGTGAGCTTCGAGGTCGCGGCGAAGTACCTGTCCGCAGACGTCGTGAACGTGGCGGTGAGCGGGTCGTCGATCGAGAAGGGCGAGTCGTTGCTGGACACGATGCGCACGCTCGAGGCGCTGGGCGCCAAGGTGCTCGTGATGCGCCACGCGACATCCGGGGCGCCGTATCTCGTCGCGCGGGAGTTTCGTGGCGCCGTGGTGAACGCCGGCGATGGCCGCCACGCCCACCCGACGCAGGCGCTCCTGGACCTTTTCACGTTGCTGCGGCACGTGTCCGGCGGCTCGCTTCGCGGCCGGAAGATCGTGATCCTGGGCGACGTCCTGCACTCGCGCGTCGCGCGCAGCAACCTGTGGACGCTCACCGCAGCGGGCGCCGATGTCTGGGTCTGCGGGCCGGCGACGCTGCTCCGCGGGTTCGAGGCGTGGGCTGCTGCCGGTGTCGGTGGGGAGCGCCGGTTCACGGTGACCAGCGACATCGATGCTGCGCTGCGTAACGCGGAGGTCGTCATGGCGCTGCGGATCCAGAAGGAGCGCATGGCCGCGGGCCTCCTGCCGTCACTGCACGAGTACGCCGCCCGGTTCGGGCTCACCGCGGATCGGCTCACGGGCGCCGCGGAGGGCTGCCTCGTCATGCATCCCGGCCCGATGAACGAAGGCATCGAGATTGCCGCGGACGTCGCCGCGGGTCCGCGATCGCTCGTGACCGAGCAGGTCGCGAACGGCGTGCCAATCCGGATGGCCGTGCTGTCGCTCGTCGCCTCTGCGGCTGGGCTCGTGGGCGGGGCGGGATGAGCGCCTCGGCGAGGTCGCGCGTCTCGGCGCCGGAGACCGGCGTCGAGATCGGGCGGGCTGTGGACCTGGACCTGAGCGGGGCGTGGCTGGTTGATCCCGCGACGGGTCGCGAGGGCCCGGCCGACCTGATCGTGCGCGACGGCGTCCTGGAATCCGTGACCTGGCTGGACGCCGGCGACGGTGGCGCGGCGGACGACACTGGTGTCGTCGTGGCGCCGGGCTTCATCGACCTGCACGCGCATCTTCGGGAGCCCGGCAACGAGGCGGCGGAGACGATCGCGTCCGGCCTCGCCGCGGCTGCCCACGGCGGCTTCACGACCGTCTGCGCAATGCCCAACACGACGCCGCCGATCGACCACGCGGCAATGGTCGTTGCGGCCCGCGCTGCGGCTGCCGCGACCGGATCGCCGGTGCGACTGCTGTCCTACGGCGCCACAACGCAGGGTCGGGCGGGGGAGCAGCTGGCGCCGCTGGGCGAGCTTGCCGCGGCGGGCGTCATCGGGTTCTCCGACGATGGCTCACCGGTCCAGCACGCGGAGCTGTTCCGGAACGCGCTTGCGTACAGCGGGATGCTCGGGCTGCCGCTCGTGGACCACCCCGAAGATCTCTCCCTCACCGCGGGCGCCGAGGCGAACGAGGGCCACATTGCGACCGTGCTGGGCCTCAAGGGCTGGCCCGCCGCGGCGGAAGCGAGCGCGGTCGCTCGCGACATCGCGCTGCTCGCGGAGGTCGTCCTCGACGCGCCGGGCGCGCGGCTGCACCTCACGCACCTCTCGACCGCCGCGTCGCTCGACGCGGTCCGCCGCGCGAAGGCCGCCGGCCTGCCCGTGACCTGCGACGTCACGCCGCATCACCTCGCGCTCACCGACGAGTGGCTCGCGGGTTCGCGGCGCCTCGCCTGGGCGGCCCTCGCCGATGACGGCACGGCGCGCGATCCGTGGCGCGATCGGGCGCTCG
>JANLSG010000058.1:0-40030 GCA_031362295.1 Chloroflexota bacterium
CCCGGACACGCGGAAGAACTTTCTTCAGCGAAATAAATGACACATCGACCACCGCAAGCGCGGGACTGTCCGTGATGAGCGCGGCGTCCAGCTTGAGGATGTGGTTGTCCTCGAGGTTCACCACGCGCGGGTCGTCCCGCAGTTTCTGCGCCAGCTGGCCGCGTCCCACGTCCACGGCATAGACCTTCGCGGCACCGCGCTTCAAAAGGCAATCGGTAAAACCGCCCGTCGAGGCGCCGACATCGAGGCAGATGCGCCCGCCCGGATCGACGTCGAAGGCATCGAGCGCCGCCGCGAGCTTGTGGCCACCCCGGCTCACGTACGGCTCTGGCGCGGCGACCTCGATGGCCACGTCCGAATCGACGAGATCGCCCGGCTTCCGATCGAATCTCGCCCCATCGCCCGCGCCGACGCGGACCTTTCCGCCGAGCAGGAGTGCCTGGGCACGGGAGCGCGATTCGGCAAGGCCGCGGTCCGCGATGAGCTGATCCAGCCGAACCCGAGGCACGCGTACGCCCGTCACCGGCTCATGGTGGCACACGCCGCTTCGCGGAGGCTTATCCAGCGGGCGCCCGCGAGCGCCGATCGCCGGTCAGACGGCGCGCGCTGCCTCGACGGGCCGTGGATCGGACGGCACGACGGCGAGGGTCGCCGCGGCCTCGCGAACCTGCTCCGCCAACCCGACCGCGTCGAGCCGGAGCATGTGCCGCAGGTCGACGACCGAACCGTGGTCCACGAATCGATCGCCCGGGATGCCCAGGATCCGCACCGCGGTCTCGCGCAGGGCGTGGTCCGTCTGGCGAGCTTCCTCGACGACCTCCAGGACCGCGCTCCCGAAGCCACCCGTCACCACGCTCTCCTCGAACGTGACGACGAGCTGCTTGCCGCGTGCCTGGTCGAGGATGAGCTGCCGATCGAGCGGCTTCGCGAACCGGGCGTTAACCACACCGATCGACCAGCCTTCCTTCGCCAGTTCGTCCGCGGCCTCGATCGCCCGCATCACGATGGGGCCGAAGCCGATGAACAGGATGTCGTCGCCTTCGCGCATCACCTCGGCCTGGCCGACCTTGATCTCACGGGGCGTGACCTCCGGCAGGCCGAAACCGGGATCGCGCGGGTAATGCAGCGCGAACGGGTGGTCCTGCGCGAACGCGGTTCGGACCAGCGAGCGGAGCTCCTGCTCGTCCTTCGGACTCGCGACCACGAGGTACGGCAGTTGGCGTTGCGCGGGGATCGTGAACATGCCCTGGTGGGACGTGCCGTCCTCGCCCACGAGCCCGGCGCGGTCCACCGCGAGCAGCACGGGCAAGTCGTTCTGGCAGACATCGTGGACGGTCTGGTCGAACGCCCGTTGAAGGAACGTCGAGTACAGCGCGACCACCGGGCGCATCCCGGCGATCGCGAGGCCGCTGGCCATCGTCACCGCGTGCTGCTCAGCAATGCCGACATCCTGAAATCGGTCCGGGAAGGCAGCCTGGAACTTCGACAGGCCGGTGCCGGTGGGCATGCCCGCCGTGATGGCGACGATCCGCTCATCGTCCTTCGCCAGCTCCACCAGCTCGGTCGCGAAGACGGACGTGTAGTTCGGCGGCTTCCTGCCGGCGCTCGGGGGCGTGGGCGGCGACAGCGCGTCGCCGTTCGAGCCTGCGCCGTGATGGCTGCCGGGTCGGATGTCTCTATTCGAGGCCACCGCGGCGGGGGCCGTTGCCGCCGCGCCGAGCTCCATCGGCGGCAGGGCGGCGCCGTGGAACGACACCTGGTCCGTCTCGGCCGGCTTGTAGCCGCGGCCCTTCTGGGTCCTGACGTGGACGATGGTCGGGCCCTTGAGCTCGAACACGCGGGCGAACGTCTGGAGCAGCGCGTGAAGGTCGTGCCCGGGCACCACGCCGATGTACGTGATCCCGAGGTCCTCGAACAGCTGGCCAGGACTCGCGAGGTTCACAACCGAACGGCGCAGCCGCTGGCTCCACATGAGCGCGGACGGGCCGATCAAGGGGATCCGGCGCACGACGCCGTCCCACGCGGACTTGCTCGATTGCCAGGCGCCGCTGAGCTTGATCTTCGAGAGGTACGTCGAGAACGCCCCGACCGTCGCGCTGATCGACATCTCGTTGTCGTTGAGCACGATCAACATCGGCGTCTGGCGATGGCCGATGTCGTTGAGGGCCTCGAGCGAAAGGCCGGTCATGAGCGCCGCGTCGCCGACGACGACCGCGATCCGCTCATTGCCGTGCCGGATGTCGCGCGCAGTCGCGAGGCCCTCGGCGATCGACAGGCCGGTGCCCGCGTGCCCGCCATCGAAGACGTCGTGCTCGCTCTCGCTGCGCCGCGGGAAGCCGCCGATGCCATCGATCTGACGGAGCGTCCCGAACCGCTCGAGGCGGCCGGTCAGCAGCTTGTGGGCATATGCCTGGTGTCCCGTGTCCCAGACGATCCGGTCGCGCGGCGAGTCCAGCAGGCGGTGGAGCGCGATCGCGATCTCGACGACGCCGAGGCTGGAGCCGAGATGGCCGCCGGTCGTCGCGACAGTGGTGATGATCGTCTCGCGGATCTCCTGCGCGAGGCCCGCGAGCTCGGCCTCGGACATGCGGCGGAGGTCGGCGGGCCCGGTCAGACGGGCGAGAATCGGGACGGACACGGGCGGGACTGGCTCCTGGAATGTGGGTGCTTCGAGACGCGCTCGATCGGGTCCGGTGTGACGCGCGGGTATCGCCGAGTGTAGTCCGAGCCGCGCTGTGGGCCGCATGACGACTGCCGACGGCTCCGTATGTCTGCTAGTCAACATTTTGAGCCGAAGGCGCTCCCGGCGGACGCATCGATGTTGACTGGGCCTGGATTGTTGACTGTCAGACATCAAATCGACCGCCAACGGCGCTCCGGCGGCCCATTCCGCGACGGCAGAGGACATAGGTCTCGAAAAGATGACTGTCAGACAACGTTCGGAGCTGAATAGGCTGGCCTATTGCCCGGTGCCGACGTTGCGGAATGCGTTCCAGTCCGGGATCGGTCGGCTCAGGAGCCAGGCGCTGGCGACCGCCAGCAGCGGTAGGACGAGGACCGCGGCCGCGATCTCCAGCGTCGGGACGGCGAGGTTGGTCCCGCGGCTCGTGAAGATGCCCCAGATCGGCAGCAGTCCGGCGGGCACGGCCAGGATCCCGGCCAGGAAGGCGAGGACCGCCGCCCGCGCCGCGGCGATCTGGCGTCGCAACCGGGGATCGGCGCCGAGTGCCAGGAGCGAGCGCTGCTCCGGCCGCGACTCGGCCTCGCCGAGCGCGATCGCGATGGCGGTGACACTCACCGCGAACAGCAGCACGAGGGCAATCAGCAGCAGGCGGAAACCTTCCCCTGGCCGTACCGGCTCCGTGTCAGTGAACGCTCGCGTCTCCGGGTAGTCCGCGGCGATCGCCTGCGCTCGCTCGCGCTCTGCGTCACCGACGGTGTGGTCGTACTGGACCACGAACACCCAACCAGGCCCCTCCTCGTTGAGCACGCCCTCGGTGAGCCCGAGCTCGCGGATGGTTGTGTCGGGGAGGAAGACCTCGGGCAGGAACGAGCCACGAACACCGACGTTCATGAGACGAACCGGCACCTTGAGCTCCTGCACCGCAACGCCCGCGTCGTCGTAGACCGTGATCGCCAGGAACGTCGCGGTGATCGGGGTGGCGGTCAGCACCACCGCACGACCCTGTCGAAGATCGTCGGCTGCGGCCTCCGCGTGCGCCAGCTTGAGCAGCTCCGGCGTCGCTGGGGCCACTCCCCCCACCGGGTAGGCATCGAATGCACCGGGCGTGCAGTTCGTGCACTGGTCGAGGAGGTTGATCAGCTTGCCGTCCGCGTCTCGGGCGTCGGGAAGCGTGAATGATCGCCACTGGGTGCCCTCCGCCGCAACGAGGCCAGGGACCTGCATCCCGCGGACGACGCCGGTCTCGCCGAGGAGGACCGCGCCCGCATTGGCCGCGCCCGGCCCCGTGAAAACGAGTTCGTCCGCGTGCAGCGACGGCGTCCAGTACGCGAGCGCCTCCGCGTCACGACTCGTCGTCCATGCGCCGAGGGCGATCGTTGCCGCAAGGCTCGCCAGCACTGCGGTCACGATCGGGCTGCTCCGCGAGCGGGCACGCGCCGTGTCGCGGAATGCGATCCGGCCCGCGACCGGCAGCCGACCTGCGAGACCTTCCAGCCGTTCAAGGAGCCACGGGCCGCACGCGCCGAACCCCAGGGTACCGAGCACCGCGCCACCGATCAGCAGGATGAGGTTGAAGCCGGCGCCGCTGTTGCGCATCGTCGCGCCGATGATCGTGATCGCGACGGAGACCCCCACGAGGGTCAGCCCCAGCCACAGCGTCCGTCTCGCGGGCGCCTGGGACGGCCGTCGACCCGAGAGCGCAAGCAGCACCGGGACTCGTGCAACGGTCCTCGCCGGCAAGACAGCTGCGACGATCGCGGCAACGAAGCCGACGAGGAACGGGGCGACCATCCCGGCCGCGTCGACAACGGGCGGCCCGTTCCGATGTTGCGTGAGTTCGTCGAGCCAGGGCGTGATCGCCAAGGCCCCAATGAGCCCGACGATCACGCCGCCCAGGCAGGCAAGCATTCCGAGCATGGCCGCCTCGGCGACCACGATTCCGGCGAGCTGGCGTGTGGTGGCGCCCACCGCCGCGAGCAGTCCAAGCTCGCGCTGGCGACGGCGAATGCTCACCGCGAACGCGGCCGATGCGATGAGCGCCGCCTCGACGAGGGCCAGGGCTCCAAAGACCAGGATCGTGCCGCTCATGGAATCTTCTCCAGACGACCCCAGCCGACTCGGCCCGCGCGCCTCCATACCGATCTTCTCGATCTCGGTCCCGGTCTCGTAGGTGGAATCGACGATCGCCGCCGGATCGGCGCCCTCGGGCAGGTCGACGAGCCAGGTCGAGAGGTCGTCCTTCGACGTGTTGACGGTGCTCTGATCGACGAGAACGACGCGATTGGCAAGGTAGAGCGGGTACTCGATCAGCCCGACCACGGTGGCTGGGGCACGGCCCTGAAGCGTGATCGTCCCGCCCAGGCCCACCTTCGCGAGCTCCAGGATGCCCGCGCTCGCTGCCATCTCCGCGGGCCCGTGGGGAAGCCGCCCATCGACGAGGGTGAACATCCCCTCCGCAAGCCCGTCCAGGTCCAGGGCGCGGAGGTCAACCGAGAGCGCCGCGCCGGCGATGTCCAGGCGACCCTCGGTCTGCACCGCTCGCTCGATCGTGCTGCCTGCCGGGAGGTACGGCTGCAGCGCCGCCTCGGTCTGGACGTACGCCAGCAGGTCCGCCCGGCCCATGCGGGCGACGTCCTGGCGTTCCTGCGAGATCTGCGTGGTGCGGTAGATCGAGATGCCCGCGACCATCGCGGCGACTGGCAGGAGCACGAGCAGCGTGACCAGCACGCTCCGGCCGCGGTGGCGCGTGATGTTGCGCCAGGCGACCCGCGAGAGCGCCCGAATGCTGGATGCGCTCACGCGGCGCCCACGAGCTCCGGATGCGGCGCCGGGTTTGCCTCGTCGACGACGCGCCCGTCGCGGAGGAAGACGACACGATCCGCCCATGCGGCGTGGGCCGCGTCGTGGGTCACGAGGATTGCCGTTCCCCCGCCGTCGCAGTGCGCGCGGAGGAGGCGCATGACCGATTCGCCGGTCATCGAGTCGAGCGCGCCGGTCGGCTCGTCGGCGAGGAGGATCCGCCTGCCACCGACGAGAGCGCGTGCAATGGCGACACGCTGCTGCTCGCCACCGGAAAGATCATCGGGGAAGCGATCCGCCAGGGCCGCCAGGCCAACGGAGGCGAGGGCCGCCTCGGACGCGGCACGGGCTTCGGCGACCGGGCGACCATCGAGCTCCAACGGAATCGACACGTTCTCGCGAGCGGTCAGGCCGGCGAGCAGGTTAAGGTCCTGGAACACGTAGCCGACCGTGCGTCGTCGGAGGATGGCGAGGTCCTTCGGCTTGAGCGTCCCCACCTCCTGGCCGGCCACGACCACGCGCCCCGCGCTGGGTTTGTCCAGGCCGCCAACGAGCGACAGGAGGGTCGTCTTCCCGGAGCCACTCGGGCCCATCACGGCGAGGAGCTCGCCCGCGGCGACGGTCAGGCTCGTGGGGTAGAGGGCGGTCACCTGGGTGTGCCCCGCACCGAACCAGCGCGCGGCGCCATCGAGCTCGACGAGGGTGGTCATTTGGCGGCCTCCTTCAGGCTGCGAATGCGGGCTTCACAGGCGTCGAGCCAGCGGAGCTCTGCCTCGGTTCGGAAGATCAGGGCGTCCAGCAGGATCAGGAACGCGACATCGCGCTCCGGATCGGCCTGCGCCTTCCGGCGCGTGTACGCCTGGAGCTGTTCGATCGAGGCACGGCGTTGTCGCTGGAGAAGCGCGGTGACGTCCACGTCCCCCGCCGCGACGGCGAGCAGGACCTTGATCGTCAGCTCGTCGCGCGCGGGCGCCTCGGCGACCACCGGGTTGTCGAACCACCCAGCCAGCTCGGTCCGACCCGTGGGCGTGATTCGGTACTCCCGCCGGTCATCCTCGCCCCCCGCCGCCTCGACCAATCCGTCTCGTTCGAGTCGCTGGATCGTGGTGTAGACCTGCCCGATGTTGAGAAGCCACGAGCCGCCCGTCCGCCGCTCGAAGGCGGTCTTCAGGTTGTAGCCATGGCGGGGCGCCTCGTCGAGCAGCGCCAGCAACCCAAATCGAACGGACAGCGGTCAAAGGCCTCCTTCGGCGTCACGAAGGATATATACTCAGTATGCAACTTGCAAACCGCGGGTCTGACCGGAGTGGTGTATGAATCGTCTCTGGATCGCACCTGAATGCCCGGGCGGACCACCCGCCTGGGGGAGGCCATGATGCGTCGGCCGAGCCTGATGTTTCGCCGATGGAGCCTGGCGGTCGCCCTTCCACTCATCCTCGGCGCCTGTTCCGGCACGCCCCTCGGCACGCCCACTTGCTCCGCAGCGAGCATCGCCGACGTAGTAGCCGCCCTGGAGAACACTTCCGGCTACACGTTCACCGCATCCGGGACTTCCCTGACGAACATGCCCGACCGATTCAACGGGTCCGCCCCGTACGAGTACCAGTCGCCCAGGATCGAGTTACGTGGCGCCTATCGAGCCCCGGACCGGTCCAGGCTTGAGGTGGTGGCCGGCCGCGATGCGGTACCTCCCGTGACTGCTCCAGAGATCTTCTTCCTCGGAGCCGACGCGATTGTCGTCATTGGGGATCGCATGTGGTTGTTCTCCCACGGCAACGTCAACCAAGGCCCACTCAGCGCTCTGGATAGTGGCCCCAACCTCCTGCTGACCGTGGTCCGCGGCGCTCCCGAGGCGGGTGAGGTCCTGTGGACGAGCCCCAAGGCATGCAGCTTCGTCGGCCAACAGCGGCGGGATGCCCTGAGCTTCTCGGTCCAGGTCGAGGTCGGCCCCGGCGAGCTCCCAAACAAGATCGTCGAGGAATTGCGGTTCGATCCACCCGACCAGCCGCGACTTGAATACAACCTCACCTATCGGCCCGACTTCGGCCAGGCACCGGACATCGTGGCCCCGGGACCCTGAAGGGCGCTCGCGATCAGCGGCATCCAATGCCGCCTTCAGTGACCGTGAAGTCACTCGGTGTCGCGGGCGGTGTCCGGTGAGACGTCGATCGCTTCGAGGGCGCCGCCGGCGCGAGTGACCAGCTGCTGCACCTTGAGCTCGGCCTCCGCGAGGAGCTTGGCGCAGCGCTCGTGCAGGGCCACGCCGCGTTCGTAGAGCGCGATGGAGCGTTCCAGCGGCTGGCCGCCCGCCTCCAGCTCGGCGACGGTCTTCTGGAGCGACGCGAGGGCGTCGTCGAAGGAGAGCGTCTCGATCGGGGCGTCGGTGGCGTTCGGGCGGTCAGGCTGGTCGGTCACCGGGCTCCTCATCGTCGGCTTCGGCGCGGTCAAGCGCACGCGAGAGACGCGGCGCAATGCCCACGATACCGAACCCGACGCCGATGACGGCAACGATCGCGGCGATGATCAGCACCGCAGCGATCCCGATAGCCAGCTCCATGTCGCGAGTATGCGCGAGGGGTAGGCCCGCGACCCCGGCTACTATCGGCCGTGTCCCTCGTCCCTGCGCAGCCGCGCCCGGCCCGAACGCGGTTGATCGACCGCGCCTGGGCGTTCGAGCCGCCAACCGCCCTGGCCGGCGCAGCCGTCTTCCTCGGGCTACTCGTCCTCGGGACCCTGCTCGTGTTCCGGGCGCCGGGGCTCGGGTGGGACGAGGCGGTCTACGCGTCGAAGGCGCGCTCGCTCGTCACCGACGTGCCGGCATCCGCCTGGAACCTGTTCCGGCCGCCTGGGCTCGTGTGGCTGGGCGTGCTCGCGGCGCCCGTCGGTTTCTTCGACGAGAGCGTCCGGATGCTGAGCATGGCGGTGGCCATCCTCGGGCTTGGGGCCTATGGCTGGCTGGGCATGCTCATCGGCGGCCGAGTGGTCGCGCTGGTTGCCGTCCTCGTCGCGGTCACGATGCCGATCGTGCTGACGGAGCTCCCGCTCTTCCACAACGATCTTCCGTCGGCAGGCATCCTCTTCGCGTTGATGGCGTTGCTCTGGCACCAGCTGGAGGTTCGACCCGCCCCGGACTGGCGCCTGCTCCTCGTGCCGGTGCTCGCGGCCGCGGCGTTCTACATGCGCTTCGGCACGCTGGCAGCCGTGCTCGCGATAGGCGCTGGCATGCTGCTGCTGTGGGGTCCGAAGCTGCTCCGGCACTGGCGCCTCAGCGTCGCCGCGCTCGCGATCGGCGCGTTGCTCGCCTTGCCGCACGTCCTGGAGGCCATGCGGGAGCTGGGTTCTCCGCTCGGCATCCTCCAGCTCTCCGTCGACAAGGTGAACACCTCCGATCCGATCGCCGCCGCCAAGGCGTACCTCAGGGCCCTGAATGCCACCCTCGCTGGACCGTTCGCGGTCGGATTCCTGGTGGCTGGCGGCCTCCTCGGGGCGTTCGTCGGCGTGCAGTGGATCCAGCGCCGCGCCGAGCGGGCGCTGCTGCGGTCCACGGCGTGGCTGCTCGTGCCCGCCGGCCTCACGAGCGCCGTCCTGGTGCTCGTTTCACATGCCGAGGCGCGGTACCTGCTCTTCCCGGTGCTGCTGGTCAGCATGGCCGGGGCGCTCGGCGTGGCACGGCTGCTCGAGGCGCTCATCCAACGCCGCGAACCCGCCGACGTTCGTCGGCCGGCGATGCTCGCACTCGCGGCGCTCGTCCTCGTCGTGACGGGGTTGACCGTCCGGAATGTCGCGGCGCCGCCTCGCGCGGCAGCAGATCAGGCGAGCTGGGCAGCGGATGCGGGCGCGTGGATCCGTGACCACGGGACTGGCCCGTGCCTCGTCGTGTCGACTGTGTATCCAATCCTTGGCTGGTACGCGGCCTGCGCCGCAGACGAACTGTACGACGCCCCGAAGCCGCTGCTCCCCACGGGGGCGCCCATCGGGTCCACGTACATCGTATTCACCACGCACGACAGCTTCCGACGCGGGCAGCCGACGATCGATCGCTACCGGGCCATCGCGTCGGAGGCGCTCGCCGAGATCGGCACGGCGACCAAGGGCGCGGAGATTACGCTCGCCCGACCGTAACCGCGTCAGTCGCGGTCGTCAGTCGCGCGCGGTTGCCTCGTCGGCGGTCGCCGGGAATTCGCCCCGCGCGACGCGGATTCGGAGGCGAGATCCGCCGCTCACCTCTGCCGGGTCACGGATGATCGCGTCGTCGCTCGCCCGGCGGACGATGCCGTAGCCGCGCTCCAGGGTCGCCTGGGGTCCGAGCACCGCGAGCGCCGCGCCGACTTCGCTTAGGGCGGCGCGGCGGCTGCCGAGCAACTTCGAAGCGAGATTCGGCAGGGCGGTCGCGAGCCGCTCCTGGGCCACCGAGGCGCTCGCGAGTCGAACGCGGAGGGCCCGCGTCGCGCGATCCAGCAGGTCGCCCGCGAGCTGGCGCGATGCGGCGAGTCTCGCCGCGGGATGGAGTCGTTCGAGGACGCGCCGCTCCGCGTCGAGCTCTCGCACCGCCGCGACCACTGCCCGCGCCCCCGCAACGCGCATCCGCTCCGCGCCGCGAGCGAGGGCGGAGGCGAACTCCGCCCGATCCGGCACTACCAGCTCCGCTGCGGCGGTCGGCGTGGCGGCCCGCACGTCCGCGGCGAAGTCCGTGAGCGTCACGTCCACCTCGTGCCCGACCCCGCTCACGAGCGGCAGCGTGTGCGCCACGACCGCGCGCACCACCCGTTCGTCGTTGAACGACCACAGGTCCTCCATGGAGCCGCCGCCGCGCGCGAGGATCGTGACCATCGGCGCCTCCGCGGCCCGTCCCGCCTCCGAGAGCCCTGCCACGTGCCGCTCGACTCGCCGGAGTGCCCGCACGATCGACTCCGGCGCGCCGTCACCCTGCACCTGGCACGCGACCAGGAGCACCCGCGCGAGGGGCCAACGGCGCGCGAAGACGTGGCACACGTCCTTCCACGCTGCGCCCGTCGGCGAGGAGACCACCGCGATGACCCTGGGTCGGCTCGGAAGCGGGCGCTTCCGCTCCGTCGCGAACAGCCCCTCGGCCGCGAGCTTCGCCTTGAGCTGCTCGAATCGGATCGCGAGGTCACCCACCCCGCTCGGCTGGATCGAATCGACGTACAGCTGCAGCGCGCCCTGCGCCTCGTACACGTCCACCCGCCCGTGCGCGACGACCCGCAGCCCGGTCTGGGGCTGGAACGGAGACCGGACCCGATCGTCGCGGAACCAAACGCACTGGAGCTGCGCATGGTCGTCCTTGAGCGTGAAGTACGCGTGCCCCGCGCTCGAGATCGTGACCCGTCCGACCTCGCCCTCAACCCACAGGTCGCGCAGCTGTTCGTCCGCCCGAACGGTCGTGGCAATCGCCCGGGCAGCCTCGCCGACCGACAGGATGCGCATCCCACCAAGCGCGTCGAGCGGCGCCGGCTGCGGATCGATCGTCATATGGCGATGCTACGGCGCGGTGGGCGGCCGTACACTCCGCGACCATGACCGCCGCCTTTGATGAGCTGCAGGCTCAGCTGGGTCCCGCCCTGGCGGCGAACCGCCCCGGCTCCGGGATCGATCACGTGATGATCGCGCTGCCGTCGTACAGCGTCAGTGAGTCGCTCATGTCCCATTACGGCGACCGGATCGCCGCGCTGGAGCACCGCTATCTCAACGCCGTCGCGGTCGCCGGCCGGATCGAGTCCTGCGAGATCGTGTACATCTCGACGCGCGCGCCGCTGCCCGAGATCGTCCGCTACTACCTCGACCTCCTGCCGGACGATCGGCGCGAGTCCGCCGCGCAGCGCATCCGAATGGTCGAGGTGCCCGACGACGGCACGCCTCGCTCTGTCGCCGCCCGAATGGTCGATCGGCCGGACCTTATCCAGCTCGTTCGCGAGCACATCGGTGACCGACCGGCATTCATCGAGCCGTGGACGTCACCGAGCACGAGGTGAATCTCGCCCTCGCGCTCGGCACGCCGATCAACGGCAGCGCGCCGGAGCTGCGCGCGCTCGCGTTCAAGAGCGCGGGCCGACGACTGTTCGCGACCGCGGCGTGCCGGTGCCCCTTGGGCGCGAGGACATCCGCACGACCGATGACGTCATCGATGCCGTGCGGTTCATCGGCCGGCAGCGGCCGCTCCTCGGCGGCGTCGTGATCAAGCACGACGACAGCGGAGCGGGGGACGGCAATGTCGTCCTCGACCTGCGACTGATGCACCACGCCGACGAGATGTACGAGGCCGTGCGCCGTGTCGTGCAGCGCCTGGCCGACCGCCGCGCCACCGACCGCGAACCGAGCCCCGCCTGGCCCCAGGCCGCATCCGAGGGCTGACGGCAGCCGCTTCGCGACGCCCGTTCACCTCCGCCGGCTCGTCTCCGCCGGCTCGTCTCCGCCGGTGGCCCCGATTTCGAGATGGTTCCAATGATGCGGAACCATCGGTCGCAAGGGCCAAATCGCGAGTATTGGCTGCAGTCGATCGACCGGTCATGATCTTCGTGCTCGCGCAGGCGCGAGCGGACGCTTTCGCCGACGGATGCGAGCGGGCTGGCGCTGCATTGGACCCGAGATCTGCGTCACGGGCGCAATGGACGCCGATTGCGGCCGGCGCCTTCGCGTGCATTTCGTGCTCGACGACGGCCATCGACGGGACAACCGCGTTTGACGATTCGCGGCGCGCCGCCGTTGGTTCCGCTTCGGTGGAACTATCTGCAAAAAGGCGCGGAGGGAAGAACCAAACGGGGACCGGGGTTGTGCGGCCGGTGCGGGGCCGCGGCGCGGGGAGCGGGCGCGCGGGCGAGAGGTGTCGTGTGGAGGCGCCGCCGCAGGCCTAGAGCCGGGTCTGGTACTCGCCGGTTCGGGTGTCGACTCGGATCGTGTCGCCTTCCTGCACGAAGAGGGGCACCTGGACTACGAGGCCCGTCTCGGTCGTCGCCGGTTTGCGCGCGCCCTGGGCGGTGTCGCCGGCGAAGCCAGGCTCACTCGTCTCGATCTTCAGGTCCACCGTGACCGGCAGCTCGACGCCGATCGTCTCGCCCTGGTAGCTGGTGCGGTCGAGCGTCATACCGTCCTTGAGGTACTTCGTGGAGTCGCCCAGCTGCTCGCCCCGGAGCATGAACTGGTCGTACGTGTCCGTGTCCATGAAGTGGTAGTCATCGTCGTCCCGGTACAGGAACTGGACGGGGCGCTGCTCCATCTGGGCGCGCGGCCACTTGGTCCCGGCCTGGAAAGACCGCTCGACGGTCTGCCCACGGCGGACGTTCCGGAGCGTGATCTTCACCTGCGCCGAGCCGCGACCCATCTTGATGTGGTGGTAGTCGAGGATCTGCCAGAGCTCGTTGTCGAGCTCGATCGTCGCGCCCTTCTTCAGGTCACCGGTACTGATCATGTGGTCGGCTCCGTCAATGGTGGCGGTCGCCGATTGTAGACGCGGACCCTCAGGTGACGCTCTCGTCGTCGCCGTCGTGCAGGGCGCGCATCCGGACCAGGAACTCCGCCTGGTCGATCTCACCGCGGGCGAGGCGCTCGCGCAGTGCCTCCTCCGCCGGGTCGCGGCGCCGGCGGATCGCCCAGATCACCACGCCCACGACAATGAGCGGGATCGCGAGGCTGATCACCACGCTGAAGATCGTGACGAGGAAGACCCCGTCCATGATCCCGCCGATATCCGGTGTCATTGCGGAGAGGGTAGCGGGTCGACCGTGCCGCGATTGGGCCTGCCTCAGACCCCGACGACGACCTCGTCGCGGGGGAAGTTCGTGATCCGCTCGACCTTGCCGGCCTCGACGTCGATGATCACGAGGTCCTCGATCCGGACGCCCGTCTCGCCCTCCATGTAGATGCCGGGCTCAACCGAGAAGACGGTGCGATCCGGGAGCGGCACCTCCGGGCTCCGGCGCCCCAGGCCCGGCAACTCGTGTGTCGCCAGCCCGATTCCGTGGCCCAGCCCGTGGCCATACACCGGGAAGCGGCCGTCGGCCGTAATGACGTCGCGGGCCATCTGGTCGTAGACCCGGCCCATCGGCAGTGGCACGCCGCGCTGGGCGGACGAGACCGCCTCCCACAGGCTCTCGAAGACGATGTCCTGCGATGCGGCAACGACCCGATACACCTCGAGGTCTCGCTCCCGTGGCTCCCCTACGAACAGCGTCCGGGTCATGTCGCTGCGGTACCCCTCGACCTGCGCGCCGAAGTCGAACAGCAGGACCTCGCCGGACTTGACCGGTCGCAGTCCCGGCGCGCCGTGCGGGAGCGCGGCCTCGGCGCCTGCGAGGCAGGCCACGTCGAACGCGAGCCTGTCCGCGCCGCCAGTCCGGATCTTCCACTCCAGGTCCAGCGCGAGGTCCTTCTCCGTGACGCCGGGCCGGATGGACGGCAGGAGCGCGGCGAGTGCCCGGTCGGAGATCGCGCACGCGGCGGCGACGCGCTCCAGCTCGGATGGCTCCTTGTGCTGCCGGTCCGCCTCCACCCAGCCCTCGGCGGGGCTCAGCTGGACACCGGGCGCGGCCGCCTTCAGGCGCTCCCAGGTGAGGTGGGGGACGGTCATCGCCTCGACCGCGACGCGATGGACGCCGGTCCGCGCGACCAGGTCCGCCCACGTGTCGGTGAGCTGCAGCTCGATCTCGAACAGCTTCGCGTCCGGGCAGTCACGCTGGACCGCGATCGTGTAGCGGCTGTCCGCGAGGACCCACACGTCCTCCAGTCCGACCATGAACTTGCCCGAATCGCCCGAGCCAGCGACCTCGGACTCGTCGAATGGCAGGCCGGTGAGGTAGCGCATGTGCTCCCAGCGGAGGCCGAAGTAGCCGTCGACGCCCTCGGCAACCATCCGCTTCCGCAGCCGGCCCAGGCGCTCCGGTCGCGCCGCCCGGTCCGCATCGGCCCAGCGCGCCCGATCCGCCGCGGTGGGCGGCGCCGGGAAGTCGGCGGGATGGGGCCAGTTGGCGGGGCCGATTCGTTGTGGCGTGCTCACAGGTAGCCGTACTTGCGCAGGTTCGCGTTGTGCTCGGCGAGCGTCTTGGCGAACGCATGGGTCTTCGTGTCCGGGATCGCGACGAAGTAGAAGTACCCGTCGGCCTTGTTCGGCGTGAGTGCGGCGTCGATCGAGGCCAGGCTCGGGGTCGAGATCGGGCCAGGGATGAGGCCGCCGCGCTGGTACGTCTGGTAGCCCTTGAGCGCTTCGTCGACCTTCACCTCGGCGAGCGGGCCGGCCGGGACCTTCCAGAAGAAGTAGGTCTTCCATTCCGCGAACGGCAGCTTCGCGAGCGCCATCGTGTCCGTGGCGAAAGTCACGGTCGGGTCCGCGTTGAGGATCTTGGCGCGGCCGCCCAGGCCATCCAGCCGGTTCTGGTAGACCCCCGCGATGAGGGCTCGCTCTTCCTCGACGATGGCCTCGTGCTCCACGATCGAGGCGAGCGTGACGATCTGGTAGAAGTTCAAGCCGCGTGCCTCCGGCACGTTGATCCGGGCGTCGCCAACCTTCTCGTAGAACCGATCCAAGAGGCGGCGAATGAGCGCGTCCGCATTGGTGACGGGCGTGGCGCCGCCGTTGGTCGCGGTGACGACCTGGTAGGTGTCCGGATACAGGAAGCCCTCGAGGCTGGCGCCCTTCGGCAGGATCGCCTCGAGCCAGGGATAGTCGGCGAGCAGCGTGTCTGGGTGCTTCGCGAGCTGGTAGAACTCGTCCGGGTCGATGCCCGAATCGATCGTCTGCAGCAGGGCCGTCATCTGCTCGATACGCAGGCCCTCGCGGAAGGTGATGTCGAGCGTCCGCACGACCACGGCCGCCCTGACCAGCGCATCGGCAACCTCCGTGGGCGTCATGTCGCCGCGCAGGATGTAGTTGCCCGATTTGAGGTCCGCATTGAGGTCGGTCTGCAGGGCGACGAACAGGAATGCCCGCTCGCTCCCGATGAAGCCCGCCTCCCTGAGGCGCGGCGCGAGCGCGTCGATGTTGTCACCGGGGTTCACCGTGAATGTCTTCTCCGTGGCGTCCGTGCCGGCCGGCGCGGTCAAGGCATCCCCGAGATCCTCTTCGACGAGATCGGCGATGAACGGGAAGCTCTTGATCGCGCTCGGGTTGTCCCATGCCCAGCCCACAACGCCGGCTCGGACGAGTGGCCGCAGCGCCGTGAGCAGCACGAGCAGGACGAGCGCCGCGAGGATGCCGGCGAACAGGAGAAACTTGATGAATCCTGGTAGCCGGAAGCCACCGCTGCCGTCCCCGTTGCCATTCCGGCGGCGCGGGGAGACCGGCGGATTGCCGCGACCATCCGACGCCCGCCAGGATGGCATCTCGGGATCCCGCGGGGCGCGACCGCTCCGAACCGTCACCCGGGCAGTCGCCCCGGGTCGCGTCGAGCGTCGAGCTCATCCTGGAGGATGATCGCCGCGGCCTCACGATCCACGCGTTCACGATAGCGGTCCCGCTGCGTTCGCGACGGCGGCCCGCCTGAGCGGCCGCGGGGCATCGGCCCGAGGCGATCCTCCGCGAGGTGGCTGGAGAGCCGCTCGTCGCGGAGGGTCACTGGCAGTCCGAGCCGCTCCGCGACGGCCTTCGCCCATGTGGCGGCCGCGTTGGCCATGCGGCCCTCGCCACCACTCGCATCCAGCGGCAGCCCCACCACGAGCTCCACGATCCCCTGCTGCGCGACGACCTTTGCCAGCGCGGCCGCGTCGTCCGCGGGTGCAAGCGATCGGGCGCGGTTGACAGTCGCGAGCGGGCGCGCGGACAGGCCGCCGCGCTCCGCGATCGCGAGCCCGATCCGCCGCTCCCCGAGGTCGATGCCGAGGAGGTTGCCGCGCGGCTCGGCGTCCGTCACGGCGTCCGTCACGGCGTCCGTCACGGCGACGCCGAGGGCTGCGGCTCGCCCAGGCTGAACGTAATCCGGTCGTCGTGCGTCGGGATCTTGGTGACCCAATCCGGCGTCAGCGAGACCTCGACGTCGCCGTACTCCTCCAGGCGCGCACGCGCCTCGGCGACACCGAGGCCCTTGATCGTGGCCCGCAGCGCCACCTGATCCACGACGCGGACCTGCGTGCCGCCGATCGACACCGGGTAGCTGATCACGTCGCCGATGATCGATGGCTCACCGATCGTCGGGGTCGCGCCCGGCTGGAGCGAGAAGCCGTCCTGGACGCGGCTCGCCAGGCGAGATTCCGCGATCGCCGTGATCGGCGCCTGGTCGACCCCGATCGCCGTCCCCTCGGCCGTCGCCGAGAGTTCGAACGAGGCGACCTCCGTCCCGACGAGTGACGCCGGATCCACGGCGAACACCGGGTCGCCGACGAGTGCTGTCTGCGCGAACACCCGAAGGCTCGCCGGCACGCCGGTCCCCGCGGCCAGCTGCCCGTCCAGCTGTGTCGCGAGCGCGGCAACGATCACGGCGGTGGCCCGCTCGACGTCCTGCGAGCTCACCTCCGTGGCCTCGCGCTCCTCACCGCCGGCGGTAGCCTGCTCGTTCGCGACCTGGAGGAGGCGCTTGTTCTCTCCCTTCGGGACGACGGTGATCGAGTTGTTGCCAACGTTGCCCGACGGCCCGCTCTCGACCGCCTCGATGCCCACGGTGCTGGTCGAGGGCACGATCGTGAACGGGAACTTGATCGTTGCGTTGGGCAGGGAGACGGTGGCGAGCGTCGTGAACTCCAGGCCCGAGCCGGTCTTCACGATCGAGCCGACCGGGATCTCGTTCGCCCGACCGGTGTCGAAATTCGAGAACGTCACGTTGCCCGTGGCTTGGGTCTTGACGATCTTCGTGCCCGTCGCCGGGAACGTGTCCGTCGCCTGGAGCACGAAGGTCACCTGCTCGGCCGGCACGACGAGCGCCGTGGGGTCAACGGTGGTGACGCCCGGACGCGCCTCCACGGTGAACTCGAGCGGCCCGATCACCTGGGATCGCGGGTGCAGGACGATGGTCGCCGCAGGCAGCACCTCCACCGCGAGGAAGCCACCGACGAGCACGAGGAGGACCACGGCGACGCCGATCGCGACGGCCAGGCGGGGGCGCATCGGGGGCCGCGGCGGCCCGACGATCGGGACACGCGGCGAGCTCCGGCGCGGCAGCGCGAGCACGCGGGTCTGGGTGTCATCGTCGATGTCCGGTTCAGGCGCGCCGGCGCCGGCAGCTGATGTCGCGCCGGCGGCCGCGGCCGCGGCTGCGGCCTTGCCTTCTCCCGCGCCGCCGGCCGGCACTGCTGGCACGCGGCCCTCGAACGCGGCCACGGACGGGTGGACCGGCAATCCCGCGGCCAGCGCGAGGGCGCGCGCCGATGCATCGGCGCAGATGATCTCGATGTGCTTGCCCCGCTCCGTCGCTTCGCGGGCGAGGAGGCGGAAGTTGATCCGCGAGGTCGCCAGGCGCGAGCCGTACGGCAGCACGAGCGCGACACGTTCCGCCCCGGCGCCGCGAATGCGGGCGGCCGCCGACGTGATCTCGTCGTCGACGTCGAGGTAAATCAGCGATAGCGGCGCCGTCGGCTCCGGCTTCGGCGTCGGTTCGGGCTTCGGCGTGCCAGTCGTCTCGTCGGTCATCAGAGCTTCATCGACTTGATGACGCGGCGGAGCGACGCGTCGAGCGGGTTCTGCGACGATCCGAGCTCGATCGCCTGGTACGCGAGGCCCATCGGCGTCACGTCCTGCTGGTCCTCGAGCAGGCGTGTCTCGTCGCGTACGGTCTCGATGTGCTCGGGAGCGAGAATCGTCACTTCCGGCGGGCGAGCGAACGGCAGACTGGCCGCAAAGGCAGGATCGGCGAGCGCGTTGCGGATCTCCGGCAGGCGCGAGCCACCGCCGCACAGGTAGATCCGGCCCGGCAGCAGGTCGCCGGCGGCGAGCTCCTCCATGACCAGCTCGACGCCCGCCGCCCAGACCGCGACGTCGTCATCGACGATCTCGCGAACGGCCGCCTCACGATCGCCCGCGATGCCGCGCGCATAGTCGACCTTGAGCGCCTCGGCGCGCGGGAACGGCAGCTCCAGCCGGTCCGCGATCGACTTCGTGAACGCCCGGCCACCGAGCGCGAACATGCGCGTGCCCTCGATGCCACCCTGGCGCACCAACGCCACGTCGGTCGTGCCGCCACCGACGTCCACGAACAGCGCGCCGCCCTGGCGAACCTGCTCGCTGTCCAGGACGCGGGCCACCGCGTACGGCTCCGCGACGACGGCGATGAGCTCCATGTTCAACTTCGCGGCCACGGTCTGGAGTGCGCCGAGGTGAACCAGCGGCGCGAACGCATCGAAGATCGCGATCCGGACGTTGCGACCCTGGAAGCCGATCGGGTTCGTCACCGCGTAGCCATCGATCCACGCGCCGACGACCGCCGCGTGCACGAGCCGCACGTCGACGCTCTGGAGCCCCGTCTCCCAGGTGACGGAGCGTTCCGCCTCGCGCATCGCCTGGCGCTGGACGCCCTCGATGAGCTTGCCGAGCTCGGCCTCAGTGATGGGCGCGTCGGCCTTGACGCGCTGCTGGTCGTGAACGGTCGTGAACCCCTTGACCAGCTCGCCGGCGATGCCGATGACGACCTGCTCCGGCCGGAACCCGGCCATCTCCTCGGCTTCCTGCAACGCGACGGCGCAGTTATCGACGACCGCGGAGATGTCCGCGACCGTGCCCGACTGCATGTGGGCGAGCCCCTGCCGCTTCCGCCCGACACCGCGGACCACGCCCTTGCCATTCTCGATCTCGAACACGAGGGCTTTGGCGAACTCGGTGCCGACATCGAGCGCCGTGCACGCCGTGAGCGCGTCCGGCGCCGCATCGCGAGTCCAGAGCCGCCGAAGCGACGTCATCGGGACAGGGCCGCGGCCGCGATCAGCGCGATGCCGATCCACGCGAGGAAGATCGTGGACGCGATGAGCAGGACGATGCCGCCGGCGATGGAAAGCGGGTGGCGCTCATTGCCGCGCCAGAAACCGTACCCGAGGGCGACGTAGCCGGAACCCGAGGCGATGGCGAGGATCGCCATGATCTCCGGCATGCCGGCGAGCCGGCCGGTGACACCCACGAGCACGTACCAGATGCCGACGATCGCGCCGAACCCGAGCGTCCATGGCAGCAGCTGTTTGTAGGTGCGAATCCGCGCGACGAGGAGTCCCTGCGCCGTCGCCGCGCCAGTCATCCCAACGAGCCCAACCGCTGCGACCGCGCCCGCTACCCCATCCGCGAGGTATGGCTCCGTCCACGTGGCGAAGAACGCGAGGACCGGGATCGTGGCCAGCATCATGACGATGCTCGCGACGTCGTTCAGCGGGCCCCAGAGCCCGCCCTTCGCGAAAAACAGCCCGAGGAACACCGCCCCCAGGACCGTGGCAATGACCGCAGCGAGCGCCGACGGACCAGCGAACGCGGCCAGCCCTGCGATCTGCCCAATGATCATGCGGGGCGGCTGATTGCCTCGCGCGTTGCCGAGCGGATCGCGTCGAGCGCGTTCGCGAGGCCTTCGCGCTTCGTGCCGCGGCCCTGCGCCATCTCCGGTCGACCACCACCCTTACCGTCGATCGCGGCGACCGCGACCTTCACGAGATCTCCCGCCGAGATGCCCTTCCCCACTGCGATCTCGTCGGCCGCGACGAAGACCTGTGGCTCGTCGGCGTCGAGGGCAACCGCGATGACGTTCGCGCCCAGCGCCGTGCGCAGGTCCTTAGCGTAGGTCTTCATCGCGTCGGTCGACTCGAAGGGCGCCGCGAGCGCGATGAAGGAGATTCCATCGAAGGACTCCACCTTGTCGCGAAGGTCGCCGGGCTTCGGCAGGCCGCTCGCCGATCCCCCGCCCTCCTTGAGCTTGCGACGCGCCTCGCGCAGCTCGCCCTGGAGCGCGGCGATCCGATCCGGGAGGGCATCGATGGTCGTCGCGCCCGCGGTCTCTGCGGCTCGACCGAGCAGGTCGAGGCGCGCGCGCAGGTGCGCGTCGGCGCCCGCGCCCGTCAGGGCCTCGATGCGCCGGACACCCGAGCCGATGCTCCGCTCGCCCGTGATCACGAAGCTGCCGATCTGGCCACTTGCGCGGCAATGCGTGCCGCCGCACAGCTCGAAGCTGTAGTCCTGGACCCGGATCGTGCGCACGGTCTCGCCGTACTTCTCGTCGAAGAACGCGTCCGCGCCGCGCTCGATCGCGGTCACCATCGGCAATTGCTCGATCGTGACGGGACGGTCGTCGCGGACGATCCGTCGAACCTCATCCTCGATCGCCCGCTTCTCGTGGTCGGTGAGCGCGCGATCGAACGGAAAGTCGAACCGCAGGTACTCCGGCGCGACCAGCGAGCCGGCCTGCTTCGCCCGCTCCCCGACCACATTGCGCAAGGCCCGGTGGAGCAGGTGCGTGCCGGTGTGGTTGCGCATAGTCGCCGCGCGCCGCTCGGCATCGTCCTCCGCGGTGACCATCTGGCCGACAGCCAGCCGGCCGCGCAACGTGCCCCGATGCACGATCAGGCCCGCCGCCTGCGTGCCGGCCACGCGCTGGGTATCGCTGACCTCGAAGACGGTCTCGCTGCCCAGCCTGAGCACGCCGCGATCGCCGATCTGGCCGCCGCCCTCCGGGTAGAACGGGGTTCGGTCGAGGATGACCTCCGCGGCGGCGCCCGCCTCCGTGCGCAGCTCCTCGTCGCCCTTCGCCTCCAGGTCCTCGTACTCGATCCCGTCGCGCAGGATCGCGACGACCTTCGCCTCCGCGCTGGTCGCCTCATAGCCAAGGAACGCGGTGTCGCCGGAGCGGCCGCGGATCGACTCGTACATCGCCGACGATTCGACGGCGCGCGCCTTGTCCGCCTTCGCTCCGGAACGGCTGCGCTCGCGCTGCTCGGTGAGCGCCACCTCGAACCCAGGTCGATCGACGGCGACGCCGTACTCGGCGGCCAGCTCGACCGTGAGGTCGATCGGGAAGCCGAACGTGTCGTGGAGCTTGAACGCGACCGTGCCGGGCAGGACGGGCGCGTCGGCGGGCAGGTCGTCGGCCTTGAGGCCGACCTGGCGGTCGTTGGAGGTGAGCGGGATCAGCGCCTCCTCGAGCAGGTCCGTGCCCGCGTCGAGGGTCCGCGCGAACTGCACTTCCTCGCGCGTGATCGCCGCGAGAATCGAGGTCTCGTTTTCGCGCAGGTGCGCGTAGAAATCGCCCATCGTCTCGATGACGACCTTCGCCGCCTCGGCGAGGAACGGCTCCTTCCGCCCGAGCAGCCGGCCGTGCCGGACCGCGCGCCGGACGATCCGCCGGCAGACGTAGCCGCGGCCCTCGTTGGACGGCAGCACCCCGTCGGCGAGGAGGAACGTGACCGCCCGGGAGTGGTCGGCGATCACCTGGTAGCTGAACCGCTCGGTCTCGAACGAGTCCGGATCGTGCCCGAAAAGATCGCGCATGCGCTCGTGGATCGCGGCGAACAGGTCCGTGTCGTAGTTTGAGCCGACCTGCTGGACGACGCTGGCGAGGCGCTCCAGGCCCATGCCGGTGTCGATGCCCGGCGCGGCGAGCGGCGTCAGCGATCGATCGGGGTGCAGCTCGAACTCCATGAACACGAGGTTCCAGATCTCCAACCAGCGCGGGCAGTTCTCGGAGTGATCCGGGACGCAGAAGTCGCCCTCGCTGTATTGCGACCCGCGGTCGTAGTGGATTTCCGAGCACGGTCCGCACGGGCCGGTGTCGGCCATGCGCCACCAGTTCGCCTCATCGCCGTTGGGGAAGTCACCCCAGCGAACGAGGCGCTCCGGCGGCAGTCCGATCTCGTCCTTCCAGACGCCATGGGCGAAGTCGTCGGTGGTGTAGACGGTCGCGGCAAGGCGCTCGCCGGGGATGCCCAGGTCCTTCGTGAGGAAGTCCCACGCCCAGTGGATCGCCTCGCGCTTGAAGTAGTCGCCGAAGCTCCAGTTGCCCAGCATCTCGAAGAAGGTGTGGTGCCGGCTGGACCGGCCCACCTCCTCGAAGTCGTTGTGCTTGCCGGCGACACGCAGGCAGCGCTGGAAGTTGACGGCACGGGTGTAGCTGCGCTTCTCGGCGCCGGTCAGCGCGTCCTTGAAGGGCACCATCCCGGAGTTGACGAACAGGAGGGTGGGATCGCCTGCCGGCACGAGGCTGGAGCTCGGCACCATGGTGTGGCCGCGCTCCTCGAAATACTCGAGATAGCGCTTGCGGATCTCGGCGGCGGGCAGCCACTTGATCCGCGGATCGTGCTCGGGAACGACGTTCTGCATCGTCCGAATGGTAGCCGAGGGGCCCGCGACCTCAGCGGCGGAGGCGCCTCCACAGGGTGGACCCGGCGATTGCGGAGCCAACGAGTGCCCCGAGGGCGAGGCCGCGGTGAAAGCTCACGGCCGACAGGAAGCGAACGAATCGATCGATCACGAGGGTGGTGCCTCCGGCTCTGGCTCCGCAGGTGTGCGCTTGAGAACGGTGGAGACACGGGCCGCGTCCGGGTTGCGCTTTCGCTCTGGCACGAGGATGGCAAGGATGGCAACCAGCCCGATGGCCAGCCACGCGACCACGGACGCCGAGAGCAGGTGGAAGTCGCCGACGCGTAGCGGGTCGAACGACATCCGGGCGCCCACGGTGTCGCCCGCCCACGCGCCGAGCACGGCCGCGAGGAGTAGGAACGGAAGGCGGGCCCCGGCGCGGCCTCGGATGAACACGTAGGCGGAGACGTGGAACAGCCCCACGATCACGGCGAGGATCGGGGCGGGGCCGATCACCGCACCCGCCCGGTCACGCGGCGGCACTCGCGGGAGTGCCCAGGGGTGCGATGCGCCCCCCGCCGAGGCATCGGTCCCCGTCGTAGAACACCGCGGCCTGGCCTGGTGCTGCCGCCCACACCGGCGTGTCCGTCTCGGCGATCCAGCGCGATTCGCTTCGGCGCACGGTCGCCGGGATGAGGGCGCCGCGGTGGCGAATTCGGACGTCCGCGCGGAACGCGTCCGGTGCGGGAGCGGGTCCTGCGACAAATCGCACGTCGTCGAGCGCGATCGTGGTGGTCTCGAGGTCCTGACGGCGGGCGATCGTGATCGTGTTGGAGCGCGGATCGACGCGCGAAACGTAGCGCGGCTCGCCGAGCGCAACGCCCAGACCCTGCCGCTGTCCGACGGTGTAGCCCGCCGCGCCGGTGTGCTCCCCTACCCGCTCGCCATCGGCGTCGATAACGGGGCCGGCCTCGGGGGCCCAGCCGCCGCGCGAGCGCAGGGCTCCGCGGACGTCGCCGTCGGGGATGAAGCAGATGCCCTGACTCTCCGGCTTGTCGGCCGTCGCGAGGCCCAGGTCGCGGGCAACCTCGCGAACCTCCGGCTTGGTCAGCTCACCGAGCGGGAACAGCGCGTGTGCGAGCTGCTCCTGGCGCAGGCCGTACAGGAAGTACGTCTGGTCCTTGTCGTCGTCGCGCGCCCGCAGAAGTGCGGCCTGGCCGTCCGGCCCGTCCTCGCGCCGCGCGTAGTGTCCGGTCGCGACCGCGTCGCACTCGTACAGGTGGCGCGCCCGCCCGAGCAGCGCCCCGAACTTCACCTTCGTGTTGCAGTCCGTGCACGGCGACGGCGTCTGTCCATCCAGGTACGAATTCAGGAACGGCGCGAGCACGCCAGCCTCGAATTCGCGCTCGAGGTTCATCACGTAGAACGGGATGCCGAGCTGGCCGGCGACGCGCCGTGCGTCCTCCGCCGCGTCCAGCGAGCAGCAGCTCTTCTTGAACTCCGAGACGCTGTCGGCGACGTCGTGCAGGCGCATCCATACGCCGACCACGTCGTGTCCCGCCTCGGTCAGGAGCGCCGCGGCGACCGACGAATCGACGCCACCGGACATCGCGACGAGCGTGCGGGTCATGGAGTTGCCACGGAGGCGAGGGCCGCCAATCCCTTCATGACGCGACCGCCTGGCCGAGGGGGTCGCGCGCGAGGACCGCAGCCGCGGCGCGAGATTCGCCAAGGATCCGCGGAACGATCTCCACAGCCGCGTCGATCTCCGCGTCCGTTGTCGACCGCCCCAGCGAGAGCCGCAGCGAGCCGCGCGCCTCCTCGTCCGGGTAGCCCATCGCCGTGAGGACGTGGGACGGCTCGGTCGAGCCGGTGGTGCACGCCGAGCCCACCGAGCCGGCAAGGCCATCGAGATCGAGCTTCACGACGATCGATGATCCGTCCGCTTCGCCGACGACGACCGACAGCAGGTTCGGCAGCCGATCGCGCGGGTGGCCGGTGAGCTCCACGCCATCGACCGCCAGCGCGGCGGCGCGGAGCCGGTCCCGGAGCCGGCGAACGCGCTTTGCGGTTGTCTCGCGCTCCGCGACGGCGAGCTCGAACGCGACGCCCATGCCGACGGCGCCCGCGACGTCCTCCGTCCCCGCGCGCCGGAAGCGCTCCTGGGTCCCGCCCTGCAGTTGCGCGAGGATGTGCGTGCCCTTCTTCAGGTACAGCGCACCGACGCCCTTCGGCCCGTCGATCTTGTGGCCCGCAAGCGCGAGCATGTCGCAACCGAGCTCCTCGACGTCGATCGGGAGCCAGGCGGCACCCGCGATCGCGTCGACCAGGAACAGGCAGCCCTTGGGTCCCTTCTCGCGGACGACCTTGCCGATTGCGGCAACAGGCTGGAGCGTCCCGACCTCGTTGTTCGCGAGCTGGATCGCGACGACGGTGGTGCGCTCGGTGATCGCGGCGGTGACGTGGTCCGGATCGACGCGCCCGTAGCGATCGACCGGCAGCTCGACGATCTCGAACCCGAACTTCTCCAGGTGTTGCAGCGCGTTGAGGACGGCGTGGTGCTCCACCGCGCTGGTGACGATTCGATGGCCACGGCCCTTGCCCGCCCACGCGGCACCCTTGAGCGCGAGATTCAGCGCCTCCGTGCCACCGCTGGTGAGAACGATCTCGCGGGGCGTCGCGCCGATGCCGCGAGCGATCCGTTCATGTGCCTCGTCCAGCGCGGCCCGTGCGCGGCGACCGTACGAATGGGGCGACGACGGGTTGCCGAACTCACCGCCGAGGAACGGCAGCATGGCGTCGAGTGCCTCTGGCCGAAGCGGCGTCGTAGCGGCGTGGTCGAGGTAGATCGGCACGCGCCAGATTGTAGGCGTGGCCCTTCACGGCACTCGCCGGCGGCGTTTCGCAGCACCCGGGGCGGGCACGCGCGCGCGCTTGCTGCACGTATCCCAGCGCCGCGTGCGTTCGATGCACATTCACGACCCGTTATCCGGCCCGGTGACGTTCGAAACGTCCGTTGGGTGCCGGTCGTGACCCCTGGGGCCCTCCATCTGGCAGGAGTTGTGCGTCCGGCGCACCGCCGCGGCACGATCGGCCTCCGCTGCACCGGACGCCGGTCACGGATGTGCGTCAGATGCCCTTGGGGACGTGGCGGCCGGATGTCGTGGCCGGGCATGGCGGCTCAGAGCAGGACGAGCGAGCTCGCCTCGGGATTGGCACCGGCGGCCAGGAACTGCAGGGCGCGGTGGCCGGGCAGCGGGAAGGAACTCGTGGTGGCCTGACCAAGCAGCCGGATCGCGGACCTGTTGTGTCTCGTATTGGCGACGAGCAGGAGGACAATCCCCATGGAGCCGTCGCGCTGCTTCAGGGCGATTCGTCGCTGGAGCGCCTGGTAGTCCCGGAGGCGCGTTTCCGCCTCGATCCCGATCCGCCACGTCGGACCCGACACCACGGCATCCCACGCGCGCAGGTCACCCAGCCCGCCTACCGGCACCTCCGTGCGCCAACGGAGCGACGGATGGACGGCCTTGCGCAGTCGCTCCAGCAGGGCAAGATGGCCGGCGTCACGGAGTGGCTGGCCGGCCGGGTATGACCTGACGGACATCTCCAGGCCAACCGCAGCCAGCAGCTCGGACGCCTGCACCATGGTGAGGTCCGGCGCCTGGCCGCGCACCACCCGGCCGACCTGCCACCCGGAGAGGCCGACGTCCCGGCCGACGTCCGCGTACGTGATGCCGAGGCTGCTGACCGCCTCTCCGAGCTCCCTGCCAACCGTCGTGACGGCTTCACGACCCCGGGCCGCCGCAACTTCGATCGCGCGTCGACGGGCGGGCATTGGCGAAGTCTGCTGCCGATGGCTTACCTGGTGATCACCGCGGGCTCCCGAACGGAACGCCCGGAGCCCAATCGTTCGAGCCAGCGCGGCGTCTCCAGGCCAACCGCGAACCGCGAGAGGAGCGCCGTCGCGACGATCGCCACGACGATCCCGATCAGCGCACCGGAGAGCGGCTGCGAGCGGAAGCCGAAGATGCCCACCCCCCAGCCAACGACGATCCAGTGCGTGAAGTAGATCGCGATGACGCGGCCGCTCCAGCCGTACAGGAAGTCGAACGCGCGGTTTGCCGGCACATGCCGCACCGCGAGATCGCAGACGAACAGCCACACGAGGACCAGCCCGGTGATCCCGACGAAGTACGAGGGCGGCATGCGCCAGTAGGTGTTCACGTCGAACGAGGGCGGCGCCGCGAGGAACAGCCCGATTCCCGCCGCACACAGCGCGAGCCCGACGAGTGCGCCCCAGCGGAACACGCGAGTCCGGTCCGGCGCACGCGCCACCAGCGTCCCGAACACCGCACCCACGAGCGGGAAGGCGATCCAGGGCACCACCGCGTAATACACGTTGGGCGCACCGCCGAGGATCGGCGTCAGCGGGGCATCGAGCAGCGGCGTACCGAATTCGAGCCCGCGCAGGAATGGCCCCGCGATGACCACGGCGGCAGCGAGGACGAGCCATGGCCAGCCGGGCCGCGCCGCGAGGCGGAGCGCGGCGAGCGTGATCAGCGACAGGCCGGCCATGTGATGGACGTCCACGGTCGTCGCGAGCCACGGCAGCGTGAACGGCGCGATCTGCTCCGCGGTGACCACGCCCGTCGTGAGGCCGAGGTAGGCGGGGATGACGCCGCGCAGGAAGTTGAGCAGATAGCCAAGCCACAGCAGCCACAGGCCGCGGACGGCGAGCGAGCGGAACGAGGTCCGGGACGAGAACGCGAGCGAGGCGCCCATCAGGAACATGAACACCGGCGCCGCGGTTGGGCCGCCGAGCAAGCTGATGACCTGCCCGATCGGCGAAGTCCACGTGTCCGGTGCGCCCCAGTGCCAGAGCACGTGCACGCCGATCATGAACAGGACCGCGAGGCCTCTCGCGAGATCGAACGCGCGGACGCGCTCTGACGCCTGCATCGGGGGATTATGCCGAGCGGTCAGTTCCAGAGACTGATCTGCTCGAGGCCCGCACTGCCAAGCGCCTCGTTCAGCTCCGCGATATGCCAGATGTCATGGGCGAAGCAGCGCTCGAGGGTGGCGCCGCGGGTGCGCTCGTGGTCGTTGCCCCACTCGGGGTGACGGATGACCTCGCTCAGGGACTCGAGCGTCCAGGTGTCGAGGCACTCCTCCACGATGCGGAACGTAGCGTCGAGCGCACCGACGAGCTGGTCGGCGCTCCAGGGGTGCTCGAGATCGTCGTCGCCGGGACAGTTCCAGGCGGCATTCGGGAAGGGCGATTCCGCAGCGCCGGGCGCGCCGGCAACATCGCACAGCCCGAAGACGCGCTGGCAGGCGAGATGGCCGATCGATGCCCAGAGCGGCCACCGACCAGGACCCGGGACGAGGGCGAGCTGCTCCTCGGTGAGGGCCGCGACGCGCGTCCGGAGTCGCTCGTTGAAGTCCGGCCACGTACTGAACGCCGCGCGGATCCCAGGCTGGCTCACGCCAGCGCCTCCTCGCGCTCCCGATCAAAGGCCTTGCCGCGCTCGCGCTCGCGGTCCGTCTTCGCGAGGGTCCGCTTGCGCAAGCGGATGGACTGCGGTGTGACCTCGACGAGCTCGTCCTCCGCGATGAACTCCAGCGCGGCCTCGAGGGTGAGCGGGCGAGGCGGCGTCAGGCGCAGTGCCTCGTCGTGCGAGTGGGTCCGGATGTTGGTGAGCTTCTTTTCCTTCGCCGGGTTCACGTCCATGTCCCCGGAGCGGCTGTTCTCGCCCACGATCATGCCCTCATAGACCTCGACGCCCGCGCCGATGAACAGCTCCGCGCGCTCCTGCAGGTTGAACAGGCCGTAGGCGTTGGAGTTGCCGGTCCGGTCGCTGACGAGGACGCCTGCCGTCCGGTGCGTGACCTCGCCGGCCCACGGCCCGTAGCCCTCGCCGATCTGGTGGAGCAGCGCGGTACCGCGCGTCTCGGTCAGGAGCTGGCCTCGATAGCCGATGAGCCCGCGGACCGGCAGGACGTACTCCAACCGGACGCGACCGTCGGCGTCGGTGGACATCTGCTCCAGGCGGCCCTTGCGGCCCGCGAGCGCGGACTGGACCTCGCCGATGTAATCGGGCGGGATGTCGACCGTGATCCGCTCGTACGGCTCCTGGAGGCCGTCGGCGGTCTCGCGCAGGATCACCTCCGGGCGCGAGGCGGTCAGCTCGTAGCCCTCGCGCCGCATCTGTTCGATGAGCACGGCCAGCTGCAGCTCGCCTCGGCCGCGGACCTCGAAGGTGTCTCCGGAGCTCGTCGGATAGACCTCGATCGAGACGTTGCCGAGCAGCTCGCGATCCAGCCGCGCCTTGATCTGGCGCGAGGTCACGTACTTGCCCTCGCGGCCGGAGAGCGGCGAGGTGTTCACGCCGAATGTCATGCGCAACGTCGGCGCGTCAACGTCCAGGCGTGGGAGCGGCCGCGGATCCCCGGGATCGGTCAGCGTGTCGCCGATCGTGACGTCCGGCAGCCCCGCCACCGAAACGATATCGCCAGGCCCCGCTTCCTCGATATCGACGCGGTCGATGCCGTGCGCGGTTTGGAGTGCCGTCACGGAGCCGGTGAACGTCACCGTCCGCCCAGGCACCACGTCGCCGGCCGTGTCGTCCGCTTCCTCGCGCACCACCGTGACGCGCTGGCCCATGCGGATCGTGCCGTTGCGTATCCGGCCCACCGCCATCCGCCCGACGTACTCGTTGGCGGTCAGGTTCGTGACCAGCAGCTGGAGCGGATGTCCGGGAGTGTGGCGCGGCGGCGGGGTGACCTCGATGAGCTTGTCGAACAGCGGGCGCAGGTCCGTACCGGGGATCGCGAGATCGGGCGTGGCCGTGCCGGCCTTCGCGTTCGTGTACAGGACCGCGAAGTCGATCTGGTCGTCGTCTGCACCGAGGTCGATGAACAGCTCGTAGACGGCGTCGAGGACCTCGGTGGCGCGCGCGTCACCGCGGTCGATCTTGTTGATCGCCACGACGACCGGCAGGCGCCGAGCCATCGCCTTCTGGAGCACGTACCGGGTCTGGGGCAGCGGGCCTTCCGCCGCGTCCACGAGCAGCAGCACGCTGTCGACCATCAGCAGGGACCGCTCCACCTCGCCACCGAAGTCTGCGTGGCCCGGGGTGTCCACGATGTTCAGGCGGACACCGTCGTAGTCGACCGTCGTCTGCTTGGCCAGGATCGTGATCCCCTTTTCGCGCTCCAGATCGCCCGAGTCCAGCACGCGATCGACCAGCGCCTCGTTCGCGCGAAACGCACCGGTCTGGCGGAGCATCGCGTCGACGAGCGTGGTCTTGCCGTGGTCCACGTGGGCCACGATGGCGAGATTGCGGAGGTGCTCGCGGACCTGCGTCTCAGGGGGCACGGCGGAGCCGGCGGGTTGCGTCATGGGGGAGGGATTGTCGCACCCGGCTCAAAGTTTGTGGCTGCCCGCAATTGCGCGCCGGCCGGTATCTGCCATGCTCGGCACCTCAGCCGAAATCCAAAGGGGTACCCCATGGCGCGATTCCGAGCCGATGGGGTGCGACCGTTCGCGGTGCCGCTCGCCCTCCTCATGCTCCTCTCCGCGTGTAGTGGCACCCCCGCCGGGACGCCCGCCGGTGCTCCAACTGGCACGTCCACTGGGACGTCGAGTGGCACCCCGACGGCCTCTGGATTGCTTGGGCTGGAGCTGGCCGACCTGGCCGCCCAGGTCGATCCTTCCGCGGACCCGATCGGCGGGCTCACTCGGCAGGAAGCGGAAGACCGCGCCCGACTCCGAACGCAGGCGGGCTTCGCGGCAGCGGTCGGATCTGGCTGGGAGGCGCTCTCGGCAGGCGCGGATGCCGCCCTCGACGCCGCTGCCCTGTCGCTCGCCGCGAAATTCTCGATCGACCTGCCGACCGCGAGTCGGAGTTCCCAGTTTGCCTCTGTCGTCCTGCCCCGGGGAATCCTTTCGGCCCCGCGCGCTGCCTCCGCCCCGGCGATGGCCCTGCTCGGTGCAGCGCTGGCGGCCGGACAGGCCCTCGGCCTGCCAGGCACGCAGGAGCTGACCGTGAACGAGACCAACACCACGACGAAGGGCGATTCCGTGACGACGATCGAGGTCGAGGGCAAGGGGACGGCGACCGGCACCGGCAGCCGTGTCGTCGCCGAGTTCACGTTCGACCTGAGAGGCCTTGTCACCAACACCGTCTCGGGCGCGACGGCCCACTCAATCGGACGTGCGATCGCGCATGTCGAGATCGATGGCTGCCCCGATGCGAACGGCTCGAGCAAGGGCAAGGTGCGCTTGTCGTCGTTCGAGAACCTGTCGAGCGGGCAGGGCTGGTCTCGAGACCTGTCGGGTGACTTCGACATCGCGGTCGACGACGAGGCGAATATCTCCAAGCTCACGATCGATGTGCAGGCAGACGAGTCGGTTGACCCCACAGCGGAGAGCGACGGGCACGAGCTCGGGATCGACACGCACGTTGAATACGGCGCTGGTCCAGGGTTCTCCGGCCTGAGCCACAACGCCGGCGCACTGGCCCTCGGTATCGACCATAGCAAGAACGCGACGGCAGCAGACCTCCGCCCGCTGTTCACGAGCGCCTTGACCTCCGTGTTTGCAGGCGCCTACCTCCTGGGCCAGAACGCCGAGACCTTCTGGCGCTCCGGCAAGTGCATCGAGGTCGTCGTGGCACCGGCCGGTGGGGAAGTCGATGCCAATTCGGTCACCGAGGTCGTCGCGAAGGTCCGTCAGCGGTTCGAGGGCAATGAGCTGACGAAGCCGGTCGCCGCAACGCTGATCGGCGTCAAGAGCGTCGACCCGGCGGGCGTCAAGCAGCCCGCGCCGGCGACCTTCAAGTACACCGCCGGCCCGAAGCCCGGCGACAAGGGCGAGCTGCAGCTCGAATCCGTCTCCAATCGCGGGATCGGCACGACGAGCGTGACGTTCACGGTCAAGGTGGGCAAGTGGACCACCAACGCGGATACGCCGACGGGCAAGATCCGGGGCGTCAAATGCGAGGGCATCGGCGGGGAGTGGACGGTTACGAGCGAGGAGCACCTCGACGCGATTGTCCTGACGACGGTCTGGCGTGTGACCATCGATGTGACCACGCTGGCCGGCGCCTATACCTTCGAGACGACGTACGAGCTCCCAGCGGCGGGGGCGAGCACCAGGGAGAGCGCTACGGGCAAGGCCCACATCGCCGTCAACCAGGATGGCAGCGTGACGATGACGCTCGACCCAGCGCCGGTCACGATCACGACGACATTCGTCGATGACGACAGCACGACCGTGACGATTCCGGGCCTCGGTACCACCTTCCCATGGAGGGTCGATGCGGCGGCCGTATGCGCGTAGTCCCGGCGCCTTCCGCTGATAGCATCGGGTCGTGACCGTTGCCGCCGTGATCCTTGCCTCGAGCCCGGAGTTGGCGCTTGCCGATGTCGAGGGGCAGAGCCGCGTCCGGCGGATTGCGGACGCGGCCTGGTCCGGCGGGGCGCTGCCGATCGTGGTGGTGTCGTTCGACCCGGATGGCGCGGTCGCGGCATCGCTCGCGGGCGCGTCCGTCACGCTCGCCGAGCCCGTTCCGATGCCCGACGGCGGGCCGGCGCGGCAGATGGTACGCGGCATCGACGTCGCAGCCTCGCTCGTGAACGACCTCAGTGGTGCGTTCATCTGGCCCGCGGGCATGGTCTGGGTCAGCCCCGAGACCATCACCTCGCTCATCGAGGCGCATGGCGTGGACCGCGGAACGATGCTCCGCCCTGCCTACGAGGGCGAGGCGGGCTGGCCAGTGCTCCTGCCACGTGAGCGAGCGTCGATTCTCGCCTCCGTGGCGCCGGACCGGATGCCCGATGACATCCTCGCCGACCTCGTGTCGGCGGGCGTCCCGAGTCGCGCGGTCGAGGTCGGCGATCCGGGCGTCACCCACGACGCGGGCGTGCCACGCGATCAGCTGCCCACCTACTTCGGGCCGACCGAGCCCACCGCGCCACACAGCCACGAATGGGGCGCCGCGCTCGCGGATGCCGGCGAGGACTCCCCCATCGATGGCCCGGCGCTCGCCCCGTACGAGCAGGCCGCTAGCGAATAGCCGGCGTCACCACGAGCAGGTGACCGTCGTGGCGGCGTGATGCCAGAGTCCGAGGTGGATGTACGACGCGGTCACCTTCAGTGGCGCGGGGTCCGACGGCGCGACCTGCGTGCGCCCGAGGACGAGCTCGATATGCCCGGGCGCGAAGCGCTGCTCGTCGAGCGGCAGCGCCCAGCGGAAGGAGCCCTGCGACTCGCTCGCAACCTGATCGGCCATCCTCGTGCTTGGGTACCCGGTCAGGCCGGAGTACACGCCAGCCTCGGTGGCCGGGATGTCGTCGATCGTGTACAGGGGGCGACCCTGGCCGTCGGCGCCCGTCCAGCCCAGGACCACGATGTCCGTCCCGCTCGGCAGCGGGGCGGAAGAAGCCCACGACCATTCGTACCGCAGCGTGATCCTGTCGGGTGGGCCGCCGCCGGTCGTGCCGCACTCAGCGGTGAGACCCACCCGGAGGTCCGGCTCATTGACGTCGAAGGCGCCGCCCCAGCTGAACAGCTGGGGGCTTGCGAGCATCGCCGCCAGCAGGACGACGCCGGCGCCGGCGATCGACAGGCTACGCGGGCCGGGCCGTGCGATCGGCTTGATGTCCGCCGGACTGAGCAGCGCCCAGCCGGCAAGCGCGACATCGATCGGCACCCGGATCCGGTTCTCGCTCCACGCGACGGCGATCGTCGCGACGCCGGACAGGATGAGCAGGACGAGCAGTGGCCGCACGGCCGCCACGGCCCACGGCCGGCGTTTGTCGAGGGCAAAACCGACGAGCAAGAGGACCGTCGCAAGCAGGAACGCGGCGATGTTGAATGCGACGGTCAGGAGCGTGGCCACCGGCGTGGTCCCGGGGAACATCGCGAGCGCGACCCCGCAATAGCCGAGGACCGCGAGCAGCTTGAGGGCCATCGCCGCGCGCGCCTCGAGCGACCCGTCGGCGGGTCCCTCGATCTCGAAGATGGTGCGCCGGACGGTTTCGAAATCGGTCAACGCGTGGAGTCTCCAGGGGCGGTCGCCCATCCTAGCGACGACCGGCGCGGGAGGCCTATGCCAGGGTCACCACTCGCATCTCGCCTGCGTGATGACCTGCCAAACGGCCGGCGAGTCCGGCCCGCCGGTGTCGGCTGGGGCGTGCAGATAGGTAGCCTGGATGTCGATCGACCCGTGGGCTGACGCGCCTTCGCTCGAGGATTCCAGCCCGAATCCGACCGACCCCGGGGTGAATCCGGCCCGGGCGAGATCGATCCCGAAGACGACGCCCTGCGGGTCGAAGATCATGATGTCGGACTGCCAGGTTCCCGCGCTGCCCTGCGTCGACCAATCGATGGCGTAGCCCGCCGAGTCCTCCGCCCGATCGATGTAGGCGGCAAGCGTGATCGTGTCGTTGCCGGCCGCCCACGGCTCGGCCCGCGACCAGCGCCAGTCGTACGTGACGCTCGCCCTCGTCGGGGCCGACCGCGGAGTTCCGGGACAGGTCAGCTTCAAGCTTGGCTGGAGCGAGGCCGCTCCGACGATGAACGGCCCACCGGCCTGGAGCAGCAGCGGACTCACGACCGGCCAGCCGGCGCTGAGCAGCATGCCGCCGAAGGCCAGCGCCCCGGCAAGGCCCCACGCCGGCGAGCCTCCTGATGAATCGGCCTGCGTCCGAATCGGAGCCCGCAGGGCCCAGAGCGCGAGGAGGGCCCCGATCGGAATGTTGATGGTGCTGTGCGTGAGTGCCACGATCGTCTCAACGACGCCGGCGACCACGAGGAGGAGGAGAATCGGCGTCGCCACGGCGACGGCCCAGCCTCGGCCATTGGACAGCCCGTAGGCCGTTCCGAACATCACGACGATGCCAAGGAGCACGCCGACGAGCGCGAAGACGCCACGGATCGGCGGCGCCGCCTGGAGCAGGCTGCCCGAAAGGAGCAGCAGGACCACCAGGATGGCCGCGCCACCGATCATGAACGTGACGCTGGCACGGTACTCGCGCGAGGGACCTCTGCCCGGTGGCGGAGGCAGGGTGATCGCCGGACTCGCTGGAGGTGTCGGACCGTGGTCGGGCTGGTCGGTTTCGCTGGGCTCGAGCGTCACGAATGACCTCGCTAGGTTGTCGGCGCCTGGGACGTCCTGTTCGTGACTTTGTCACGAAGCCGCCCAACCGGCAAGGTCGCGACCGCGATACCGCCGACCACGAGCGCGACGCCGAGCAACTGCTCGATCGATGGCCTCTCGTCCAGGAGGAACCGGGCGAGGATCACCGTCGCCACGGGCTGGGCGAGCAGGATGATCGAGACGAGGGCGGCGGGCAGTCGCGGCAGCGAGATCGAGATGAGCAGGTAGCCGATCGATTGCGACGTGATGCCCAGCAGGGCGAGCCAACCGTGCGCCGGCCAGGCCGGGATCGGGTCGAGCTCGCCGAGCAACGATCCGACGACGATCGCCACCAGGGCAGTGGAGGCGGTCGAGATCGCGACGGGCCCCGCGGGCCGGCGCAGGTCATTGGAGCCGCGCCGGATGATCAGCAGGTAGCCCGCGTACGAGATGCCCGTAAAGATGCCGAGCGAGACGCCCAGCGGCGGATTGACGCCATACGCACCCTTGCCGATCACGCCCGAGATGAGCACGACGCCGACGAGCACGATCGGAATGGCGAGGAGCACGCCACGCGGCGGCCGCTCCTTGAACACCAGCCAGGCCACGAGTCCCACGAACAGGACCTGCAGGTTGCCCAGCACGGTGGCGAGACCCGCCCCGACCGCGTCCACGGCGTGGTGCCACGACAGCAGGTCGCCCGCGAAGAACACGCCGGCGATGACGCCGAGCCACACGGCGCGCGACGGGAGCGCGCCATAGCGCCGATGCTCGTACCAGCCGACGAGGGCCAGGATCGGCAGGCCGTAGAGGCAGCGGAAGACCGTCGCGGTCGAGGGCGACACGTCGGCGTAGCGGTAGAAAATCCCCGAGAACGCGATGAACATCGCCCCGAGGAGCGCTGCGAGTCGAGGCCTGCGAGCGATCGGCTCGAGGAACCCCAAGCCGCTCGAGGGGTTCGTCAGGCGAGATTCTCCGCGGCCGCTCGGCGCTGCACGCCCACGAACTTGAGACCCAGCTCGTCGAGCTGCTCCTGCTCCGGCGCGGAGGGTGCCTCGAGCATGAGGTCGCCACCCGACTGGGTCTTCGGGAAGGCCATCACCTCGCGGATGTTGGTCTGCTTGGAGAACAGGGCCGCCCAGCGGTCGATCCCCAGTGCGATCCCGCCGTGCGGCGGCGCCCCGAACTCGAACGCGTCGAGCATCGCGCCGAACTTCTCCTGCATCCCCTCGGCGGAGTGGCCTTGGAGCGCGAGGCTCCGGATGAGCAGATCGTGTTTCCAGATCCTGACCGAGCCGCCGCCCAGCTCCCAGCCGTTGAGCACGATGTCGTATTGCATCGCCCGCGCCTTGCCAGCGGGGTCGCGGGGCGAGGGCCGATATGGATCCCCGTCCGCGGTCACGAGCAGCGCCTCATCCTCCGGCAGCACGCCGGAGAACGGGTTGTGGGTCGCGTGCCAGCGCTCGTTCTCGGCGTCCCACTCGTACATCGGGAAGCGCGTCACCCACCCGTAGGCGAGCACGTTCTCGTCCGCGAGGCTGAGCTTGCCCCCGAGCTCCATCCGCAACCGCCCGAGCACGTCGTTCACGACCTTCGCGGTATCCGCGACGATCAGCACCAGATCGCCGGGTTTTGCGCCGGCGGCCGCGACCAGCCGCGCCGCCCCGTCGTCGCCCAGGAACTTCACGATCGGGCCCTTCACCGCGCCCGTCTCCTCGACGGCCAAATGCGCCAGACCTGCCGCGCCGAATCGCTTCGCGTTCTCGACCAGCTCGTCGATCTCGCGCCGGGTCGCGCCGGCGAGGCCGGGCGCCGCAATCGACTTCACCGCGCCGCCGGCGGTGAGGTTGTCGTCGAATACGCGGAAGCCCGAATTCGGCGTTCCGTCCGCGCCGGTCAGCGCGGGAGCGAGATCCGCCAGCTCCATGCCGAATCGCAGGTCCGGCTTGTCCGAGCCGTAGCGCGCCATTGCCTCCGCATAGGTCAGCCGCGGGAAGGGCACGGACTGCAGCGGCCGGTCCGGCACGGTGACCCGCGAAACCTCGACGATCATCGACTCGACGAAGTCCATCACCGCGGCCTCATCGACGAAGCTCATCTCCAGGTCCAGCTGGGTGAACTCCGGCTGCCGGTCACCGCGGAGGTCCTCGTCGCGGAAGCAGCGCGCGATCTGGAAGTAACGATCGACGCCCGCGACCATGAGCAGCTGCTTGAGCTGCTGCGGGCTCTGCGGGAGCGCGTACACATTCCCTGGCTGGAGCCGGCTCGGGACGAGGAAGTCTCGCGCGCCCTCTGGCGTGGCCTTGATCAGGTTCGGCGTCTCGATCTCGACGAAGTCGGCTTTGTGATGCGCATCCCGGATGGCGTGTACCAGCTTCGAGCGGAGGAGGAGCCGGCCGGCCATTGCCTCGCGCCGGATGTCGAGGTAGCGGTACTTGAGCCGCAGCGACTCGTCGATCTGCGCATCCGGATCGTTGACGTAGAACGGCGGTGTCTTCGCCTCGTTCAGGATCTCCAGCCCAGTGACCTGGAGCTCGATGTCGCCGGTGGCGAGCCGCTTGTTCTCGGTGCCCTCGATCCGCTTGACGACCGTCCCGGTCACGGTGACCACGAACTCGCCACGCACCCTCGCGGCGGTCTCATGCGCGTCCGCGGCATCCGTGCGATCGATCACGACCTGCGTGATGCCGTTCCGATCCCGGAGGTCCAGGAAGATCAGACCGCCCTGGTCGCGCCGCCGATTCACCCAGCCCGCGAGCCGGACGGTCTTGCCGGCGTCGGACGCCCGCAGCTCGCCGCAGGAATGCGTGCGGTACGGGCTCGCGAATGAGTTCGTTGACGGGGGCATCGCCCGGGTATGGTATCGAGCGCCGCTCGGAGCATGAAAGGAAGCGCGAATGACTCGCCTGCTCGTCCACATCGCCACCGGCCCGGAGAACCCGACGCGCGCCGCGCTCGGCCTGCTCGTCGCCCGAACGGCGCTGGCCAAGGGCCACGATGTCGACCTGTTCTTTGCCGGGGATGGCGTCGGCCTCCTTCGCCCGGCAACGCTGGATGCCGGAATCGGGATCGGCACCGGGTCCATGCGTGAGCACGTGGATGCGCTGGCTGCGGGCGGGGCGCGCTTCTTCGCGTCCGGCATGTCCAGCAAGGCCCGCGCGCTCACGCCGGAGACCCTTGGCGGGCTCGCGGTCGAGTTCGCACCGCCGGAGGTCCTCGTCCAGCTCGCCTTCGAAGCGGATCGGACCCTGACCTACTGACGCCCGCGATGCCCGGTCCCGCCCCTCGCTCCCTCCTGATCCGTCGTCGCCGCCCGATCGGCGAGGACGCCGCAAGAGGCCCGATCATCGACGGCACGTGGGGCGCAGGACGGATCGTCCAGGCGCTCGGCGAGCTCGGCATCGATCTCGACACGGGCGGCGCCGGCATTCGCCAGCTCGTCGTCGACCCGTCGACGTCCGCTGACGAGATCGACCTTCTCGGTGAAAGCCGAAAGTTCGCCGTCGTCGTCCTGGGCAGCCACCTCGTGAACCGCCCCGAAGCGGACGTCCGCGCGGCGCTGCTCGGCCTCGCCGTTCGACATCTCGCGCCCGGCGGTGAGCTCCTCATCGAGCACCATCCGATCGACTGGGCAGAGACTGCCGCGGAGGTCCGACCGGTGCCGGGCGGCGGGCTGGGCATGGTCGACGTTCGGCTCGATCCGCCATTCGTATCGGCCGTCTCCGTGTACGACGTCGGCGGCCGGGTCGTCCGCCAGCCCTTCAGGGCGCGCGTGGTATCGGATGCGGAGCTCGTCGCGGCGTGCGCCGCGGTGGGGCTGGCAGTCATCGATCGCCTCGGGCCGACATGGCTCCGCGCACGGGGTGCCACGAGCCCAGGGCCCTGAACCCAACGGGACCCAGCGCACGGCCCGAGTGCACGGCCGAGTGCACCACTCGCGCGCACGACTCGCGCGCACATAGGCATGCTCGCCCCAGTCGCCGCAATGCGATGGTTCCACTCATGCGGAACCATCGGACCCTGGACCGAATTCGCAGCCGTGCCGTGCGTCGGGTAGGCAACAAAACGATCGGGAAACGATGTCCATCCGGCTGGGCTCTCGCCTTGATGATGCCGTCGGGGACGAGGCCGGAGTGACTGACGGAGCTGGACGAAAGCCCACTGGGCGGAGGAAGAAGCCCCAAGAGCGAGCGGCCCGATCAATTTGCGGGCACGTGTCGAGGATCGCGCATGGATCAGGCGATTCGGGCCTTCGGCGCGTTGGTTCCGCTTCAGCGGAACCATCTCCAAATCGTCGGTTTTCGGGAGGCCACGACGGAGCGCCGCCTCGAGGTCGCCCGCGCGGCCGCTCGGCGAGTGGGTCAGGCGTCGGGCGAAGGCCCGCTGGCAATCCCGTGGCGATGGGACTTCGTGGCTCGTTCCAGTTCGCGGGCGAGGCCGGAAACCGCAACCGGACGTTGCGTGCCGGCCTCGAGGTCGCGCAGCTGGACGTGCCCGCCGCCGAGCTCGTCGCCCAGGATGACCGCGAAGTGCGCGCCGTCACGCGCGGCCGCTTCCAGCTGCTTGCCGAGCTTGCGCTGGCCCAGCTCGGCGCGGACGGCAAGCCCGGCGCTACGCAGCTCCGTGGCGACTCGGAGGCGGGTGACCGTATCCGAAGGATCGCTGCCGACGACGACCGCTACCGGCGCCGGTTCGACCGTGGGCGCGACGCCCGCCTGCTCCAACGCAAGCAGCACCCGATCGAGGCCCAGCCCGAACCCGATCCCCGGCGTCGGCCGGCCGCCGAGCAGCTCCACGAGCCCGTCGTATCGCCCGCCGCCGCCGATCGCGGACTGCTGGCCCTCGGCGCCCACGGGGTACGCCTCGAACGCCGTGCGCGTGTAATAGTCGAGGCCGCGGACGAGGTGCGGCGCGAGCTCGTACTCGACGCCCACCGCGTGCAGGTGCGTGCGGACCGCCGCGAAGTGCGCGGCACACGCGTCGCACAGCCGGTCGGTGATCTGGGGAGCGGCCGCGTTCAGCGCGACTACCCGCGCATCCTTGGAATCCAGGAGCCGGAGCGGCGCTCGCTCCAAACGCGCGCGCTCCACCGGCGGCAGGTCCCCGAGGTGCGCCCGGTAGTAGGCGGAGAGCTCCTCGACATACGCCGGCCGACAAGCCGCGTCTCCAATGGAATTCAATAGGATCGTGACCTTCGGCAGCCCCACGTCG
>JANLSG010000020.1:0-12159 GCA_031362295.1 Chloroflexota bacterium
CAACGCCGGTGGCGTCACGGTCTCCTACTTCGAGTGGGTCCAGGACCTCAACCGGGACCACTGGAGCGAGCAGTTCGTCAACGACAAGCTCAAGGGCATCATGGTCAAGGCGTTCCAGGAGACGCTCGCCATCGCCCGTCGCGAGAAGTGCTATATGCGGACTGCGGCGTACCTGCTCGCGGTCCAGCGCGTCGCCGACGCCACGCAGCTCCGCGGCCTCTACCCGTAATCACCCTCGCTCGCGCGCCGCGAGCGACCAGGCACCGCACCACACCGAAGCCCCGGCTTCGGCCGGGCCTTCTGCTACCCCGGATGCGCTACGCGGCCCCGACGTTTCAGCGCCGCGGTCCCCGCGGCCACGCCTTGCCCCCTCCGCCGCCCACTCCGCCCGGCCCACTCCGCCCGGCCCCCTCCGCCCGGCCCCCTCCGCCCACTCCGCCACCGGTCGTTCTTCGATCGAATCGCACCAACGACGGCCGAACGCGCCATCCGGGTCGTTCGACCGCCAAACCCTCGATCGGATCGCAACTCTGGCGGGTCAGCGCCTCGATCGGGCCCGCGCGCGGGTCTCCGACCACCTTGGCAGGCCGTTCGACCGACGTTGTTGCGATCCAATCGCACGACGACGCAGGAACGCCCCGGTATTGCGCCGCCGTCAGAGGGCACGGCGCTGCCAGTCAGAGGAGGATGAGCGCGTTTCCGCCGGGCGATCGGCCCGCACGGAGAGCTAGAAGCGCCGCCCGCTGTCGAACTGGGAACAGCGCTCGGAGCCCGTCGCCAGCATCCTCCAGCAAGGTCCGATGGTGCCGAGTGTCGGCGAGCAGCAGGATCATGCAGCCCGGAAGGCCGTCCCGCTGCTTCAGAGCAAGCCGGCGCTCAAGGGCCTGCAGGTCGCCGACACGTGTCTCTGCTTCGATCCGGACGCGCACGCCCGGCGCGTCGATGCCCGCGTCCCACGCTCGTCTGTCCACGAGCCCTGCCGTAGCCAGCTCGACGACCGGGACTTCCTCGCGCCACGGCAGTGCAGGATGGATGCGTCCACGTAGCCGAGCCAGCAGCGCGATCTGGCCGCCATCGCGGACCGGCGTGCCGGCCGGGAATGCTCGAGCCGACAGCTCCAGCCCGACCGTCTCGAGGACCTGGGCCGCCCGGACAATCGAGACGTCCGGCGGTTGGCCCCGGAAGATCCGCGCCACCTGGCCAGAACCGAGGTTGAGTACTCGTCCGATCGCCGCGTAACTGGTTCCGTGTCCGATACGCGCCGTTTCTGCTTCGCGCATGAGCGCGTGGACGATGCTGCGCCCGGTGTCGGTTCCGCGTGTCAGAGGTCCACGCCGTGTTGGCACGCCCGAACGATGACCGGCCACGCTGCACAGCCGCTTATCGCGGCGCGCGCCAATTCGCGCCTGGCTCCGACCGTACGGTGATGCCGCTCGAAACGTCGAGGCTCACGAGTCGCGAATCGGGGGCCTGCTAGGATCGCGCCGTGCTTGACCACGAAGAGAAGTTCCTGTTCAAGGAGGAGATCCTCACGCTCTCGAACTCGCTCGGCGAGCCGGGGGCGCTGGACAACGTCGAGGATCTCCTGACCGACGTCATCACGAGCCCGCGCTTCGACAGCGAGGTGTTCACGCTGGAGAGGAGCCTCCAGGTGATGCTCGGGGCGCGGCCGGGGACCACGCTGGTCGGGCTGCTGACTGTCGCGCCTGAAGTGTTCGACGAGGTCGCCGAGGTTCGCATCCCGCCGGAGGTCCACGAACGGCTGGTCGCGTGGCGCGCCCGCTTCGGCCTCGCGATCGACAACGCGCTCAACTTCCTCAACAACCCCGACGGCATCCAGGGCCACAACTTCGCGACCCAGATCGCCCACGTCGAGGAGCGCCGCGTCCTCCAGGGCCGGCTCACACTCGTCCGCTACAACAACGAGCCGCAGTTCTTCGTCGCCGACGCCGCGGTCTTCCTCGGCCTCGTCGCGGACGTGATGGACCGGCTCGGTCCGTACCTCGAGACGGAGGCGGTCGATGCGGAGACCGTCGCGCGGCTCCGCGACGGCGTCGCGCTGATCGAGCGCAAGACGACCACGCGCTCGTAGATCCTCGGGCCAATGGCCTCGCGGAGCTCGGCCTTGGACCTCGGAGAGCGAATGCTGACTCGAGTGGGGAGGTTGCCAACTCGGTGAGACAGCTCTACCTCGCCGCAACGGGCCAGAACCGCGGCAAGACCACGGCCTCGCTGGGCCTCCTCGAGGGCTTCCTGCGCCGCGGCCTCCGGGCCGGCTTCATGAAGCCGGTCGGGCAGCGGACCGTGATCGATGACGGCGAGCCGGCCGACGAGGACGCCGTGCTCATGCGCACGACCTTCCATCTTCCCGAGCCGTACTCGGTGCTAAGTCCCGTCCATATTCCGCGAGGGTTCACCAAGAGCTACATCGCTGGCGAGGTCGTGGAGAACCTGCCGGCGAAGATCGCGGCGGCCCACGCGCACTTCGCGGGCCACGACGTCCTCCTGATCGAAGGCACGGGGCATGCGGGCGTCGGGGCGGTGATCGGGCTCTCGAATGCGACGGTGGCGGCCGCCCTTGGTGCGCCGGCGATCATCGTGAGCGAAGGTGGCGTCGGGCGGCCGATCGACGAGATCGTGCTCAACGCCTCCCTGTTCGCGAGCCACGGCGTCAAGGTCGCCGGGGCGATCGTGAACAAGGTCGACGTCAAGGCGCAACCCGGGATCCAGAAGGTGCTCGAAGGCGGACTCGCGCCGTACGGGATCCCGCTGCTGGGCATCCTGCCGGTCCGCCCGATCCTCTCGAACCCCACGCTCGAGATGATCCTGGAGGGCGTGAAGGGCGAGACGATCCATCCCGGGCCGGACCTGGAGCGCGTCATCGATGGCGTCGCGATCGGCGCGATGGAGCCGGGCCACATGCTGGAGCGGGTCGGGCCGAAGACGCTCGTCATCGTGCCCGGCGACCGCGAGGACGTGATCCTCACCCTCACCACCGCGCACCTCATGGGCACGCCCCGCTCCGCGACGACGGAGGAGCTCACGCACCCGACGCTCGGCCTCGACGATCGTCACGCCGGCGCAGCGATCGGTCTCGTGCTGACCGGCGGCTATCGACCGCGCAAGGCGGTCATCGAGGCCATCCGGCGCGCGGATCTGTTCGCAACCCTTGTGCCGGACGACACGTACACGGTGGCCTCGGAGGTCCACGACCTGCTCGTGAAGACGCACGCCGCGGACATCGAGAAGATCGAGATGATCAAGGAGCTGGTGGCGTCGAACCTCGACATCGACCGGATCCTCGGCGTCGCCACGGAAGCGAGATTCGGAGCGGCCTGATGCCGAAGGTCAAGACGAGCACGCCGCCCGGCACGCCGACCCCGATCGGCCCGTACAACCACGTCGCGAAGGTCGGGCCGTTCATCACGATCGGCGGGACGGCCGGCTTCGATCCCGCCACGGGGCTGCTCGCGGGCCCTGACGTGGGCTCCCAGACCGCGCAGATCCTCGACAGCTTCCGGGTGATGCTCGAGTCGGTCGGGTCGGATCTCGAGCATGTCGTTCACGTGAACGTGTTCCTCGCCGAGATGTCCGATTTCGACTCGATGAACGCCGCCTACGTCTCGAAGATGGGGGAGCACCGGCCCGCCCGAACGGTCGTCGGCGTTCGTGAGCTCCCGAAGCCCGACGTGCTGGTCACGATGAACCTCAGCGCGGTCACCTGCGCCTGATCCCGTCCGCGGCGTCTCTCTCAGGGCGGGTCCTTCGCGTCGAGGCGCCTGCAAATGGCGCCCCCGAGTATGTTCTGAAACACATCGGGAGGGTGAGCGTCAGATTGCTGAGGCGACCAGCCACCGATCGGTGACCCGGTCTTGCCCGACGCGGTCACTGGAAGGAATTGGAATGCAGCGCGCAGCGCTCCTCATCTCCATCGTGGCGCTCGCCAGTCTGGGACTCGTTGGCCCGGTTCTCGCCGCCGCACCAGGCAGCGACCTGTATGCGGGCCGGACCAGCATCGTGTCGATCCCGTTCATCGACTCGGTCGACACGACCGAGGCATCGACGGACGCTGACGACGCGGAAGCGAACGCCCAATGTGGTGCCCCTGTCACTGATGCCAGCGTCTGGTACGAGATCACGGCGACCAGCAACGGCGCGCTTCTCGTCGATACCTACGCCTCGGACTACTCGACCGGTGTCCTCGTCGCGACGGGCGCACCAGGCAGCCTGGCCGTCCTGACCTGCGCCCCCGGCTCGGCGTCGTTCGCCACGTCGACGGGTGAGACATACGCGATCCTCATTTTCGATGACCAGGGCGACGGCGGCGGCAACGGCGGAAACCTTGGCATCACCGTCAGCGAAGTCCCGCCGCCTCCGGTCCTGACCGTGACGATCGCCGCGGCCGGGCAGTTCAATGCCCGGACGGGCGCGGCGACGATTCGCGGGACCGTCACCTGCACAGGCGGCGACGAGTCCGGCAAGAACTTCATCGACGTCCAGGTCAGCCAGTCGATTGGTCGAATCAAGTTCTCTGGCCAAGGCTTCACGGAATTTGCCTGCGACGGCACGGCGCATCCGTGGGCAGTCGATGTCCTCAGCTCATCGGGCAAGTTTGCGGGTGGCAAGGCGAGCGTCACGCTGTTCGCCGTCGCGTGCGGTCAAGGCGGCTGCGACAACGTTGATGCTGAAGCGCGAGTTACGTTGAAGCGGTAGCGCTGGAGCTCTTCGACAGACCAGGTTGCTGGGCTGGCCAGGCGGCTACTGCCGCGGGTCAGCCCAGCGATTCGTTGTCGATGAGGCGCGTCGGGCCGAAGCGGACGGCCATCGAAAGGAGCGCCGAGCCGTCGATCTCGGTGAGCTCACGGAGCGTCGTGGTGTCGGCCGCGGAGACGTAGTCGGCGGTGGCGAGCGGCTCTGCAGCGATCGTTGACCGCATCACGGCACGGATCGCATCGGCCGACCGTTCGCCCGCCTCCCAGCTGGCGCGGCCCGCGAGGAGCGCGCGTCGGACGACCGGCGCAGCGGCGCGCTGGGCCGGTGTGAGGTGGACATTTCGCGATGACATCGCGAGGCCGTCGGGCTCGCGGACGGTCGGGTGGGCGACGACCTCGATCGGGATCGCCAGGTCCTTCGCCATACAGCGGATCACGAGGAGCTGCTGGGCGTCCTTCTGACCGAAGTAGGCCCGGTCCGCGCCGACGAGGTTGAACAGGATCGCCACGACGGTCGCGACGCCATCGAAATGGCCCGGGCGGGCCGCGCCCTCGAGGGGCTCCGAGACCGCGCCGACGCGCACTGACGTGTCGTGACCCGGCGGGTAGACCTCCTCGACCGACGGTGCGAAGACGAGATCCGCGCCCTCCTCGGCGCAGATCGCGACGTCGCGGTCCTCGTTGCGCGGGTACTGCGCCAGGTCCGCGGGGTCGCCGAACTGGCGCGGGTTGACGAAGATCGAGACGACGGTGGTCGCGTTCTCGGCGCGGGCGCGGGCGATGAGCGCTCGATGGCCGGCGTGCAGCCAGCCCATCGTGGGCACGAGTCCGACCGGCCTTTGGGCAGAGGCCAGCGCCTCGCGCAGCTCGGCGCGCGTCCTGACAATTTGCAGATGAGTGGCAGGTGATTCGCGGGTAACCACGCGGTGAGGCTACGACAATCGACCGCGGCTAGGATGCCGATCGATGACGAACGACGACCTGACCCGATGCAGCTGGGGGGACTGGACGGACCCCGCGTACCTCGCCTATCACGACGAGGAATGGGGCTTGCCCTCGCGCGACCGGCGCCACCTCTTCGAGATGCTCGTGCTGGAGGGCGCCCAGGCGGGCCTCTCGTGGACCACGATCCTGCGGAAGCGGGAGGGTTATCGCGCAGCATTCGCGGGCTTCGACGCCGAGCGCGTGGCGGCCTTCGGGCCGGACGACGTCCACCGACTGATGCTCGACGCCGGGATCGTGAGGAACCGCGCGAAGATCGAGTCGGCGATCGACAACGCGCGGGCGCTGCTCGCGCTCGAGGCGTCCGGCTTGTCGTTCGTGGACTACATCTGGTCGTTCGTGGGTGGGCACGCGCTCCAGAACGCCTTCGCGAGCGGCGCCGTACCGGCCGAAACCGCCGAATCGCAGGCGATGTCGAAGGACCTCAAGAAGCGCGGGTTCCGGTTCATGGGGCCCACGACCTGCTACGCGTTCATGCAGGCGACCGGCTTGGTGAACGACCACGCGGCGGATTGCTTCCGGCACGCCGAGATCGCCGCCCTCGCCTGAACCGCCGCGCCCGACCTCCAGCGACCCGAGATTGCCTTATCTGTCGCGCCGGCGCGACAGCGTGGAACTTGGTCCCTGCCAGGCCGACCATTGCGTCGTTTCGGGCTCTGTCTGGTCAGTTGTCGCACCGGCGCGACAAGCGTCGACAGTGCGCCAGCGGCTGGCGGTACGTTCCGGTTATCCCCGCCTTGATCTTCGTTGAATGTCGTGTGGGCGCGACAACGCGCGAAGGACGTTGCTCGTCTCGGGCAAATTACGCCGTTGGTGGCCGCGGAACCCATACGGCGATGGTCGTACGACCGCGATCGGAGCCTGCTTCTTCGACGCTTGTCGCGTTCACGCGACAAAGAGGCTGGCGGGGGGGTCCGCGAGGTGGGCGGAGCGCTAGAGGTCGCGGTCGAGGGGGATCATCGAGGCAACGGAGGTGTCGACCGCCCCTGGCGCGCGATCCTCCGCACTCCGACCGAGCGCCTCGTCGAGCACGGCGTCGTCCATGCGGACCGTCTCCGCCGGACCCGGGAACGTGCCGGCGGTCACGTCGGCCATCCACGCCTTCGTGGCGGCGGCGATGGTGCCCTGGAGGTCGGCGTAGGCGCGCGCATGCTTCGGCTTGAAGTCGCCGAGGCCCAACAGGTCCGGGATCACCTGGACCTGGCCGCTGCAGTGCGGGCCGGCGCCGATGCCGATCGTCGGGATGCGCAGTCGCGATGTGATGACCGCGGCGAGCTGCTCGGGAACGAGCTCGAGAACGATCGCGAACGCGCCCGCCTGCTGGATCGCGATCGCGTCGGACAGCATCGCCCGAGCGTCATCGCGCGATTTGCCCTGGACCTTGACCTTGCCGCCGAGGCCGTGCTGCGACTGCGGTGTCCAGCCGATGTGCCCCATGACCGGTACGCCGGACTTCACCAGCCCCTCGACGATCCGCGCGCTGCGCACGCCGCCCTCGACCTTTACCGCCTGTGCGCCACCGTCCTGGAGGAACCGGCCCGCGTTCTCGGTCGCCTCCTCGATCGTCGAGTAGGAGAGGAAGGGCATGTCGCCGATTACGAGCGCTCGCTTCGTGCCCCGCACGACGGCGCGCGTGTGGTGGAGCATCTCGTCCATGGTGACGCGCACGGTCGACTCGTAGCCGAGCGCGACCTGCCCCAGCGAATCGCCGACGAGGATCATCGGGATGCCGGTGTCGTCGAGGATCCGCGCGGTCGGGAAGTCGTATGCGGTGAGCATCGGGATGCGCTCGCCATCGGCATACATGCGACCGATGTCGGAGGTCGTCAGGCGTCGGACGGGCTGTTCGGATGCGCTCATGCGGGTCGCACCTCCTGGGCTGGGATGGCGTGCTCGTCGGCAGTCTGCGCCGCCGCGTCGCGTGCGTCCAACGCCCGTGCGACCCGATCCAGGATCCGATCGGCGACCTCGCGCTTGCTGAGCAGCGGAAGCTCGTCCACCACCCCGGCGCGATCCAGGATCGTGACCCGATTCGTGTCCGTCCCGAATCCGGAGCCGGGCTCGCTCACGTCGTTGGCGACGAGGAGATCGATGCCCTTGGCGCGGAGCTTGGCCGGCGCTCGATCGAAGCCACCGGTCTCCGCCGCGAACCCGACGAGCACCGGGGCAGCGCCGCCGCCCGACGCGATCGAGGCCGCGACCCCCGCGAGCAGGTCCGGAGTGGGGGACAGCTCGAGGGTCAGGCCGTCGGCTCGAGCGATCTTGCTTTCGGAGCGGATGGTCGGCGTGAAGTCGGCGACGGCGGCGGCCATGACGAGCGCGTCGGCAGCCGCGCCGTCCTCCGGACGCATCGCGGCTTGAAGCGCCACGCCAAGCTCGGCGGTCGACTCGACGCGGACGACGTCGACCGAATCCGGGAGCGGCACCTCGACGGCGGCCACGATCAGCGTGACCGCGGCGCCACGAGCAGCCGCGGCCTCGGCGAGCGCTACGCCCATGCGCCCGGTCGAGCGGTTGCCGATGTAACGGACGGGGTCGATCGGCTCGCGGGTGCCGCCCGCGGTGATCACGATCCGGCGCCCGACGAGATCCGCCTCGCGCGGGGGCCCGGCGGCGACCGGCGGCCGAGCGCCGGCGCTCGGCTGGCGCACCGGCCGGTCGGCCACGGCCGCGACGACCGCATCGACGATCGACGGCAGCTCGGCAAGCCGCCCGACCCCCGACTGTCCAGACGCGAGCGGCCCCGATTCCGGCGCGACTACCGTGTAGCCGAAGCCGTCGCGCAGCCGTGCCACGTTCGTGACGGTCGCGGGGTGCGTCCACATGTCGCCGTCCATGGCCGGAGCGACCACAACGGGCGCGCTCGTCGCGAGTGCCGCGGCCGTGACGACATCGCCCGACAACCCGCTCGCCATCGACGCCAGCCAGTGCGCGGTTGCCGGAGCCACCACGAGCGCGTCGGCGGAGTCAGCAATGACGATGTGACCGATGCGGCCGTCCGGCAGGAGGTCGAGCACGTCCGATTCCACCGGGTGGCGCGACAGCGCCGCGAATGACAGGGGACCCACGAACCGCGTCGCCGAGGGCGAGAGCAGCACGACGACGTCGGCGCCCTCCGCGGTGAGCAGGCGCAGCAGCTCGACCGCCTTGTACGCGGCAATCGAACCGGTGACGCCGAGCCCGATGAGCCGCCCTTCGAGGCGGCGAGCACCGCCGGCCGTCGCTGCCGTCACGCGAGCTCGAGCTTGAGCGGCTGGCCTCCCGCGACCTCGGCGTGGAGGATCGCGAGGCCCTTGAGGGTGAGGTCGGGATCGATCGCCTCGACGCCTTCGAGCGTGGAAGCCCACGGCATCACCGAGAGGCCGCCGGTCAGGATCACGTGCACCTCCGCCGGCGAAACGTCGCCCGCATCTGCGAGTTCCCGCCGGATGCGCACGAGCAGCCCGGCGACCAGGTCCTGGTAGCCGAGCACGGCGCCGCTCTGGATCGCGGCGGTCGTGTCCCGCCCGATCGCCCGGTCCGGCACGCGCAGCTCCACCCGCGGGAGCTTCGCGGTTCGCGTCGCCAGCGCATCGAGCCCGAGCTCGATGCCCGGCGCGATGGCTCCACCAACGAACGCTCCATCGCCCGCCACGCAGTCGAACGTGGTCGCCGTGCCGAGGTCCACCACGACCGCCGGCGTCCCGTACAGGCGAGATGCGGCAAGCGCGTTCACGAGCCGGTCTGCACCCACTTCGCCGGGCCGGTCCACGCGAATGGGCAACGGCACCGTGCCGGCGCCCGCCAGGAGCAACGGCCGGTCCCGCCGCGCGGTGACAGCTTCCAGGGCCGCACTCACCGCCGGCACCACGGAAGCAACCACCACCGCCGAGACATCGGCGAATGCCGAATCGTCAAGGTGGAGCAGGCCCTCGACCAGCAGTTCCAGCTCGTCCGCCGTGCCGCCTCGGGGCGTGGCCGCGCGCCGAACCGCGACGAGTGAGCCGTTCCGGAACGACCCGATCGTGACGTTCGAATTCCCGACATCCACCGCGAGGAGCATGTTCGGATCATACGCGGCCAATTTCGTTGGCCGACCGCGCATGTCCCGGACCGGGACGACGAGGTTTCGATCGAATGAACACCCACGGTTAGTAAGCCAAGCGCACGGGCGTGGAAGGCGGGCTCCCTCCCGGATGTTGAGCACGATCGCGCGGAAAACTGGACCGGTTCCCGTCGGAAACCGCGGCTCTTCGTTCCTAGCTACCCCCTGGTGTTCGTTCGGCAGGAATGGGCCGAGAAGGGGCGTGACGATTGCGGTTTCAGCGAGGCCCGTCCCGCGTTACCATCGCGATCGTTCCCGCACCTCCCGCGTGCCCCGGAGGAGGAGCCCGTGCCCAGCCAGCCGCCGGCGAAGTTCTTCGTGAACCAGGGCGTGGTCACGAGCCGCGAGGACATGCTCAACCTCCTCCGGCCCCTGCTGAAGCAGACCGTGTCCTATCGATACCTGCGCGGGCGCGAGGTGGCGGCACACGGCACGGGCTGGGTCGAGCGGATCGTCGTCGACCAGCCGGACGTCTCGACATACTTCACGCCGATCGCGATCACGCTCAACGTCGACTCGTTCGAGCACCTCGACTTCACGACGCGGCCGGACCAGCTCCTCGTCTACACGCTCGTCCAGGGCGACGAGTCGGTGATCATGGAGTTCACCCCCGGCGGCGACGGAACCGGCTCGCCATTCGAGGCGCAGCAGCTCGCCTTCGATACGTCCGGCTACGTCCAGATGGAGCTCCAGGGACTCGATTCAGCGCCCGCCGAGGAGTAGCCCAGGGCTGGCCGCGAACCTGGCCGAGACGCCTGCGCGAATCGTCGAATTCCCCAATCCCGCGGGCGTACCATCGGCCCGATTGCGGACCCTGCCCAGGGACCGCTAGAGGAGGGAGCAGCGTCCGCGCCCCTTGCCCGGGCGTGCACGCGCCAGTGGAGGAGGGACGACTTCAGGTGGGTGGCATCGCCAGCTACTTCAAGTTCGCGGAACGAGGCACGGACCTCATCACCGAGATGCGCGGTGGCCTGACCACGTTCATGGTCATGGTCTATATCGTGTTCCTGAACGCCAGCATCCTGGGCGACGGCTTTGGCCTCGCCGCGGACGACCCGGGGCGCATTGCCCTGTCGGCGGGCACGGCGCTCATCGCCGGCATCATGACCATCGCCATGGGCGCGTGGGCCAACTACCCCTTGGCGCTCGCTGCGGGCCTTGGCATCAACGCGATCGTCGCATTCAGCCTGACCGGCCGCGGCCTCTCGCCTGCCGGCGCGATGGGCGTCATCGTGCTCGAAGGCATCGCCGTGACGGTGCTCGTCCTCGTGGGCTTCCGTGAGGCGGTCATGAATGCGGTCCCGCTCGCGCTCAAGCGCGCGATCGGCGCTGGCATCGGCCTGTTCATCCTGTTCATCGGGTTCGCCAACGGCGGCCTGGTGGTCTCCGGCTGCTCGCCGTTCGTGCCGCTCCCGGTCTGCGCCGGAACGCTCGTGACGGTGTCGTTCCCGACGACCGCCGCCCAGTTCATCTTCCTGTTCGGCCTCGCGATCACGATCGTCCTGTGGGCGCGCAAGATCAAGGCCGCGCTCGTGATCTCGATCCTGGGCACGACTCTCGTCGCGCTCGCGGCGGGCGTCACGAAGATCCCGACGAACCTCGTGCTGACGCCGAACTTCTCGACGCTCGGCGCGTTCGACCTGACGCAGGTCTTCACGGTCCTGCCGGTGCTCACGGCCGTCCTCGTGATCTTCGCGATCATGCTGACGGACTTCTTCGACACGATGGGCACGGTCACCGGCGTCGCTGCCGAGGCAGGCCTCGCGAACGAGGACGGGTCCGTACCGGGTGTCGGGCGGGTCCTGATGGTGGACAGCGTCGCGGCGGCCGTTGGCGGCCTCGGCGGTGTGTCCTCGAACACCACGTACATCGAGAGTGCGGCGGGTGTCGCCGAGGGCGCGAGGACCGGGTTCGCCTCGGTCGTCACCGGCGTGCTCTTCCTCGCCGCGATCCTGCTGGCCCCGCTCGCCGGGATCATCCCGAGCGTCGCGACGGCCCCTGCCCTCGTCCTCGTGGGCTACCTGATGTTCACGCAGGTCAAGGACATCAATGTCGGCGACATCGAGGACGGCCTCCCGGCCCTCCTCACCATGATCCTGATGCCGCTCACTTACGACATCACTGTCGGTATCGGTGCCGGCTTCATCTCGTGGGTCGTTATCAAGGTGGTCCGCGGCAAGATGAGCGAAGTCCACACGCTGATGTGGGTCGTCTCGGCGGCCTTCCTCGTGTTCTTCCTCCAGGGCTGGCTCCAGACGGTCCTGCCCAAGTAGGCCCGGGCTAATCCCGAAACGGCAGCGGGCGGGCGCCCCCGGGGGGCCGCGGCCGGGCTACCCCCCCCCCCCACAAGGAAAAAAAAAC
>JANLSG010000225.1:0-10081 GCA_031362295.1 Chloroflexota bacterium
ACGTCCTCGCAGCAGGCGATCGCGAACCTGTCGAAGGGCGATGGGAGCGGGAGCGACAGCGGCGGTGGGTCGGGCGGCGGCGTCGCGATCGCGTGGCTCGTCGGTGCGGCCTCGGTGACGGGCTCCACCTGGGCGACCATCGGCGACTCGACGACGATCGAGAACGCGTCCTCTGTGACCGTCAGCAGCGAGATGAAGACGGCCTTCGCGTCCGCGAAGATCACCCTGGGGAGCGCCGGGATCGTCTCGATCGGCGGCTCCCAGGCATTCGCGAGGTCGACGCCGACGATCGGCGCTGCGATCGGCGACGGCGTGACCATCGGCAGCTCGACGGTCCGCGTCTCCGGCAACGTGACCGTGACCGCCGAGGGCCTCGCCGAGGCCGACGCCAGGGCCACCGCGTACGGTGCGGGCGTCCTGCAGGTCGGCATCCCCGAGGCAGTGGCAACGGTCGTTCCCACGATCAATGCGTACATCGGGACCAACGCCGCGCTCGGGACGCGGATCTGGACGTCAGGCTCGATCCAGGTCGCGGCGACCCTCGGCACGGTGGCGGGGTCCACCCCGGGCATCATCCAGTCGATCGACCTCACCAACGACACCCTGACCGTCGCGGGCGTGCCCACGGAGGGCACGCTTGTGACCTACTGCCCGACGGTCTCGCTCTTCTCGGGGATCTGCCTCGTCCAGATCGGTGGCCTCCACGCCGGCAAGACGTACACGGTCCTCGACACCCTGACCGATGGCGTCATCCGACTTGGCTCGCTGTTCGACGCATCGCTCATCGATCCCGATCGCGAGCTGATCCGGTTCTCGGAGCCGCACGGCTTCCTCACCGGCGACTGCGTGAAGTACGACCCGCGATCCGGGACGCCGATCGTCGCCGCGGGCCAGGCAACCGCGCCGTGTGGCGGCTATCGCGTCGTCGTCATCGACAGCGTCACGATCCGGCTCGTGACGGGCGATCCGTTCGTTGCGGCGCCACAGGCGGTCGCCACGTCCGTCGCCGGAACCGTCGTGACGCTCGATGCGCTGCCGGCCGCGTTCGTGAACGGCCAGGCGATCACCTACCACCCTGCGGCTGGCATCAGCTTCCCGACCTACACCGCCTTGAACGGCATCATCACGATCTTCGGCGTCACCTATCCGGGGCCGCAGCCCTACCTCCTGCTCCCGGGCAACACGTTCTCGTCCGGCGACGTGGTGACGTACCACCTGCTGAGCGGCGTCGCGATCACCGGCCTCGTCGATGGGGCGAGCTACCAGGTGTTCAGGCTCGCGGGCTGGCCCGTGTCGTTCGTCGGTCTCCTCGAGTGCAGCGTGGCCGGCACGGAGGTCACCGCCTGCGCGCTGGCGGACCTGACGCTCGTCACCGTCTCCGCGCCCGCGAGCGGCCACTTCTATGACCGGCACTCGCTCGAGCGATCGCTCGGGATCGCCGGTGGCGGCGCGCTCATCGACGGCCACACCTACTACGTCGTCGACCGCAACGTCGGCCAGGGCACCATCGGGGTCGCCCTGACGCCGGGCGGCCAGGCGCTCGACCTCACCGCGACAGGCCGCCCGGGCCCGCACGCGTTCAGCCTGGTGTCCGTCGACCTGCAGGTCGGCAGCGGCACCCAGGCCCTGTACGTCGACCTGACCTTCGGCAACCTGTCCGGCAGCATCACGCCCTTCGGCCTCAACCTGCAGGTCGTCCAGGGCGCGACCGAGGCCGTCGGGAACGGCCAATCGATCGCCGAGGCGCTCGGCGATTCCTTCGGTGTCATCAACGTCAGCGTCCCGACGGCCACCCTGAACGGCGGGACGACCGTCCTTGCGAACATCGGGGCGGCGCGAGCGGACGCGCTCGGCGACGTGACGATCACGGCCGGATCGACGACCAACCTCTACAGCCACGCCGACAACGGCAGCGGTGGTGTGGTGGACGTCGCGAGGACGCATGCCGACACCAACGCGGGCGACGCCACCACCAAGGCGTCCGTCGGTGCGGGTTCCACGATCATCGCCGCTGGGGACGTGTCGCTGGCAGCGAGCGGGAATCACACGGCCCGTTCAGAGGCCTACGCGGCAGGCGGCGGCCTCGCGGCCGCGAAGGTCGCCGAATCGTCCGTCACGATCGATCCGGATACCACCGTGGTCTTCGGCGAGGGCTCGACCGTGCGGGCGGGCGACATCATTTCCGGTACCGCGACGTTCAGGATCTGGGCGGCGAGCAACTCGCAGGCCTACTCGAACGGCGGCGGCGTGGGTGCCGACGCGGACGCGAACAACAGTCCGCACGGTGTTCGCGTCGGGTTCCCCAACGATCGCGCGCTCACCTCCGTGCTCGTGGGCCAGGGCGCGACGCTGGTCGGTCGCGCGATCTCGTTGGTCGCCGAGCTCACGTCCGTCGACGCCTCGGCGCGTGCCTGGGCGGAGTCGATCGCCGTGGCCGGCGGGCTGACGGCCCGGGCGTTCGTGGACGCCTATCTGACGACCTCGGTGGAGCTCGGCGTCGATCTCGACAACAGCCAGCCGGCGACCGCCCGGACGACGATCACCGGCTACCAGGGCGTGGACCTGGTCGCGCTCACCGTCTCCGTCAAGATCGACCGGTTCGCCTTCCGCCAGGGCGTCTGCCTCCTGTGCGCCCAGGACGCCTGGGCGGAAGGCACCGACAGCACCCTTGACACCGTCATCGCGAAGCAGGGCGTGCTGGTGACCGCGGGCCAGCGACCTGACGGGGGCGGCGGCCTGCGGGACCCGCGCTCCGACCTGCAGGTCGCGCTGTACGTGAAGACCGACGTGCTCAGCGTCGACTGGCCGCAGCACTACACGGACGGACTCATCGACTACAACTACGTCGATCACCACTGCGAGAACGGCGGCGACTGCGGCTACCACGACGACATCGACACGACAGGGACGAGCGGTGCCGACTCGGAGCCATATCCGGGCGAGATCAATGGGCCGATCCGCTGGGACGCGGACGTCATCATCCTCGGCGGGTCCACGGGCGAGGTCACGCTCGTTGTCCGGGCGGACGGCACCGTTGCCGCAGCCAGCGGCGTAACCGTCACGGATGCCCGCGGCACGTTCACACCGTCGGCGGGACCCGAGGGTGGCTGCCCGACAACGCCGGGTACCTACGTGCCCTGGTGCATCGTCCCGGTGATCGGCGGCTACACGGTCACGCCGATCGCCGCGACCGGCTATGCGGACATCGTGATGGACGGCCGCGACTGCATCCGCAACGACGTCGCCAACTGCAGCCCGGTCAGCAACCTCCCGTGGCCGACGTTCGAGTGGCGCGACTCGATCGGCTCGGTCACGATCCTCGACTACTCCAACATGACGGTTCGCGTCGGGGCGATCAACGTGCTCATCCTGACCTCGGCGTCGCCCGCGCAGGTCGTCCTGACGCCGCTCCGTGGCAACGCGACCTCGGGCTGGACCCCGCTCCAGTTCAACGTCGCGCACAGGGTCGCCGACGGGATCGTCGACATCGAGAAGTTTGGTCCGGGCACGCTGGTGCTCAACGGCAGGATCACGAATCCGATCGGGCTGACGCGCGTCGTCAACATGCTCGGGTCGATCCTGGGCGCGCAGGGCGTGGCCATCGAGTCGAACCTCATCGACCTGTACGCCCCGAACGGCTCGATCGATGCGGCGAACGGCCGGCTGATCCTCGAGCTGATCCGCTACCAGATTCTGTCGCGCGTCGGCTCGACCGCCAGCGGGATCGCCGAGCCCCGCCTCGCCGCCGAGGCCGGAACCGGCATCCGCCTGAGCATTCGCGCCCACGACCGCGTGCCGGGCTCGACGACGTCGCCGCTCACGGTGCGCATCGATCGCCTGTTCGCGACCGACGGACCCGTCGACGTCGAGCTCCGAACGAGCCTCCGAGGCATCGGAACTGCGGGCACGTCCGTTGTCCAGGTGCAGATCAGGTTCGCGAACGGTGGTGACGCCTTCTGGAATACGCCGAAGCCGGTCTATCGCCACTTCCGTCCGGACGACACGACGGCGCCGCTACCCGGTCTCGACCCGGGTGCGTTCTCGACGGATGGCGGCCCGATCACCACGAACTTCCACCTCGATGGCAGCGCCCCGCTGGATCGCACGCTGGACGCGTTCGCCGGGACAGGGCTCGATCATGTCGCCCCGGTCATCGTCAACGGCCGCTTCACGCTCTTCGGGACGTGCGGGGCGCCGTGCGTCGAGACCGCCGGGGCCAAGGGCGCCGGGATCTCGCTTCGCGACACCCTGAGCATCTCGGGGGCGGGCGGCGTGTCCGCGACCCCGACCTCGGTGGACGGCTCGCTCGACCTCCTCGACCTGCTGCTCCCGAACTGGCTCGACGTCGACGTCGACGGCACCATCGACCTCACCGAGACCGCCGGCGACATGCGCGTCGGGCTCGTCCAGTCGCGCAACAACGTGGTCACGCTGGCGACGTTCGCCGGCGGCATCCTCGACGGCGACCCGGCGGATCACCTATCGGGCGACGATCCGGCCGATGTCGTCGGCCTGTTCATCATCATGCGCGCGTTCGGCGGCGGCGTCGGATCGCCGGACGACTTCCTCGAGATCGACGTGACGAGCCCGTTCGGGAATGTCGCCGCGACCTCGGACATCGGCGGTGTGTACCTGACCGAGACCGTGGGCGACCTCCGGATCGACGCCATCGGGTCGGGCCAGCACGGGGCCGCCGTCCCGACCGACATCGCGCTCACCACCCGCGCGGGCTCGATCGTCGACGGGCGGGCGTTCCATCCGATCCTGCCGTTCATCGTCGGCGACAGCATCGACCTGGCTGCGATCGGCGGCGGCATCGGCAGCGGCAGCGCGCCGATCCTGCTGCGGACGTCCGCAGGCTCCGCGGGTTCGGGACGGCTGTACGCCACGGCGCGCGACTCCATCTACATCGCGCAGATCGACAATGAGCTCCGCCTCCTGGCGGCGCGCTCCAACACGGGCTCCGTGCTGATCGTGGTCGGCGGCCTGGGTTCTCGCGCCCCACCATACGACCTCTTCATCCTCGTCCCGACGACCGGTGCCGGCGCGGCCGCCGCCGCGGTCGACTGCTGCACCGCCCTCGTCCAGCAGGGCAACCCGCAGGCGGTCGTCCCGTCGACGACCCTCGGACCGGACGACCAGCTCGCTGGTGTCTGGGCGGCGCTCGACATCGACCTGTACATGCAGCTCGGAATCAACGCGCCGGCCGGGACGGAGATCGTCGCGGGCCGGTTCGTCAGGATCCGCGGGCTCGCGGGCGGCGCCTCCACGATGACGTTTGGCGGCGTGATCGGCGGGGACTTCATCTACTGCTGCGACGGGCCCGCACCGGTCGTGACGACGTCGACCGGCCTCGCGATCACCGGGAGCGTCAACAACGCCACGCCGACGATCGGGTCGCCGCAGACGTTCACGTACCTCGTGTCGAACACCGGCGACATCCCGATCGCGAACGTCGCGCTGCACGACAACTTCTTCCCGGTGTCCCTGGGCGCGGGAATCCTCCGCTCGGGAGACACCGACGGGGACCACCTGCTCGATCCCGGTGAGGTCTGGACCTTCGAGGTCAACCGGTTCGCATCGACCGGTCCGTTCCTTATCACCGCAACGGTCAGCGGCACGGTCGGCGGCCAGCCGATCCAGGCATCCACCGGTGTCTCGTACACCGGTGGCCCGATCGTCGCCAGCGATGTCAAGGTCGCGAAGGTCTACACGTCGACGGGGGTCGCCCCGTACACCGGCCTCGCCGCGGACACGGCCGCGACCGGGCCCGTCCTCCGGGTGGGGGACACCGTTACCTGGTTCTTCGTCGTCTCGTTCGCCGGCGACTGGACCAGGATCACCGTTGCGGATCCGGGTGTGCTCGGCGTGGACATCACGCTGGTGTCGGGCGACACGAATCACAACGGCGACCCCGACGACGGGACGTTCTGGGTCTACCGGGCGACCGCCACGGTCCTCGCGGGCGAGCATTGCGCGAACGTGACCGTCGGCGTCGGCGTCCGCGGTCTCACTGACAGCGCCTCGAACCCCGGCTGCTACACGGGCGTCGCCGAACCGCCGACACACCAGCCCGTTGCGGCGATCGCGGTCCTGGACCGGGTCGACGGAGTCGAGGCGCACACGAGCGGGACTGCGCTCGCGCGGACCTTCGGTGCGCCGCTGCAATTCACGTACTGGGTCTCGAACCCGGGTGACTTCGACATCTCCGGCCTCACCGTCATCGACGATCGCGGCACGCCGGCCGACGGCAGCGATGACGTGACGCCCGCGTACGTGTCGGGCGACACGAACGATGACGGCATCCTCCAGCCAAGCGAGGTCTGGGTGTACCAGGCGAGTGCCAAGGCGCCCGCCGGCAGCGTCTGCGCGACGGTGACCGTTGCCGGGACGACCTCGCAGGGCCCCGTCACCGCCTCCGACGCGGCATGCACCACGACGCCCGGGCCGCAGCACACCAAGCTCATCGAGGTATTCGGCGGCACCGGCGACGACCAGGTCACGTTCGACCAGACGTTCCTGCGCGCGAAGACGCGCGTCTACGGCAGTGCGTCGGTCACGACCGGCGGCGGCCCGGACGGCGCCGACTCGTTCACGGTCAACCAGCTCCAGACGATGGACGTCGCGGCCGGCCACACGCTGACGCTCGACGGCCAGCAGGGGAGCGACCTCTACCAGGTCCTCACGACCGGGAGCCAGGGCGATCGGCGCAACTACGTGGTCAATGTGCTGGACAGCGGCACGACCGGGTTGGACTTCCTGCTCGTCGCGGGGACGGACGCCAGCAACGACTACTTCCTGCTCCGGAAGACGACGTCGATCCGCGACCTGAAGCCGGACCAGTGGCCGGATGCGGTGCGCGCCTGGCTGGCGATCACGAGCACGGACTCGGCCTTTGTCGCGCTCCTCCACGACGACCTGGCGGACGCGATCGCGAGCGATCCCAACTTCGACCCGAGCGTGCGGCCACAGTTCGTGCAGCGGGTGAACTACGACACCGGCATCGATGACGCCGGGACGGGCCTGTTCGTCTACGGCAACGGCGGCAACGACACGTTCGCCGTCGACGGGACGAGCGCGCCGGTGTGGATCGACGGCGGGCTGGGGGACGACTTCTTCCAGTTCGGCCAGGTCTACGGCTCGAAGCGCGACGCGCTCGAGGGCACCGACCACGGCAGCCTGGAGCCGGAGGACCTGTTCCCGATCGTCGCGACGGTCCGCGGCTGGCTGAGCGAGGGCCCGACCAACCCGGTCACCGCCCTCGGCATGGAGGGTGACGACACCTTCCAGGTCTACGCGAACCACGCACCCCTGCTCCTCAATGGCGGCACGGGCAGCAACGTCTTCACCACCCGGACCTTCCTGCGCGCGCGGACGACCGCCGCCTGTGCGATCAACCTGTATGACCCGGCGTGCGAGCTGTGGTGGCAGGACGAGGCTGCACGGATCGTGGCGCCGCTGCTCCCGACGGCCTGGGTGGAGAGCCTGCCCGCGACGGTCGTCAGTGCGAGCACATCGGGCGCCACCTTCCCCCTGTGGCTCGCGCTCCTCCTGCCCGGCGAGCGGAATGAGCCCCTGACCGACCCAGGCTCCTCACCGCCGCCCGCGCCCCCGATCGGCATCAGCAAGTCGGTGGGTCCGAGCGCGACCGGGCCGTGGACGAGCTCGCTCACGGCATACGAGGGCACCATCGCCTGGTACCGCATCGTCGTCAGCAACACGGGCACCTCCGAGCTCACCGGGTTGACCCTGACCGACTCGCTGACGGATCTCGTGGCGGCCGGCTGCGTGATCCCGACGAGCCTCGCCGCGGGCGCCAGCTTCACCTGCCTGTACGCCGTGGTGGTCGGACGGGGGACGGTTACGAACGTCGCCACGGCCGATGCCGACCAGGCCCTGCCGGTGACCGACTCGGCCCGCCTGACCGGCCTCCGCCCGGCGATCCTCTCGATCACCAAGACCGTCCGGACGACCGACGGCAGCCCGACCACCGACCTCGTCGTCACGGCCGGTACGCCGGTCATCTACCGGATCGTGGTCACCAACACCGGTGACCTGATCGCGACCGGGGTGACCCTCCTCGACTCCATGACCGATCTCGTCGCCGCGGGCTGCACCATCCCGACGACGCTCGCCCCGGGCGCCTCGATCGTGTGCGAGTACGGGGCCATCGCCGCGCTCGGCCTCGTCCAGAACACCGCCACCGCCGATTCGGCCGAGCATGGCCCGGTCTCGGCCACCGCCCGCGTCACCGGGCTGCCCATCGTCAGCCCGCCGCTGCCCGGCCAGATCTCGGTGACCAAGGGCGTCCGCGCCTCGCCCGCCGATCCCTACACCTCGAGCATCAGCGTCCTGGCCGGCACCCTCGTCGACTTCGCCATCACCGTCACCAACACCGGCGGCGTGACCCTCACCGGCATCACCCTCGTCGACGATCACGCCGACCTCAGTGCCTGCGTCATCCCGGCCAGCCTCGCACCGGGTGCCTCGTTCACCTGCGCCTACACCGCCATCGCCGCCCTCGGCAGCACGACCAACACGGCCACCGCCGATGCCACCGAGTCCGTACCCGACACCGACACCGCGATCGTCGTCGGACTGCCGATCCCGGCTGGCATCGACATCGACAAGAAGGTCTCGCCGTCAGCGACGGGCCCATGGACCACGACGCTCGACACCGTGGCCGGCTCGGCCGTCTGGTGGCGGATCCGGGTCGTCAACACGGGGCCCGGGACGCTCACCGGCGTCGCCCTCACCGACTCGCTGACGGATCTCGTGGCGGCCGGCTGCGTGATCCCGACGAGCCTCGCCGCCGGCGAGGCATTCGAGTGCATCTACCTGGGGATCTCGATCGACGGTACGCTGACGAATACCGCCACCGCGAGCGCTGACGGCGTGACGCCGGACAAGAGCACCGCGCAGGTGACCGGCTCGACACGCGTCTCCATGACCATCGAAAAGGTGGTCGGGATCGATCCCGCCGGGCCGTGGCAGGCGGCCGTCACCGTTCCGGTCGGAACCATGGTCTGGTTCCGGATCGTCGTCACCAACACCGGGAATGTCCCACTGACGGACGTGACCCTCATCGACGACCGGCTCGACCTCGCCGGTGCCGGCTGCACCATCCCAGCCACCCTCGCGGTCGGTGCAACCTTCACCTGCCTCTACCCGGAGGTGGTGGGCGAGGGGACCTTCGCGAACACCGCGACGGCGGACAGCACCGAGACGGTGCCCGTCCACGGCACCGCGTGGGTCACGGGGATCCGTCCGGTCGTCGGGCCGCTCCTGATCACGAAGCAGGTCTCGACGTCGCAGGCAGGCCCGTGGGCGGGCTCCGTGACGGTCGCGCCCGGCACGACGGTCTGGTTCCGGATCACGCTCACGAACGGCTCCAGCGAGACCTCCCTGACTGGCGTGACCCTCACCGACAACCGGACGGACCTCGTCGTCGCCGGCTGCACCATCCCGACCACGCTTGCCCCGGGCGAGACCGTCACCTGCACCTACAGCGAGGTCGCACTCGTCGGCACGCGAACGAACACCGCCACGGGCTCCAGCAACGAGACGGGCCCGGTCAGCGCGTCGGCGACGGTGATGGCACCGCCGTCGCCGGTCGCCGACCTGCGCATCGACAAGGTCGTCGCGACCGCCGAGGCCGGCCCGTGGAGCGACCTCGTCACGGTGGTCACGGGCACGACCGTCTGGTACCGCGTCACCGTCACGAACCTCGGGCCGGACACGGTGACCGGCCTGGCTGTGTCTGACTCCCTGACCGACCTCGTCGCCGCGGCATGCACGTTCCCGACCAGCCTCGCCTCCGGCGCCAGCGCGGTCTGCGTGTATGCGGCGATCGCGCTCGACGGGACGACCGTCAACACGGCAAGCGCGTCGGGAACCGGCATCGGTCCCGTCCGCGACTCCGCGACCGTCGTCGCGAGCGCGGGTGGGGGTGGCGGCAGCGCCATCGGGATCGTCAAGGAAGTGCGCGTGCCCGGCGGCACCTATGGCAAGAGCGTGATCGTCGCCATTGGAGCGACGGTCGAATACCGGATCACGGTCACGAACGTCGGCACGGGTGACC
>JANLSG010000106.1:0-8569 GCA_031362295.1 Chloroflexota bacterium
CGCACCGCTCGGCTCGAGGATGGCCCCCGACAAGGGCAGCATGACGCTCACGGTGGGCATCGGATTCGGCTCGCCGGGCGACGCGTCGGCCCGGGCGGTCACGACCCAATCGTCGGGCTGACCGGGTTCGGTCGCCCCTGGAGACCGCGCGATCGTGGTCCCCGCCTCGAACGCGTCCGGAACGATGCCGCCGGACCCGGTCGGAACGGCCGCCGCTTGCGCACTTCCCCAAGCGACACGGTCCAGGGTCACACCCGCGCTATCCAGCAGCTCGACCGTGCCGATGTCCGGCGCCAGGTCGAAGCCGGCCGGGGCGTGCAGGACGGTGCCTTCGCTGCTGTCGAGCGTATCGAACTGCACGAGCAGGATCGCTGCGGGCGCCAGCGGCCCGGCCAGACGGTCGAAGCGAAGGTCCTTCGCACCGACGCGGAGCACGGCTCCGGCCAGATCGATCGCCGTCGAGCCGACGTTCGAGATCTCGACGAAGGCGTGGTCACCCCCGAGGGGCACGAATCGGACCTCGGTCAGGAGGAGGCCTGACGAAACGCTCGGCTGTCCGCTGGAGGCTGGCGGGACCCCGCTCGTCGCGGCGACGGCGCTGCCCGCGGGGCGGGTAGGCACGGCCCCTGACGTGGGCCCGCCGCTCGATATCGGCTGGTCGCAGGCGCCGAGAACCAGCGCCGTGGCCACGAGCCACACGAACGGAGAAAACGCTGGCGCCGCGCGCCGAACCCGCATCGCCACTCGTCGCTCCCGTTCGGATCCATGTCAGGGGTCGCAGGCGTCCGGTGGGCGCCCGGGCTCCGACGCGATTCCGAATCGCGGCCGTCGATGCCCCGGAACTCTACACCGCGACGCCTAGCACCGATCCAGGGCCTGGGCGAGGTCCGCGATGAGGTCGACGGCGCCCTCGATGCCCACCGACAGGCGGATGAGGGCCTCGGGAACCTCCAGCCGCGAGCCCGCCACGGAGGCGTGGGTCATGACGGCGGGCAACTCGATCAATGACTCCACGCCGCCGAGGGATTCCGCAAGCGTGAAGATCCTCGTGCCCTCGCAGATTGCGATCGCGCGTTCGCGGGCCGAGCGACCGCCGCGCGCGGCGGGCACGAACGAGACCATGCCGCCACCCGCCCGCATCTGGCGCGCGGCGCATGCTGCCTGCGGGTGGGCGTGGGGGCCGTTCGTCAGGCCCGGGTACGAGAGCCATTCGATGTCGTCACGGCCGGCCAGGAACGACGCGACCGCAGACGCGTTCGCCGCGTGCCGGCCCACGCGCAATGGGAGTGTCCGCAGGCCTCGGAGCGCGAGGAAGCAGTCGAACGGGCCGGGCACGCCGCCCATCGCGTTCTGGAGGAAACGAAGGCGCTCGGCGACGGCCGGGTCGCGCGTCACCGCGACGCCGAGCACCGTGTCGCTATGGCCGGCGAGGTACTTCGTGGCGGAATGGAAGACGATGTCCGCCCCGAGATCGAGCGGTCGCTGGAGGATGGGCGAGGCGAACGTGTTGTCGACGACGATCAGGGGGCGCGGGCCGTTACCGAAGCGTTCGCGCACCACGGCCGCCGAGGCGGCGATGTCGACGACCTTGAGCAGCGGGTTGGTGGGCGTCTCGAACCAGACGAGGCGCGTCTTCTCGGAGAGGGCCTCCCACATCGCCTCCGGATCGGCCGCCAGGTCGGCGTAGCGGGTCGTCACGCCGTTGGGACCGCGCACCTTGTCGAGGTAGCGGAACGTGCCGCCGTACACGTCGTCACCGACGACGACCTCGGTGCCGGTGCCGGCCAGCTCGGCGATCGCGGCGGTCGTTGCTGACCCTGAGGCGAACGCAATCCCCTGCCCGCCGCCCTCGAGTGCAGCGACGGCCCGCTCAAACCGGTCACGAGTCGGGTTCTTCGATCGCGCGTAGTCGTAGTCGTCGATCGGCTGGCCGACCTTCGGCTGGCGGTACGTCGAGGTCTGGTAGATCGGCGGCGAGACGGCGCCCGTGAGCTCGTCCGGTTCCTGGCCCGCGTGGACGGCAAGGGTCTCGACGGTCAGCTCCGGGCCGATCTCCTCAGGTCGCATCACGACGATGATCGCAGGTCGAGGCGGCTTCGATGGGCGAAAGGCCGAGATTTGGCGCAACCAAACGATGCTCGAATCCAGCATCGGCTGTTCGATAATGGTCAAGGTCGCGACCGCGGCGAGATCGCGGCGGCCGGTAGTGAGGGCACGCCGTGCTACGAAGCTCGAACACCGTGACTGGACTGGTCCTGGCTGGGCTGCTTGCCGCTTGCGCGACGGGGGCGCCGTCCGGCGGCGTCGCTGCGTCGGGCGGGCCCGCGACCGGATCGGGCGCGATCGGATCCAGCCTCGCACCAACGCCGACTGCCGGCAACATTGGGGCCGGCGCGTCCTCTGTTCCGGCGGGCCATCTCCAGGGAACGATCATGGCGCTCATCGTCCAGGAGGACCCGGAGGACCCGATCACACACAGGTTCAGCAAGGTCACCTTCGAGTCCGCGGTGGAGGTCAACCTGGTTCGCGATCCCGCGGATCCGGAGGAGCGCTATATCGACGCCGGATCCAGCTTTCGAATGAATGAGACGTCGCACACGGAGGCCCCGCTGGGAGACTGCACCCAGGTCAACGATCTCCAGTCCGACACGGCGACGTACGCCTTCACCGACCAACCGACAAGCTACGAGGACGACATCTGGGCGGAGGTCGATCGAGATCGAGGTGTGGTGGTGTTCAGGATCTCCTTCTCGTGGAAGTACGAGCAGCGGGTGACGGGCTGCACAACCTCCAACTACTCGGGCGAGAACGCGGGCGGCATTTCCTGCGGGACATTCCTCGGCCTGCAGGTGGCGCTCACGGAAGGTGCGTCCGCCGATCAGATTGACGCGACCTGCAACGACGGCTTCACGGCCGTGAGCGGAGCCCTGACCCTGGCCAAGTAGCATCCGGCAGGGTCCCGGATCGCCCCTCGATCGCGCCGCGGATCAGTCGATCGGCGTAGGGTCTCCAGCCCCGCCGTCGCTGGAACGGGAACTCAGCGAGCCGCCGGAGAAGTCGAGCTCGATGCTGGCGGTGCCCAGGCTCTCTTCGCCGTTGAATGCCTCGGCAAAGGGGCACGAGATGTGGCCTGCGACGAGGGTTTCGGTCACGGTGACGTTGAAGACACAGTCGTCGTCCGAGCCGGTCACCCGGCGATCGCCCTGGATGACCGTGACCGTGTCCTCGGGCTCGTTGAACGTGACCTGGACCAGGAGCGCGTTGGGGTCCGGTGCTCCGAACACGATCGTCGCTCTGCCCTGGTTGCTGACGTAGCTCGCGACGGTGTCGATTGCGTGGTCGCCGCCCATCTGGAACAGGCCCGTGACCAACGAGTGGCTCGTGCCAGTGTCGAAGAACCGCTCGCTGATCCGAGGGACCCCCACCGGCGACACGCTGGCACCGCCCGGTCCACCCGCGCCGGCATTGGGGCCCGCCTGATTCTGGCCGCTCGTACCGCCCGCTCCGGGAGTTCGGGGCACGTTCGGGTAAGCCCTGAACACCTCTTGGAATACATAGAGCAGGAGGACGACGAACAGCCCGATCGCGAGGATCGCGCCGAGCATGTTCCGGCAGTTCAGACCGGTGAACAGGTTGGCGAACGAGCTGACCATTCCGCAAGGATGGAAATTCGGGAACGTTGGCCGCATCATCCGTTTGCGCCAAAGAATAGTGCTACTATCGACGCGCAAGTTTCGGAGGGACTGATCCTCCGGGCGCTTCGAGGGCCACCACCGTGCTCGCCGACCGTTTCAAGGTCTGGAAGACCGCTTACAACACCGCCAACCTGCCCGTTGGCATGACGACCCCGCCGGACTTCGTGTCCAAGTGGCTCGTCATCACCCGTGCCGCGGTCTTCTCGATGACCGTCACCGCCGGCCTCATCGGCGGCCTGCTCGCCGTCGGCGCCGAGCGCCTCGCGCAGATCGGCGGCGGCCCGATTGGTGGCCCGTTCGCGGTCGACTACGGGCTGCTCGCCCTTGCCATCCTCGGGCTCGTCGTGGCCCACGCCGCGAACAACATGATCAACGACTACTTCGACCTCGAGGGCGGCATCGACACGGACGACTACGTCCGGGCGCAGTACGCGCCACACCCGATCCTCTCCGGCTGGGTCACCAAGCGCCAGCTCGGCGCCGCGATCCTCCTGATGAACGCGATCGACCTTGCGATCCTCGTCTTCCTGATGTCACAGCGTGGCCCGCTCGTCGCCGCGTTCGCCCTCGGTGGCCTGTTCGTGTCCGTGTTCTACGTGGCGCCGCCGATCCGCCTCAAGCACATCGGGCTCGGCGAGCCCGGCGTGTTCATCGTGTGGGGCCCGCTCATGACCGTCGGCACGTTCTTCGTGGCGACCGGCCAGATCCCGGGCTGGGCCTGGATCGCGTCGCTCCCCTACGCGATCCTGGTCACGACCGTCCTGTTCGGCAAGCACATCGACAAGATCGAGGCTGACAAGAAGAAGGGCGTCCACACGATGCCCGTCCTGCTCGGCGAGCGAAACGCCCGCCTCGTCGCCCAGGGGCTGATGATCGCGTTCTACCCGATCGTGCTCATCGCGGCCGCGGTCGGCTGGATCGGGCCATGGGTCGCGCTCGTGGTGCTCGGCCTGCCGCGACTCGCCCAGGTGCTCAAGGTCTTCAACGTCCCCCGCCCGGAAACGCCGCCGCACAGCTACGTCGGCTGGCCGCTGTGGTTCGTGGGCCAGGCGTTCGTCCACACGCGCCGCGCCGGCGCGCTGCTGATCCTCGGCCTGCTCCTCAACGCGTTCTTCCCGATCAAGCTGCCCTGGCTCTAGCCGGGTCGCCCCAGAGCTTGGCGCAATCGAACGATGCGACAGGGAGCCTGACTGCCAAGGATTGGCCCCGAGGCTCCGGCCGCGGATTGTCCGCGCCGCCCTCAAGGCGTTCGAGGCGACGGCAATGGGGCGAGGGACGATGGTCTCGACGGGCGGACTGCTCGTCGCACTCACGTTCGGGGCATGCGGCGGCACGACCGGCCCAGGAGCTTCAACCGGCGGTGGCGAGGTCGCCGGGGGCGTATGCGCCCTTCTGACAGTCGACGAGGCTGGCGGTGCGCTGAACAGCCCTCCCCTTGAGACGTCGAGCGAGGCCGGGAACCCAGGGCATTGCTCCTACACCCGCCCTGGTGAGGACCGCCCGACGCTGTCGGTGGATGTGTCCGTCGGCAATCTCGAGGGACGGCGCGACCAGCTCGACGAGCTCCTGGCGGCCGGCGGGTACGAGGAGGTGGCGGGCGTCGGCGACAGAGCGGTGAGCCGCTATGGCGAGATGATGTTCCTGGTCGGCGACCGAGGGATCGAGGTAGCTGCGGACTGGGGCGGCAACCTGAATGATCACGAGGCGGTGATCCTGATCGGCAAGATCATCACGGCCCGTCTGACCAAGGGCACCGTGCCACCCGAGCTCAAGGTCACGGCGCCACCGGTCCTCAACGCGAAACACGCCTGCGAGCTCCTTTCGGCTGCGGAGGCGGAAACGGCGCTTGGGCTGAGCGGGCTCACGGCGACCGGCAACGACTTCGGAGCCGAGTTTGCCCCGGAGTTCTGCACCTATACGCGTGCGAACGGTGAGGTCGTCCTGTCGATCTATTTCGAGCCGAGGCGGGGCTATGACACGTGGGAATCGCTCGTTGCCGGAATGACCACCGACCCCGTCGCCGGCATCGGTGACAAGGCCGCGTTCGAGTCCTATACGGGCAAGCTGTTCGTGCTCAATGGCGACACGATCCTCTTCGCCAACGTGGTCACGACCAGCGGAGACAACGCCCTCGCTATCGATCGGCAGCTGATGGAAGTCATGCTCACCCACCTGTAGCCGGCGCGCCGATGGGGGCGGCGACGTGCGCGGCGGCACTGCCGACGCGCCCGGATTCCGGCACGATGTCCACATGGAGCGAGACCCGTCGCTCATCGGCCGCGACGGCGAGCTCGCCGTCGTCGTCGAGGCGATTCGCGCAGACCGACCAATCGCCGTCATCGGCGAGGCAGGCATCGGCAAGACCGCGCTCGTCCGAGCGGCCGTCTCCGCCACGGGGCGGTCGATTCGCGAAGGGGGTGGCTTCGCGACGCTGTCGTGGCTGCCGTACCTCGCCCTGAGGCGTGCCGTCGGACTGGCAGACACCGGCGATCCAGCTCGGGTGGCAGCGCTCGTCGAACGGGCGGTCGGTCCGGATGTCCTCTTCGTCGACGACCTGCAATGGACCGATGACGAGACCCGTCAGGTCGTTTCGCTGCTCATCGGTCGCATCGCTCTCGTCGTCGCGATTCGGGATGGCGACGAGCAAACGCCCGCGGCGCTCGAGCCGCTCTTGACGCAAGGGGTTGCGATCGTTCGGCTCGATGGCCTCGCCGAGGACGCCGCCATCGCGCTGGCGAGCCGCCTCCGGCCGGACGTCCCGCCCGTCCGGCTCGCGCGGGTCGTCACCCTGGCGGGCGGCAATCCCCTGCTCATCGAGGAGCTCACCGTCCACGGACAATCCTCGACGTCGCTGGAGCGGGCGATCGTCGGCCAGCTGGCGACGCTCACGCCGGGCGACCGTGGCGCCCTGGAGCTTGTCGCACTGGCCGGTCGACCGCTGGCAGCCGCCGCCCTGGGCCCAGCCGCCGAGCGGCTCGTTGCTCTCGGGCTCCTCCGGGCCTCACGTGACACCGTGGAAATTCGCCACAGCCTCATCGCCGAGGCCATCGTCGATCAACTCGATACCGCAACGCGACTGGCGCTGCACGCTCGCCTCGGCGCGGCCGTCGACGAACCGGCCGAGCGCGCGCGGCACCTGCTCGCGGCCGGCCGCCGAGCCGAGGCGCTTGAGGTTGCCCGCACTGCACTCCAGTCTGCGACCGATCCGCGAACACGCGCAATGCTCCTGATGATCGCGGCCGAGACGAGCGAAATTGCGACCGAGGCGTCGCAATTTCGGCTTGATGCCTCGATCCTGTTCGGATCCATGGGGCAGACGGAGCAGGGGCTCGCGCTCCTGGATGCGCCGATCGGGGAGGACGATGACACCAAGGCACTTCGTGCAGCCGCGCGGGCCGGCCCACTGAACAACGAGGGGCGCTACGACGAGGCCTGGGCGGTCATCGAGGCGGCCCGCGGGTTGCGACCGGCCCCCGGCAGCCTCGGCTTGATCGAGCTCACGGTGACGGAGGCGTCGCTGCTCGTGAATCGCGGGCGGCTGGCGGATGCCATCAAGCTCGTGGAGGAGGTCCAGGCCCGTGGCGGGCCGGGAGCGAATGGCTATCGAATCGCGGCCCACCTTGCGGCGATGCGCCTGTATGCCGGCCAGGTCGATCAGCTCGGCGCGCTCGAGTCAGCCATCGCCGACGCCTTCAACGCAGGTGACCTCGCAGCGGCCGCCGGGCGGGCGATGGACCACTATTCCATGACGCTCCTGCTCCGCGGGGGCGCTGCTGCGGTGACGCTGGCCCTGGACTGGGCGGACCGACTGGCGGCACAGGGCTATCACACCCGCGCCGCGGAGCTTCGGGCCGAGGCCTGCCAGGCAACGATCTGGGCGGGCGAGATCACGACCGCACTCGTCCGCATCGACTCCATGCTGGAGGAGCCACTCGGCCTGCAATCCCGCAACCGGCTCGCCTACCACCGCGGGCTCGCGCTTGCGCTCCTCGGGCACATCGACGAAGCGGAGCGAACGTTCGCCGAGGTCGAGCCTCACTCGAGCGACTATTTCGATAGCCGGGGTTCCGCGCTGTGGTGCTGGGCCGAGGCGTGCCTGTGGGCCGGCCAACCCGAGCGGGCCTTCGAAATGGCCTCGCGGTCCCTCACCTTCACGGCATTTACGGACTCCGAATTCATCCTGCCGGCCCTGGCTCGGGCATGGGCGGAGGTGGAGCTGGGGCGCGAGCCGACTCCGACCCCGATAGCGGCATCCTTCCGGTTCCTGGACGGCGCCGCCCCAGAGTTCCGCGGCCTGCAGGCGCTTGCTCGAGCCGAGCACGACGCCGCCATTGCCGCCTTCGACGAAGCGGCAGCGCTGTGGGCCGGGTTCCATGTCCCGCGGGAGCTCATCTGCCGGTGGGCAGCGGGCGACGCGGCCCAGCGGTCCGGACGCATGGAGGAGGCGGCTGCGCGCCTCCGAAAGGTCGAGGCTGCCGCAGGCGCGATCGGCTTCGAGCCACTCGTTGCCCGGGTCCGACGCTCGCTCCGGCTCGCCGGGGAACGCCCCGCCACCACGGCCTCGGCCCGCAGGACAGACGGGCTGCTCACGGGGCGCGAGCGGGAGATTCTTGGCCTCGTGGAACGCGGATTGACCAATGCCGAGATCGCTCGGCGCATGGCGCTGGGCCGTCCTACCGTCGCGCGCATCCTCTCGAACGCTATGGTCAAGCTGGGGGCAGAGAGCAGGGCCCAGGCGGTGGTGCTTGCTTCGGAGCTTGCCTAGCAACCGAAGTGGCGCATTCGAACGATGACCCCGGCAGGCCGTTGGTGGACGCTACGGGCTGAGGCCATGGCCGCGGCATGGCGTCGCACAGATCGCGCTCGCGGGCCTG